>DAIMFV010000101.1:5828-11774 GCA_036724365.1 Acidimicrobiales bacterium | reverse complement strand
CCACCGGTACCGCAGCCGGCGACCAGACCGGCGAAGAGCAGGGACGCGAAGGCGATGGCCAGGACCGGTCGGGAGCGCATCGCCCCTGCGTAGCAGACCGCGCCCGCCGGGGCGGGACGCGACGCGGGCCGGCTCAGCCCGCGGCGACCAGCGACGGCTCGGCCGCGCCGGTGGCCAGTTCGTCGGCGCGGGCCTCGGCCCGGCGGGGGTCGAAGCGGCGGCCCGCCTTTGCGATGCGCTCCATGCGCTTGAGCATCTTGGTCCGGGCTTCCTCGGCCTCGGGGCTGAGGCCCTCGAGGTGCTCGACGTCCCAGTGGCGGAGTATCACCGGCACGAGCACGGAATCGTGGTGGACGCTGAAGTCGTAGATCCCCACCCGGGCGATGGCGTGGGCGTGGGTCTCGAAGTCGGGGATGCCGGTGCCGGGCATCTCGAACTCGCGGACCTGGCGCTCCATGGCGATGACCATGGCGGAGGGATCGATCGCGAGGGCGGCGGTGCCGAGGTCCCGGTAGAAGAGGTGGTGGCGGTTCTCGTCGGCCGCCACCCGCTTCATGACCTCGTAGCCGGCCTTGTCGTCCATGAGCTTGCCGGTGTTGTGGTGGGCGATGCGGGTGGCCAGCTCTTGCAACGTGACGTAGACGATCCCGTCGGTGGCGTAGTCGGGGGCGGGAACCTCGCCACCGGACACCTGGTGCATGCGGGCCCGCTCGAGGGCGACGGGGTCGATCATGCGGGTGACGGTGAGGTAGTCGCGCAGCACGATGGAGTGGCGGCCCTCCTCGGCGGTCCAGCGCCGCACCCAGGTGCCCCAGGCGCTGTCGCGGCCGAACATCGACTCGATGGTCCGGAAGTAGTACGGCAGGTTGTCCTCGGTGAGCAGGTTCACGAACAGGCTCGAGCGCACCGCGGGATCGAGGTGGACCTCGTCGGGGTCCCACGCCTCGCCGGGCTCGAAGTCGCGGCCGCGGCTCCACGGCACCAGCTCGTGGGGGAACCACTCCTTGGACGAGCTGACGTGCTTGTCGAGGAGGCCGGCCGCCACCGGTTCGAGCTCGTTGACGAGGGCGATCTGATCCGGGGCGAGCTGCTGCATGCCCCCAGCCTACCTACCGGTCGGTAGGGAGGAAAGCCCCGTCGGCTGTGGGGGCGGTGACCAGCGGTGACCAGCGAATCGACCAGCGGTGAACCGGTGGTGAACCGGCGGTGAACGACAGGATCGGCATGGGCTGCGGTGAGGTGGGAGACTGCAGATCCCTTCGGGGACGACCGGGTCGAGCACGTCGATCGGGGTCGAGCAAAGGTCAAGGGGACGACCGCATGCACGCAGACCACACGCCCGCGTCGGCGCTCAGCCGGCGACGGTTCCTCACCGGATCGGCAGCCGCCGTCGCCCTGGTGGCGGCGGGGTGCTCGGACGGGGGCTCGTCGGGGACGTCGACGGGGGCATCGTCGACCACCGCCACGAGCGCCGGCGCCGGGGCACAGTCCACCACCACCGTCCACACCGCGAGGCTGGCCGCCGATCCGTTCACCCTGGGTGTGGCGTCGGGCGACCCGCTCGCCGACCGGGTGATCCTGTGGACCCGGCTGGCTCCCGATGCCCTGGCGGTCGACGGCTCGGGCGGCATGGCTGGTGATCCGGTGGACGTGGTGTGGGAGATCGCCACCGACGACCGGTTCACCAAGGTGGTCACCTCCGGGGTGTTCACCGCCGAGGTCGACCACGGGCACAGCGTGCACGTCGACGCCACCGGCCTGGATCCCGGCACCGACCACCACTACCGCTTCCGGGTGGGTGACTGGACGAGCCCGGTGGGACGGGCCCGGACGCTGCCCGACGGCACGCCGGACCGCTTCGCGCTGGCCGTGGCCAACTGCCAGATGCTGGAGACCGGTGCCTTCGCCGCCTACCGCCACCTGGCCACCCAGGACCTCGACCTGGTCCTGCACCTCGGTGACTACATCTACGAGTACCCCGGGGTGCCGGGTCCCCGCATGTCCCAGCCCGGCCATGCCGTGGTCACCCTGGCCGACTACCGGCTGCGCTACGCCTCCTACCACCTCGACACCGACCTGCAGGCCGCCCACGCCCGGTTCCCGTTCGTGGTCACCTGGGACGACCACGAGGTCGCCAACAACTACATGGGCGACGTCGTGCCGGGCAGCCCCTCGGGTGGGGACCTCGACCGCAAGGCCGCCGCCTACCAGGCCTGGTGGGAGAACCTGCCGGTGCGCCTGGACCCGCCCCAGGGGTCCGTGCTGGCCGTCCACCGCAGCTTCCAGGTGGGCGACCTGGCCCGGGTGCACGTGCTCGACGAGCGTCAGCACAGCGACCTGCCACCGTGTCGGCCCGACCCGCGCGACACCACCGACTTCGGCAACTGCGAGGCGCGGGAGGCCGAGGACCGCTCCCGGCTGGGGGCCGATCAGGAGGCCTGGCTGCAAGCGGGCCTGGCCGAGGGTGGGGTCACCTGGAACCTGCTCGGGAACCCGGTCGTGCTCGCCGGCATAGACAGTGGAGCCGTCGACGGCGAGGCGGCCTACTACCTCGACGTGTGGGACGGCTTCCCCCAGGCCCGCGACCGGCTGCTGGGCCAGCTGGCCGGCGCCGACAACCCGGTGGTGCTCACCGGTGACTACCACCAGGGCATGGTGCTCGACGTCCACCGCACCCCGTTCGACACCGGGTCCGAGGTGGTGGCCCCCGAGTTCATGGCTCCGCCGATCTCGTCGGTGCTGTTCAGCCAGGACGTGGGCCCCCGCACCCCGCACCTGCGTGAGCAGCTCGACCGCCACGGCTACCTGGCCGTGGAGGTCACGCCCGATCAGCTCACGGCGCGCTTCCAGGTGGTGGCCGACGTGGCCGACGCCGCCAGCCCGGTGACGACGGCGTCGACGTGGGTGGTGGACGCCGGCGACCCGGTCACCCGGCGAGCCTGACCCGCCAGTCCTCGAGCAGATCGGTCAGCGTCTGGGCGATCGGGATCTCGGGTTCCCAGCCGGTGGCATCGGTCAGCCGCTGGTGGCTGCCGCGCAGCACGGGCAGCTCCACCGGCCGCAGGAGCGACTCGTCCACCTCCAGCCGCAGTGGCACCCGCGCCTGGGCCACGAGCTGGTCGGCCAGGTCCTGCACGGCCAGATCGACGCCCGAGCACACGTTGTAGACCTCGCCCGGCTCACCGTGCTCCACGAGCAGGCGGTAGGCCCGCACCACGTCGCGCACGTCGGTGAAGTCGCGACGGGCCGACAGATCGCCCACGGTGAGGACCTCGCCGCCCTCGAGCTCGGCCCGGGCGACCCGCGAGGCCAGCGCCGGAGCCACGAACTTGTCGGTCTGGCCCGGGCCGAGGTGGTTGAACGCCCGCACCCGCAGCACCGGCAGGTGGCGGCCCAGCCAGGCCTGGAGCCCCAGGAAGTCGGCGGCCACCTTGGACGCCGCGTAGGGGCTGGCGGGGCGGAGCGGCGAGTCCTCGGTGAGGGGCAGTTCGTCGGGAGCGACGATGCCGTACACGTCGGCGCTGGACACGGCCAGCACCCGCTCGACCCCGGCCGACGTGGCGGCCGACAAGACGTTGAGCGTGCCCTCGGCGTTGGCCCGGAACGCCTCCACCGGGTGCTGCCACGACCCGCCCACGTCGGCCCAGCCGGCCAGGTGGTAGACGACCGTGGGCCGGACCCGGTCGATCAGATCGCTCACCGCGTCGGCATCGGTGATGTCGACGCCGCCTGCCGTCAGCCGGTCGACACCGATGACCTCGTCGCCCGCGTTCTGCAGGTGGCAGACCAGATGGCGGCCGACGAACCCCGACGCACCCGTCACCAGGGCCTTGACCGGGGACGACACGGTGGACATGGCGGGCGATCATAGGGCCGCCCCCCTCGGGAGCGGCCACTACCGTGGCGGGCCATGCCCCCAGCCGTCCCCGAGGCCAGATGAGCGAGATCGAGCTGTCGGTCCTGCTCCCGGCGTACAACGAGGCCGACAACCTCACCGAGGTCATCCCCGCCATCGCCGACGCCCTGGGAGACACGGGGCGGACCTGGGAGATCGTGGTGGTCGACGACGGGTCGACCGACGGGACGCGCACGGTGATGAACCAACTCCGGTCATCGCAGGTGCGCTACATCCGCCTCCGCCGCAACTCGGGCAAGTCGGCGGCCCTGTCGATGGGTCTCGACCACGTGCGGGGCGATCTCGTGGTGCTGATGGACGCCGACGGGCAGGACGACCCCGCCGAGCTGGCCAAGCTCCTGGCCGAGCTGGACACCGGGGTCGATCTGGTCACGGGGCGGCGGGCGGTGCGCCACGACCGCTTCGTGAAGCGCACCACGTCCAAGCTCTACAACGGCGCCACCGCGTGGGTCGCCGTGGTGAGGGGGCGGCGGGGGGCGCCCCCCGCCCCCTGCGGGAAGCGCACCTGGTCCCGCCTCTACAACGGGGCCACGGCGAAGGTGACCGGCGTCCCCGGCCGTGACTTCAACTCGGGGTTCAAGGTCATGCGACGCGACCTGGCCGATTCCCTCGAGATGTACGGCGAGCTGCACCGGTACATCCCCGTGCTCGCGGTCTGGAACGGCTTCCGGGTGAGCGAGGTCGACGTGACCCACCGCGAGCGCCTCCACGGCTCGTCGAAGTTCGGCCGGGCCCGGTTCTGGCGCGGCTTCCTCGACCTGGTCACGGTGAAGTTCCTGACCACCTACACCGCCCGTCCGTTCCACCTCTTCGGTGGGCTCGGGTTCGTGATCGGGGCCGTGGGATCGGCCCTGTTGGCCTGGATGCTGGCCTCCAAGGTCACCGGCAACGCCATCGGTACCAGGCCGGCGCTCCAGCTCGGCGTGCTGTTGGTGGTGGTGGCGGTGCAGATGGTGTCGCTCGGGCTCCTGGCCGAACTGGTCGTGAACCTCCGGCGCCGGCGTCGCCTGGAGGCATCGGCCGACGGCGACCTGCTCGAGCCATGACCACCGACCGGACCACCGACTCGATCACCGACCCGATCACCGACTCGACCACCGGCCCGTGTGGGGGGCGCCCGCAGAGCATCGGGTTGGCGCCCGGGTTGGCGCTCGACGCCGCCGGCCAGGACGCAGCCAAGTACGGCACCACCAACCCGGTGGTGCAACGGCTGCTGGCCCGCTGGCTCGGACGGCTCACCGCGGTGCTCGGCACGCCCACCGGCACCGTGGTCGACGTCGGGGTGGGAGAGGGGTTCGCCCTGGAGCGCATGTTCCCCGACGGCACGGCGCCGGGTGGCTCGGTGGTGGCGCTGGAGTACCGCCACGACAAGGCGCTGGTGGCCGCGGCCAAGCTGCCGGCGGTGGCGGTGGTGCGCGGCGACGCCGGCGTGCTGCCCTTCCCTGATGCCGGTGCAGACCTGGTGACCTCGATCGAGGTGCTGGAGCACCTGCCCCGCTTCGAGCAGGCCGTCGCCGAGATGGCCCGGATCTGTCGGGGCCGTCTGGTGGTGTCGGTGCCCTGGGAGCCCTGGTTCCGCCTCGGCAACCTGGGCCGGGGCAAGAACATGGCCCGGCTGGGCAACGACCCCGAGCACGTGCAGGCCTTCACCCCCGCCCGCCTGGAGCGCGCCCTGCGGGCCGAGTTCGACCAGGTCCGCATCACCCGGGCGTTCCCCTGGCTGATCGCCGAAGCCAGCGCCCCCCGACGCGGCACGTGACCGCCGTGGTGCTGCTCGCCGGCGGCCCGCACCCCTAGGGTCCCGACCAGCCCAGTTGGTCGAGGAGCGTCCGGCGTTGGGCCGCGTCCGCGGCGGCCTCCTCCGCTTCGGACCAGCCGGCCCCCTCCACGATCACGACGTCGGTCCGATCGGGCCGGCGGCGTCCGGCGGCTCGCTTAGCTCGCCCAGCTCGCCCCGCGCGGGTCGCCGCGCCCGCGGGCGCGGCGGGTCGGCCCGCGGGCGGCGCGCGGGCGCCCGGGGGGACCCCCGC
>DAIMFV010000101.1:4307-5818 GCA_036724365.1 Acidimicrobiales bacterium | reverse complement strand
TCGCCCGTCACGATCCGCCGCGGCGGGCCGTTGGTCGGCCTGCTCGTCGGCATCGCCGTCGAGGAGCGCGCGATCGCCCGGAGGACCGCCGACATCGGAAGCCGCCGGACGACCGAGGGGGCACACCCGTTGGGCCCGCAGGAGGCGGTTGCGGCGGCGGATCCAGGCCCGGGTGGAACGGGGCATGCGCCCCGGGCCGTAGAGGCCACGGCCCAGCCGCACCACCCGGCCGTGGGCCACCTCCCAGCGCAGGGCATCGGACACCGTCTTGGACGGGCGGCCGCCGACCACCAGGCCCTGGTCGTGGAGCAGCGCCACGATCTCGGCCACCCGCAACGGCCCGTGGTCGAACAACAGCTCGGTGAGCACGTAGCGCTGCCCCCGCCCCCACAACCGCACGCATCCCGTCGCTTCCATGCCTCCATCATCCCCAGGGTCAGTGACAACGAAGCCGACCCGGAGGGCAGTGGTCCGGGCCGTGCAGCGTCACAGCGACAACGGCTCCGCAGCCACGGTCAGCGTGGTGCCTCGACCGTCGGTCCACCAGGCGTCGAGTCGGGGTTGTCGCTGTGACGCTGCACGGCCCGGCTGGTGTGGTGCCGGACCGAGGCTGGTGATCAGGTGGGGTGCGGTCAGGTGGGGGTGCAGCCGGTGGCGGTGAGGGTGCCGTCGGGGGTGACGGCGAGGCCGGTGCACGTCTCGGCGGTGACCTCGCCGCCGTCCTCGGTGCGGTCCACCGTCTGGTCCACCTGACCCGGGCCGGTGACCACCCACGTGCTGACGACGCGGGTGGGGAGGTCGTAGCCGTCGGCGGTCTGGCGGCCGCTGTCGCCGGCCCCCACCGACACCACCACCATCCGGGCCGGGGTGCCGGCGGCCAGGGCGCCGAGGATGCACGCGAAGCGGTCGGGGAACGACGTGGTGGTGGTGGGCCAGCCCGAGAGCGCGCTGAGCGTGCCGCAGTCCGTCACCGACACCGGGCCCGACTCGGCGGTGGTGGGGGCCAGGCCCGGGGTGGGCCCGGTCCAGGTGGGGGTGTCCGGGCCGTGCTCCTGGGGGCAGGCCCCGGCGGTGAGGGCCAGCGCCATCCCGAGGCCCAACAGCACCCGGACCCGGCGACCCACCACCCGTCCGCCCGGCCCCCGCACGCTCGTCACCGTGGGCCTATCGGTCCCCGGCGTCGGGTGAAACGACCGGTGTCTCGGGCCGTGCATCGGGCCGTGTCTCGGGCAGCTCGGCGTCGAGCTCGTCGGCCAGCTCCTCGAGGCGGGCGTCGGTGGTCTCGGCGGCCTGGAGCGAGGCCTTCTGGAGCCGTACGAGCTGTTCGCGCAGCGGGTCGACCTCCCAGGCGATCACCCGGCGGATCAGCTTCTTCACGGTGGAGACGCCGGGCCGGGCCGAGGTGGCTGGTGGGGGCGGCACCGGGCGGAGGCGGCGCAGCGGCAGTGCGGCGGTGGCGGGCTGACCGGCGCCGGGGCGGTGGGTGGCGCCGGCCCGGCTGATGACCCCCC
>DAIMFV010000101.1:3299-4297 GCA_036724365.1 Acidimicrobiales bacterium | reverse complement strand
CACCTCGACCTGCACCTGGTTGCTCGCGCGATAGCCGCCGACCGTCGGCCGACCTCGGCCATCACCGCATCCCGGTCCACCGGTCCCTCGAACGTCCACGACGATGCCCGTGACCCGGACGACCCTGACCCGGGCGAGCCGGACGCGCCCGCGGGCGCGTCGTCGTCACCGGTCGCAGCATCGCCCCGGGCCCCGGCGGTGCCGGTGGTGCCGGTGGTGCCGGAGACGGCGGCGCGCAGGGCGGCGGCGAGTTGGAGGTTGTCGTCCACCAGGGCGGCGCCCGGGTCGTGGGCGAGCTGGTGCTCCAGGCTGCCGACCCGGGTGGCGATCACCGGCCGGTCGAGCAGGCGGGCCCGCTCCACCACACCCGACGACCAGATGTGGCGGTAGGGGAGCACCACGGTGTCGGCGGCCACGATCCAGCGGTCGAAGGCCTCGTCGGACAGGTAGCCCAGGTGCAGGTGCACCCCGGGGATCTGCGACTCCAGGGCCTCCAGCTCGCGCTCGTGGTCGGCGGCGCTGGGATCGTCGATGCGCACCGAGCCCACGATGTGGAGCGACGCCCCCTTGTCGGCCAGGCCCCGGAAGGCGGCGGCGGCCCGGTCGAAGCCCTTGTGGGGCTGGACGAACCCGATGCACAGGAACACGTGCCCCTCGGCGGGCAGCCCCAGCGACCGGCGGGCGGTGGCGCGGTCCACCGAGGTGCGCGCCACGAAGTCGGCCCCGTGGTCGACCAGCACCACCCGGGAGGCGGGCACCTTGAACTCACCGGTCACCATGGTCAGGTCGTCGGGGCTGTGGACCTCCACCCGCGAGGCGGCCCGGAACACGGCCCGCGTGGCGAACGCCGAGGGCTCGCTGGCCGCCACCCAGCGCCGGTCCACCTCGTGGAGGCGCAGCACCACGCTCGGCCCGGACCGGAAGGCGGCGGCGAGGGCCAGGCCGGTGGAGATGCGCGACGACGGCCCGGAAGCCAACAAGCTGCGCGATCGCGCCGA
>DAIMFV010000101.1:0-3289 GCA_036724365.1 Acidimicrobiales bacterium | reverse complement strand
GGGGGGGGGGGAGGGGGGGGGGGGGGGGGGCGGGGGGGTCGTAGAGGAGGTCGGGGTGGACCTGGACCCCCCCCAGGTCGAAGCCCGCCATCAACCGCCGCAGGGCCACCGCGCCGCGGGGCCCGTGGAGGTCGAGGTGGTGGTGGGCCGCCGACGGCTCGGGCGAGCACACCTCCACGTGGTGGCCGGCTCGGCGCAGGGCCTGCACCTGCTGCACCGCGAAGGTGCCGATGCCGTCGCGCACCGGTGGGTACGGCGACACCACCAGGATCCGCCGCGCTGGGCTTCCGGTCGGGCCCGTCGGGCTCGTCGGGCTGGTCACGACCGGCCCGCCAGCTCGTTCAGGCTCGCTGCCATGCGGTCGAGCGTGATGGGCCAGGTGTAGTGGTCGAGCACGTAGGACCGGCCCGGGCGGGCCAGCTCGGCTGCCGCCTCCGGGGCCTCGGCGATGAACCGCAGGCACTGCTCCAGGTCGGCGTCGTCCTCGTAGGTGAGGCCGGCGCCCGACCGCTCGCAGTGCCAGGCCACCACCGGGCTGGCCGCGTTGGCGATCACCGGCGTGCCGGCCAGCCACGCCTCCATCACCGTGCGGGAGAACGACTCCAGGGCCGAGGGCTGCAGGTAGCCGCTGGCGGCGGCGAAGGCGTCGTCGCGGTCGCGGTCCGAGACCAGGCCGAGGTCGTGGATCAGATGGGCCACGTCGTCGGGGATGTGGACCTCGCCGACCCCGATGGTGACCAGGTGGAGGTCGACGTCCTCCTTGCGCACGGTGGCCACGAACCCGTCGAGCAGCTGCTCCCAACCCTTGGCCCCCTCGCGGCGGCCGGCGTAGAGCACGAAGCGGGCATCACCGAGGCCGTGGCGGGCCCGGAACCCCTCGGGGTCGTACCCCTCGGGCACCGGTACCCCTTCGCCGATCACCGACGCCGGCGCGTGACCGGGGGCGATGTCGTCGAGCAGGGCCAGTTCGGGGTCGGTGTTCACCCAGAGGCGGGCCACGCCGTTGAACAGCGGCTCGAACAGCTCGAAGCGGGCCTCGGGCTCGTCGTGCAGGCACGGCCGCAGGATGGTGCGCTCGGGGGCGATCAGCCCGCAGGCGAAGCTGGTCCAGAACAGGTAGGGCGACACCACGATGGCGTCGTAGTCCTGCCCCCGGTCCAGCAGGGCGTGGAACAGCTCGGGCACCCTGAGCCCGTCGTTCATCCACGCCTCCTGCTCCCGCAGGGTGGGCTGCTCGCCCAGGGCCAGGCGCTGGGCCACCACGGCCCGGGCCTTGCCCGACGTGTCGTTCACCACCGGGAAGCGGTGCACGGTGACGGCGCCGTCGGTGCTGGTGCCGGCCGGGTAGTGGTTGGTCCAGGTGTAGTGGTCCCGGGCGCAGGTGGTGAGCACGTCGACCTGCCAACCCCGGTCGGCCAGGCCGTGGGCCACCTCGCGCAGCACCAGCTCGGCACCGCCGATCACGTCGGGGCCGTAGCGGGGAGGGACCAGGGCGAGGCGCAGGGCGTCCACGAGGGAGCAAGGGTACCGGGGCGTGCCCGAGTCTTCGGGACCAGGTGTCCGGGACCGGGGCCGGTCCGCGAGACTCCCGGGCGATGGATGTTCTGGTGTGCGCCACCCAGGTGCCGTTCATGAGCGGCGGCCTCGAACTGATGGTCGACAACCTGGTCGACGCCCTGCGGGGCTCGGGCCACCGGGCCGAGGTGGTGTCGTTGCCCACCGCCTGGGACCGGGAGCGGCTGTACGACGCCGCCATGGCGTGGCGGCTGATCCCGCTGGACGCCGAGCTGGTCATCCCGGTCAACTTCCCCGCCTACTTCGCCCGCCACCCCGACAAGGTGCCGTGGCTGGCCCACCAGCACCGGGCCGCCTACGACGCCCTGGGCCAGCCGTGGAGCGACTTCCACCTCGACGGCCCGAGCCTGGACGACCACCGCCAGCTCCTCGACTGGGACATCCGGGCCCTGGCCGAATCCACCCGGCGCTACGCCATCTCCGAGGTGGTCGCCCGGCGCATGCGCCGGTGGTGTGGGCTCGACGCCACCGCGCTCTACCAGCCGCCCCCGCTGGCCGACCGGATCACCCCCCGGGCCGGTGGCGTGGGCGATCACATCCTGTGCCCCACCCGCCTGGAGGGGAACAAGCGGCCCGGCCTGTTCCTCGACGGCGTGGCCGCCATGCGCCAACGGGTGCCGGCGGTGCTGGCCGGGCGCGGCTCGCTGGCCGACGACCTGGCCGCCCAGGTGGACCGCCTCGGTCTCGGCGGCCGGGTGGCCCTGCCGGGCTTCGTGCCCGACGACGACCTGGTCGACCTGCTCCGTCGGGCCACCGCGGTGGTCTACGCCCCGTTCGACGAGGACTACGGCTTCGTGACCCTGCAGGCGTTCCTCGCCGGCGTCCCGGTGGTCACCACCGCCGATGCCGGTGGCGTGTTGGAGTGGGTGGAGCACGAGGTCACCGGCCTGGTCACCGACGGTTCGCCCGAGGCCATGGGAGCCGCGCTCGACCGGCTGGTCGACGATCCCGACCTGGCCGCCCGGCTCGGTCGGGCCGGGCGCGCGCGTGTGGTGGACCTGTCGTGGGACCACGTGGTGCGCACGCTCGTGGGCGGACGGTCCTGATGGGGGGTCGGTCCTGATGGCGGTGCTGGCCGTGGCGGCCACCCCCGGTGCGGCGGGGTCCGTGGCCGAGCTGACCGGCCTGGTGGGTCGGGGGCACCGGATCGTGGCGTGGCACCACCACGTGCGGCCGGTCCGGGGCCGCCGGCCCGACGCCGTGGTGGCCGCCGACGTCGCCGTGCTGGCCGACCTCGGCGATTCGTCCGCCGACCTCGGGGCGCCGGTGGCGTGTCGGGTGACGTCGGGGGAGGACCTGTCCCTGGCCCGATCGTGGGGGGTGACCGTGTCGTTCACCTCGGAACCGTCGCTGCGTCCCTCCTTCACCGGTCCGGTCGTGTGGATCCCGCCCGACGGGATCGACCTCACACCGCTTCCGGTGCTGCCACTGCTCACCCGGGCCCGGCTGCGCCGGGCCCACGGACTGCCCGAGCCCCTGGTGTTGGCCGTCGATGCCACCGCGCCGCCCGCCGACCGCTCCACCAGCCTGGCCCTGGCCTCGGCGGCGGTGGTCGACGGTCCGCTGGTGCCGCTGGCCCTGGCCCTGGGCACCCCGTCGGTGGTCACCCCTGCGGTGGCCGACCGGTTGGGGCTCCAGGCCGACCGCGAGGTGGTGGTGGCCCACGACACCAGGTCGGCCGACCGGTCGGCGGCGGCGCTGGCCCGCGACGACG
>DAIMFV010000100.1:0-11829 GCA_036724365.1 Acidimicrobiales bacterium | reverse complement strand
CGCGGCGGTGGCGGCCCGACTCCGGGCCTCCTCGAGCGCGGCGCCGGTGGCGCCGGCACCCCCCGAACCCAGCCGCCAACCGGTGGGCCCGAAGCGGTCGCCCGATCGGGTGACCACCACGGTGCCCGGGTGGGCCAGGGCCACGTCGACGGCCTCGGCCCAGTCGCTCGCGACCACGGCGGCGCCCACCAGGGCGTCGAGCAGCTCGTCGACGCCAGGGCGGATGCCGCGGACGTGGGCCCGCACGCCCTCGCGGCCCGACGGAGGCGCAACGGCCGACCGCGCCGCGCCCAGCGCCACCACCGCTCCGGTGGCGTCTCCGGCCCGCAGCTCGGCCAGGGCCCGGCGGCCGGCATCGACCGAGGCCACCACCACCGCGGCGATGGCCTCGCCCGCCGCCGCCTCGAAGGCGTCCTCCCACCCCGGGTCCACCTGCACCACGTCGAGCAGCGTGCCCACCACACCGTCGACCGCGGCGAGCCGCTCGGCACCCGCGCGGGCCCGGGCCTGATCGAGCGCCAGCGCGAGCGCGTCGGCCCGGGCCGTCCAGGAGTGGCGTTCGGCCTCGGCCTGGCGGCCGGCCTCGTCGGCCGTTTCGAGCGCCAGCTCGGCATCACGGCGGGTGGTCTCGGCCCGGTCCAGGTCGGCCGGGGGGGGGGCCGGGCCGGCCGGGGGCACCCACCCGGGGGGCCGGGGGGGGGGGCCCGGCCCCGCCGAGCCGGTCCGTGAGTCGTTCCGCCTCGGCGGCCAGTCGGGCCAGCCGCTGCTCCAGCGCGTCGAGCCGCCCCCGGCCGCGGCCGGCCTCGGCCTCGCTGCGCTCCACGCCGGCGCGGACCGCGGCCAGCTCGCCCCTGACCTCGGCGGCGGCACCGGTGACCACCGGGGCGCCGTCGGCCCACTCGCGGGTGAAGTCGTGGCGGGCCGCCACCAGGTCGGCCTCGGCACGCGCCAGATCGAGCGCACGCGGTTCGAGCTCGGCAGCCGCCGCCTCCACCCCGGCGAGGGCCTCGGTGACCCGCGCGGCCTCGGACTCGAGCGAGGCGACCACGTCCTGGTCGACCGAGACGTCGCGGTCTCGTTCGATGCCCCGACGGCGCTCGGCCAGCACGGCCTCCAGACCGTGCGCCTTCTCCCGGAGCGACTCGAAGCGCACCAGGGCGTCGCCCAGGTGATCGCCGCCGAGTGCGCCCAGCCGGGCCTCGGTGGCCATCACGTCGGTGTCGAGCTGGCGCAGCCGGGTGCGCAGCTCGCGCTCGGTTCGTTCCAGCTCCTGTTTGGAGACCTGGTTGGCCTGCAGCTTGGAGCGGAGTCGGGTGAGCTCCTGGCCCGCCAGGTGCACGCGGAGTGCGGTGAGCTCCGCCACCACGTCGCCGTGGCGCCGGGCGGCGTCGGCCTGCTTCTCCAGCGGGCGGAGCTGACGGCGCACCTCGCGCAACAGGTCCTGCAACCGGGTGAGGTTGCCCTCGGTGTTGGCCAGCCGCCGTTCGGCCTTCTCCTTGCGTCGGCGGAACTTGAGGACGCCCGCGGCCTCCTCGATGATCAGCCGTCGTTCCTCGGGTCGGGCGTTCAGGACCGCGTCGATCTGGCCCTGGCTGATGATCACGTGCTGCTGGCGGCCCACACCCGAGTCGCTCAGGAGCTCCTGGATGTCGAGCAGCCGGCACGGCACGCCGTTGATGGAGTACTCGCTGTCTCCGGAGCGGAACAGCGTGCGGGTGATCGTGACCTCGGTGAACTCGATCGGCAGCGACCCGGCGCTGTTGTCGATGGTGAGCGACACCTCGGCGCGACCCAGGGCGGGACGCTTCTGGGTGCCGGCGAAGATGACGTCGTCCATCTTCTGGGAGCGCACCGCGCTCGGGGCCTGGGCGCCGAGCACCCAGCCGATGGCGTCGACCACGTTGGACTTGCCGCTGCCGTTGGGGCCGACCACGACGGTGACGCCGGGTTCCATCACCAGGGTGGTGGCGTCGGCGAAGGACTTGAAGCCCTTGATGGAGAGCGATCTCAGGAACACGGGAACTCCGGCGGGACAGGACCGAACGGACGGCTCAGACCTGGCAGGCCTCGCACAGGTAGGCGGTTCGGCCCGCCAGCCGCACCTTGGACACCACGCCGCGGCAGCGCAGGCACGCCTGGCCGTCGCGCTCGAACACCTGGAGTTGCTCGGTCCACCCACCGGGCTTGCCCGCCAGGTCTCGGAACTGGTCGTCGGACGTGGTGACGCCGCGGTGCTTGGCCCCTTCGTGCAGGGTCTCCACCACGGCCCGGAAGAACCGCCGGATCTCCTGGGTGGACAGGGTCGAGACCTCGCGGTCGGGCCGCAGGCCCGAGGCGTGGAGGATCTCGTCGGCGTACACGGGCCCGATGCCCGACACCACGGTCCGGTCCAGCAGGAGGTTGCGGAGCTTGGCCGACCGGTGCCGCAGCATGCGTTCGCCGAACGACGTCCACGAGACGGGCTCGTCGAGCACGTCGAAGCCCAGCTCGGCCAGTGCGGGCACCGCGGTGGCCAGCTCGTCGTAGGCGACCACGAACGCCTCGGCCTTGCCGGTGGTGTCGAGGATCCGGAGCTGGCCGCCCTGGGTGAAGGTGATGATCGCCTTGGTGGGCTTCTCGACCGGATCCTTGGCCGCACTCCGACGCAGCTGGCCGCCGTCGTGGATGTCGATCACCAGGGCGTCGCCGGTGTCGAGCTTGGCCACCAGCAGCAGGTCCTTGCGCTGGACGTTGCCGATCTTGGCCCCCTCGAGGAGGGACGAGAACTGCTTCTTGTTGGTGTGCCGGGGGATCAGCCCGGATCCGGGCACCTCGACGGTCTTGATGCGCTTGCCGCCGACCTCGCGGTCGAGGTCTCGCCGCAGGGTCTCGATCTCGGGCTGTTCAGCCATCGGTTTCCTCTCGTGCGGGGTCGTCGGCCCCGGGGCGGGGGCCGAGCCGGAGCCACGCCTCTCGGGCGGCTCCCTGCTCGGCCGACTTCTTCGACCGGCCCGAACCGGACCCGACGGGTTCCCCGTCGAGGAGCACGGCCGCCTCGAACAGCTTGTCGTGCTCGGGGCCGTGGTCGGTGATGCGATAGGTGATGCGGCCCTGACGGGACTGGGCCACCAGCTCGTGCAGCCGGCTCTTGTTGTCGGGTGCTCCCTCGGCGTCGAGCCGGGGCGCCACCAGCCGGTCCACCAGGGCCTGGGCCGCGGTCATGCCCCCGTCGAGGTAGACGGCGCCGATCACGGCCTCCATGGCGTCGGCGAGGATCGACGGCCGCTCCCGCCCGCCCGTGGCGGCTTCGCCCTTGCCGAGCAGCAGGACCAGCCCGATGCCCAGGTCGGAGGCCATCTCGGCCAGCGCCGGGGCACAGACCACCGAGGCGCGCACCCGGGACAGCTGACCTTCGGACGCATCGGGGATGCGGACGTAGATGTCGTCGGTGACGAGGAGGCCGAGCACCGCGTCGCCCAGGAACTCCAGGCGCTCGTTGCTCTGGAACCCGGCGTGTTCGGCGCACCAGGAACGATGGGTGAGCGCCCGTCCCAGGAGGTCGGGATCGTCGAAGCGGTAGCCGAGCCGGTCGAGGAACGCCTCCAAGGCCGCCGTGGCGATCGGGTAGTCGAGCTTGGGCGCGGGGCGCGCGACGGCCACGGTCCGTGGTTCGTCGGTTCTGGTTCGCTCCGGCGCGCCCTCGCCCGAAGGCACGGTTACTTGCCGCCCAGCTTCTCGAACACGTAGTCGACGGCGTCGCGCACCGTCTTGAGGTCTTCGAGGTCCTCGTCTTCGATGCGGAAGCCCACCGAGCGCTCGCCCAGCTCCTCTTCCAGCTCCTCGACCAGTTCGATCAGCGCCAGGGAGTCGGCTCCGAGGTCGTCGTTGAACGAGTCGCCTTCACCGATGCCGCCCGGCTCGATCTCGAGGATGTCGGCCAGGCGGTCTCGCACGAGCTCGAACACCTCCTGGCGGCTCATGGGTCCCTGCTCCACATGGGTCTCGGCGGGCACGCGCGTCTCCTGGTCATCTCGCTGCTTCTGGGCCGGGGGCACTGTAGCCGCTGGCAAACTTTGTGCGCTCGTGAACGACGCCTGGTCACCGCCCCGCGCCGCGCCGCGGTCGGCATGATGGGGGTGACCGACCGCACCAGGTGGAGACCGCGACCCATGCCCGATGCCGAGACGCCCCCGGGAACCGAGCCCGAGCCCGAGTCCGATGACCCGCCGGCCGAGCCGGTCGGGACCGGCGACGACCGCGAGCTCGGCGACGTCGAGCCCGCTCCGGCCAAGCTCACCCGGGAACAGGCCCGCGAGCAGGCCGAGGCCGAACGGATCGAACGCGAGCTCCAGGCCCAGCGGGAGGCGCTGGAGCTGGCCCGGGCCGACGCCGAGCGGCAGCTGGCCGGGCCCGGCCTGATCAGTCCCGATCCTCCCCTGCCCCCCACCGATCTGGAGGCGCTCTGGGCGCCCGAGGTCACCCGGTCGCTCCACCACCTCCGAGAGGACCTGGAGTCGCACCGCGTGGGCCTGGCCATCAGCGGCGGCGGCGCGCTGGGGAGCTTCGAGGCAGGCGCCCTCCGCTTCCTCTACGACCACACCCGGGTGGACCCGGTGGCGATCTGCGGCAACTCGGCCGGGGCGCTGAACGCGGCCAAGCTGGCCGAGGGCGAGCACGGCGGCGCCCGTCCCATCGACGAGGTGGAGCGGATCTGGCGATCGCTGCGCATCAACTCCGACATGTGGGAACCCGAGCCGTGGTTGGTCCGCCTCCAGGCCTCGGCGTCGTGGGCGGCGACGCTCCGGGACCAGGTCAGCGACTCGGACAGCGCAGCCAGCGCGGTGCGGGTGGCCGTGCGGGTCGTGGGCAGCCTCGTCCGTCGTCCCCCCGAGACCGACGGCACGATCGACGCCATCCGTGAGTCGCTGCGGGCCCAGTCGCTGCTCTCGCTGGCGCCGATCGCCACGCTGGTGGAGCGAGAGCTCCAGCCCGAGCGGGTGCGGGCGTCGGGCATCGCCCTGCGCATGGGCACGGTGTCGTTGGAGGCCGGCGAGCTCCGCTACGTGACCGAGACCGGCGAACTGGTGGACCGCCACGACCGATCCATCGGCCAACCGGCGGTCGAACTGGCCGAGGGCGTGCTGGCCTCGGCGTCGATCCCCCTCGCCTTCCCTCCGGTGGTGCTCAACGACGAGCACTACGTGGACGGCGGGGCCCGGGAGATCCTGCCCCTGGAGCTCCTGGTGGAGCACATGGGCGTGCAGCGGGTGGTGGCGGTGTCGGCCAGCTCCGCCACCATCAAGCGGGCCCCCTCCTTCGCCGATCGCAACATGCTCGACATCCTGCGCCGGGTGAGCGCCGAGATCGGCCCCAACGAGACGCTCCGCAAGGAGCTCGACCCGCCCGGTGGCTGGAGGCCCGAGGTGCGCCTGGTGGTCCCCCGCTTCAACGTGCACGACTCCATGACCATCGATCCCGCCCTGATCGCCATCTCGCTCGACCACGGCTACCTCCGCGCCGCCGACGTGCTGTTGCGGCTCGGGCCCGAGGCCTCCGACCTCACCGAGCGCATCACCCGCATCCGCGTGCAGCTCCGCCACCTGTCCGGCCCGGTGCCCACCATCTTCGACACCACGCTCGGCCGCGACCGCCTCCAGCTCGCCGAGCCCGCGGACCGGGGGCCCGACGACCCCGACGAGGTGGGTGAAGCCGGGGGCGCCCGCACCGACGAGCGCGGGACGGGCCGGGACCAGGAAGAGCCCGTCGACGACGACGAACCCGACGACTCGGCGGCCCAGCGCGCCGCCGAGTCGATGGTGCGATCCGCCCGGGCCTTCACCGCCTCGGGTCGGGCCGTTCTGGCCAAGGTCATGACCCGCGACGAGCAACCCGACGACGACGACGAGCGCGTCGCTGGTCGGCCAGACGACGCTCAGCCAGAGGACGCTCAGCCAGAGGACGCTCAGCCAGAGGACGCTCAATCCACCGACGGGTCGGTCCCCGCCGGGGACGGCACCCCCGGTCCGCAGCGGGAGGGCGGCGACCGCCGGGCCCGAGCCGGCGGTGGCGCCGACGTCGCCCCGGTGACCCCGGCCGAGGCCGTGGAACGGGCAGCCGAGGTGCCGCTGGCCGAGGCCGAGGAGACCGCCGCCCGGTCGGCGGCACGACAGGCGCGCCGGGCGGCCGAGGCCCGGGCCGAGGCCGAGGCCCGAGAGGTGGTGCAGCTCACCGCGGAGCTGCGCGACCTGGTGGAACGTCGCCTGGCCCTCGGCCTCCCGTTTCCGGCCACGCTGGTGGCCTGGTTGCGCGGGTCCTGACCCCGGGGCGGGCCGGCCCCGGGGGGATCAGCCGGCGTCGGGGCCGGGCCCGCCCGCCTCCGGGCGGAGGGGGCGGGCGATGGCCCCCCCCCGATCGGCGGCGACCCACCCCGCGGCCACCTTCACCGCGTTCACGATGGCCGTGGCCGACGAGGAGCCATGGCTGATGATGCAGGGCCCGTTGAGCCCGAGCAGCAGGGCGCCACCGGCGTTGTCGGGATCGAGCTGGCCGTAGAGCGGGAGCAGCGCCGGCAGCAGCACGTTGCCCGCCTCCCGGGTGGCCTCGTCGGTGTCGAACGCGGCCAGGATCGCCTTCACCAGCGCCTTCATCCCGCCTTCGAGCGTCTTCAGGACCACGTTGCCGGTGAAGCCGTCGGTGACCACCACGTCGACATCGGGCGACATGATGTCTCGTCCCTCGACGTTGCCCACGAACGTCCCGCCCGACACCACCGACCAGGCACCGGCCGCCAGCAGGGCGTGGGTCTCCTTCACCAGCGGGGTGCCCTTGGAGGCCTCCTCACCGATGGACAGCAGCCCCACCCGGGGCTCGGCGATGCCGTAGCGCTGCCGGGCGTAGACCACGCCCATCTGGGCGAACTGCACCAGCCACTCGGGCGTGCACTCGGCGTTCGCCCCGGCATCGAGCAGCACCGTGGGCACCTCGGCGCCAGGGCACGGGATGGGCGTGGCGATGGCCGGCCGACCCACGCCGGGCAGGCGCTTCATGCGCAGCAGCGCCGAGGCCATGGTGGCGCCGGTGTTGCCGGCCGACACCATGGCGCACGCCTTGCCGTCGCGCACGGCCTCGGCGGCGCGGACCAGCGACGAGTCCTTCATGGTGCGGACGCTGCGACCGGGGTCGGCGTCCATGGCGATGACCTCGGAGGCCGCGATGACGTCGAGGCCGCCCGTGTCGGTGAGGTCCTCGGGGCGACCGACCAGCACCACGTCGATGCCCAGCTCGTCGCGGGCCCGCACCGCCCCGGCCACGATCTCGCCGGGAGCGCGGTCTCCACCCATCGCGTCGATCGCGACGGGGAGGCGCTGGTTGGAGCTCACGAGGGCTCGGGCGACCGGGACCGGAAGGAGGGCGTCGGCGACGTCAGTCGACGTCGATGGCCTGGCGGCCGTGGTACCAGCCACAGCCGCCGCAGACCACGTGGGGCAGCTTGGCCGCACCGCAACGCGGGCACAGGCTCCGCGAGGGAGCGTCGAGCCGCCACGCCGAGGCCCGGCGGCTCCGGCTCTTGGCCTTGGAGGTCTTCTTCTTGGGGACAGCCATCGTCGTGGTCCTGGAGGTGAGTTCGGGAGCGCGCGGTGGCACGCCTTGCGAGGGTGAGAGCGTAGCGGCGACCCCTCATGGGGGTCCAAGCGGGGTTCTTCGACCGGGCGCCGGTGGGCCGTGGCGCTACAGGTCCAGGTCGTCGAGCGCGGCCCAGCGCGGGTCTCGCGGCGGACCCGCGTCGTCCTCGGCCACCGAGTCGTCGGCGACGGCGGCCGGGTACACCTCGGGTGCCGGGCCGGCGCAGTCCTCCCGGCACAACGGCGCGAGCGGCAGGGCCAACAGCGCGGTGTCGTGGAGCAGCGGACCCACGTCGATGTGGTCGTGCTCGAGCGGCCAGGTCTCGCCGTCGACCGGACGGGTCTCGTAGATCTCGCGCACCTCGACCTCGGTGGTGCCCGCCACCGGGCCCAGGCAACGTCGACACCCCCCCACCCAGGGCACGGCCACCGCCCCGGTGAGCACGACACCTTCGGAGATCGACTCCACCTCACCGGTGAGCACGACCTCGGCGCCGTCGACCACCCGAACGTCGGACAGGGCCAGTCCCTGGACCTCGATCGAGGCCCGGACCGGCGCCCGCGATCCCAGGTGGCGGCGGATCTCGGTGACCGAGACCAGCTCCCGCGGTGGGTGCGGCGCGTCAGCCACGGCCGTCATCCGCGGTCGTCGTCGAAGAAGCCGCTGTCGTCGAGCCCCTCCAGCTCCGGCATGGGCGTGCTGGTGGCCTGCATCTTCTCGCGGCCCTTGGCCACCCAGTCGAGGGTGCGCTCCAGCACGATCTCGAAGGCGGCGAGGCGCTGGTCGCAGTAGTCCTCGCACTCCAGGCGGAGGCGCCGGGCCTCGGCGTCGGCCCGCTCCACGATCTGGCGGGCCCGCAGCTCGGCGGCCTTCACCACCTCGGTGCGCTGCACCATCTGCTCGGCCCGGGCCCGGGCGGCATCGACGAGGTCGTCGCCGTCGGCCCGCACCTTGGCCAGGTACTCGTCGCGCTGCTTGCGGAGCCAGCGGGCGTCTCGCAGCTCGGTGGGGAGGCGGTCGATGGCCTCCTGCAGGAGCTCCATCACCTCCTCCTTGTTGTTGATCTTGGCCGAGGCCGACAGCGGGATGGGCCGGGCGGCGTCGACCAGCTCGAGGACGCGGAGGAGCAGGCTCTCGGTGTCGGGTTGGTGGCCCCGGCCGCGACCGGGTGCGGGACGGGCGGGGGCGTCGGTTCCGTCGGGCGGAGGCGGCAGGTCGTCGACCAGCTCGTCCTCGGCGTCGACGTCGTAGAGATCGTCGTTCACGGGTGCCTCCTCAGGCGAAGCGTTCGGCGAGTCGGCGGGCGACAGACGGGGGGACCATCGAGCTGACGTCGCCGCCGAAGCGGGCGACCTCCCGGATCAGGCGCGACGCGACGAACGAGTGGGTGGTGGCCGAGGGCAGGAACACGGTGTGCATCCCCGAGATGGCCAGGTTGGTCTGGGCCTGCTGCAGCTCGGACTCGAAGTCGGACACGGCCCGGAGGCCCTTCACGATGAAGTCGGCCTCGATGTCTCGGGCCAGGTCGACCACCAGGCTGCTGAAGCTGGTGATGGTGACGTTGGGCAGGTGGGCCACCGAGTCGGCGATCATCTCCTGCCGTTCGGCGAGGTCGAACAGGCCTTTGCCCTTCTGGGGGTTGCTGATGGCCGCCACCACCACCTCGTCGAACAGGCGCGCCGCCACCTCGATCAACTCGATGTGGCCGGTGTGGATCGGGTCGAACGATCCGGGGTACAGCACGCGCGTCACGACGGGGCTCCAGGGAGAGCGGCGAACAAGACAACCGTACTGCCGTACCGCTTGGATCTGATGACACGCAGGTGCGGGGCCACGGCCACCTCGCGATCGGACTCCACCACCACCACGGCCCGCTCCGCGAGCGACGGCACGAGCCGGGCCAACAGGCCGTCCCAGTCGGCGAAGTCGTAGGGCGGGTCGAGCAGCACCAGGTCCCACGGCCCGCCCGCCGCCACCGTCCGCTCGCCGGGGCCGGCCACCACCCGGGCCCGGTCGGCGAAACCGGTGGCCGCCAGGTTGGCCTCGATGACCTGCCGGGCCGCGGCGCTCGTCTCGCACAAGGTGGCACTGGCCGCCCCCCGCGACAGCGCCTCGATGGCCAGCGCGCCGCTCCCGGCGAACGGGTCCAGGACCGCGGCGTCCTCGACTGCGTCGAGGCTGTCGAGCGCGTTGAAGATCGCCTGGCGGACCCGGTCGGCGGTGGGACGGGTGGTGGATCCGGGCGGCACCTCGAGGCGCAGCCCTCCGGCGGTGCCCGCGACCACCCGCAGCGCGCCCGGCCGCGGCCGACTCACCGGCGGGACGAGTCTGCGTCGGGCCCCCCGGGCGGTGCGCCGGGCTCCCACAGGGGTGGGGCGGGCCCGGCGGCGCGGGGGGGTCGAGGCGGCCGGCACCGGCGGGGGGGGGGGGGGTAGCCGCCGGTGACCTCGGCCACCCGGGGGCTCGTGGATGCGGCCAGCATCACGGGGGTGCGCGCTCCCTGTTCGGGGCTGGCCATGAACACCCGGCCGACCTGGGAGATCAACTTGCCCAGGAAGCGGGTGTCGCCGTCGCCGCCGAAGCCGCTGGCGATCGAGCCGGGGTGCACGCAGTTGACCGCGACCCCGGTGCCCTCGAGCCGCCGGGCCAGCTCCAGGGCGTGCATGGCGTTGGCCAGCTTCGACCGGCCGTACACCGGGAACATGTGGAACGAGCGGTGGGCGTGCAGATCGTCGAATCGGAGGCCACGCGGGGAGAACCGGTGGGCCATGGACGACAGGATCACCACCCGCGACGGGGCGCTGGCCACCAGCCGGTCGAGGAGGAGGTCGGTGAGCAGGAAGTGCCCGAGGTGGTTCACCCCGAACATCTCCTCGAAGCCCTGGCGGGTCTCGCGTCGCTCGTCGGCGATGATCCCGGCGTTGTTCACCAGCACGTCGATGCGTTCGAGGCGGTCCAGCAGCTCACCGGCGCACCGCCGCACCGAGTCCAGGTCGGCGAGGTCGAGCTGCGCCTGGCTCACCAGGTCGCTGCCCGAGCGGCGGCGGATGTCGGCCAGCGCCTCGGCGCCCTTGGTGGGGTTGCGCACCGCGATCGTGACCTCGGCCCCCAACCGGGCCAGGCCCACCGCCGTCTCCCGGCCGATCCCGGAGTTGGCGCCGGTGATCACCACCGATCTGCCAGTGAGGTCTGCCGTGTGGTCGTGTCGCACCGGAGCAGTCTCGCGCCCGGACCGGCGCCCACGCCCAGCCCACGGCCACGGCCACGGGGCCGAGGCGTCGATGCCACACCTGGTGCCAGCGACGAAGGCGCCGCTGGTGCCGCCGTGACCGGGGAGGCGGTACCCGGTCGACTCCGATCGGGCTACCGTCCGATCCGTGGCCGATCACCTACAGGGCTCCGACGCCGTCCGGGTGGTCCGCATCGACCGTCCGGAGCGGCGCAACGCCATCGACTCCGACACCGCCGAGCGCCTGTACCAGGAGTTCACCGCCTTCGACGCCGACCCCGACGCCCGCGTGGCGGTGCTCGTGGGCGACGACCGCGCCTTCTGCGCCGGCGCCGACCTCACCTCGCTCCCCCGCCTGCGCCCGAGCGGCCCGCTCGGCCCCACCCGGCTCACCCTCTCCAAGCCGGTGATCGCAGCGATCGAGGGCTGGTGCGTGGCCGGAGGCGTGGAGCTGGCGGCGTGGTGCGACATCCGGGTGGCCTCCACCACCGCCCGGTTCGGGTGCCTGGAACGGCGCTGGGGCGTGCCGTTGATCGACGGGGGCACGGTCCGCCTGCCCCGCATCGTGGGCCTGGGCCGGGCCATGGACCTCATGCTCACCGGCCGTGAGTTCGACGCCGTCGAGGCCGAACGGATCGGCTTCGTCACCCGTCTCACCGAGCCCGGCCAGGCCCTCGCCACCGCCATGGAGGTGGCGGAGGTGATCGCCGCCTCGCCGTGGCCCGCCGTGGTCCACGACCGGCTGGCCACCTACGAGAGCTACGGGCTCAGCCCCCACGAGGCCCTGGCCAACGAGGAGCGCCACGGCCGCGAGGTCATCTTCGACCCCGGCTTCGCCGACGGCGTGGCCCGCTTCGCCGCCAACCAGGCCCTGCCCCCCCAAATCCGACCCAATGCCCTGTCATTCCGACCGTAGGGAGGAATCTACAAATTTTAACCGGACACCAATGATTTTTTATATCTATTATTATTCTTTTATCGAAATTTATAAGTACATG
>DAIMFV010000099.1:9947-11944 GCA_036724365.1 Acidimicrobiales bacterium | reverse complement strand
CCTCGCCGGCACGAACTTGTGCCACGGCGTGCCGGCGAACGGATCGCGGTCGTCGAGGTCGGTCAGCTCGTTCGGCGACACGCCCGCGACCCCGGCGCCGCCCTCGACGACGAAGTCGAGCCCCATGCCGTTGGGCAGCGACACGTGGCCGGGCGACATCCGGTCGCTGACCTGCACCCGCACGGTGGCGGCGCCGCGCCGCGTCTCGAGCCGCGCGAGGCCGCCGTCGGCGACGCCCGCGGCGCGCGCGTCGTCCGGGTGCACGCACAGCGCGCCCTCGCGGTCCATCCGGCGCCAGTCCGGGTGCCGGATGATCGTGTTCGCGGTGTAGGAGCGCCGCTCGCCCGCCGACAGCACCAGCGGGTAGTCCGGCGGCGGCGCGGGCGCGGGCTCGTCGCGCAGCGCGGCCAGCTCGTCGAACAGCTCGGGGAGCGCGAGCCGCACGCGGCCGTCCGGCGTGCCGATCCGGCGCAGGCTCTCGTCCCAGTCGTCGACCGAGAACACCACGCCGCTCGGCGACGCGAGGATCGCGTCGAACAGCGCCTCGGCGGCGACGTGCGGGGGGCCGGCGTGGCCGGCCCGGTTCAGCGACGCGAGCTGGCGCTTCGCGGCGAGCTGGCAGACGGCCCACAGGCCGGCCGCCTCGGCGGCGCCCCGCGGCAGACGGTCGCCGATCGCGCGATAGATCAGCACCGGTGCGAGCCCGGCGAGCGCGGGCCGCTCCGCCGAGAGGCGCGCGACCGCCTGCGCGAACGCCGGCCGGCCCGCGTCCCACGCGGCGCGCAGCGTCGCCACCGCGTCGGCGGGCAGCGCGCCCATCGCCTCGAGCAGGCGCGCGTGCAGCTCGGCCTCGGAGAACAGCCCGTGCTCCGGCTCGAGCAGCGCGCGCCGCAGGTGGAACACGTTGCGCGGGAACTCGAAGTTGAAGAAGGTCGCCTCCGCCTTCTCGTACTGGGAGCACACCGGCAGCACGTAGTGCGCGAGCCGCGCGGTCTCGGACATCGAGACGTCGATCACCACCAGCAGCTCGAGCGCGGCCAGCGCCTCGCGCATCCTCGGGCCGTCGGCGAGCGAGTGCGCGGGATTCGCCGCCTCGACGATCATCCCGCGGAACCGGTCCGGCGAGTCCGACAGGATCTCGCCGGGGATCGCGTTGCACGGCATCAGGCCGGCGATGATCGGCGCGCCGGTGACCGGCGTGCGGCGCAGCGACGCGAAGTCGGCGGTCGCGCCGAAGATCGGCACCATCGAGGTCGGCCGGTACATCGTGCCGGGGCGGCCGAAGTGCCCGGTCAGCAGCATCAGCAGCTTGTGCAGGTACGAGACCAGCGTCGAGTGCCGGTTCATCTGCACGCCCAGGTCCTCGAAGCTCGCGACGCTGCGCGCACCGGCGATCCGGCGCGCGGCGTCGCGCACCTGCGCTTCGTCGAGGCCCGCCCGGGCCGCGTAGTCGGCGATCGGCAGGTCGGCGAACAGCGGCAGCACGGTGTCCAGCCCGCTCGCGTGGGCGGCCAGCCAGTCGCGGGCGAGCCGGTCCTCCTGCACGACCGTCGCGACCATCGCCGCGAGCAGGAACGCGTCGCCGCCCGGCCGCACGCGAAGGTGCACGTCGGCGATGTCGGCGGTCTCGCTGCGTCGCGGGTCGACGACGATCAGCGTGCGCGCCGGGTCGCGCGCGATCTCGCGCAGCGTCACGCGAGCCCGCGGGATGCCGTGCGACTGCCACGGATTCTTGCCGAGCAGCAGCGCGACCTCGCAGTGCTCGAAGTCCGCGCGCACGATGCCGCCCGCCATGTTGCCGGCGACGTGGATCTCGCCGGTCTTCTCCTGCGCGAGCGCCGACGACTGGTAGCGCATGCCGAGCACGCCGCGGGTCGCGCGGCTGAACAGGCCCGGCAGGGGGTTGACCTAGTCCGGACCGCCGTAGTACATGGTCCGCTCGCCGCCCGCCGCGTGCCGCAGCGCCTCCAGCTTCGCGGCGACCTCGCGGATCGCGG
>DAIMFV010000099.1:2094-9937 GCA_036724365.1 Acidimicrobiales bacterium | reverse complement strand
GTCCCAGTCGATCGCCTCGAAGCTGCCGTCGGCGCGCCGGCGCATCGGCGTGGTCAGCCGCTGGCCGCCGTTCTGGTAGTACTCGACGCGCGAGGCCTTCTCGCACGCGTAGCCCCGAGAGGCCGGGTGGGCGTCGTCGCCGCGCACCCGGACGAAGCTGCGTCCGGCGGGGCCGCCGAGCTCGACCTCGAGGCCGCAGTTGCACTCGCACAGGATGCAGGCGGTGGGGGGCCAGGCGCCGGGGGCGCGGGGGGCGGGGATCGGCCCCGGCCCGCCTGCACCGCTACGCCGACGGCCTCGGCGAGGTCGGCGTGATCGGCAGCGTCACCGAACCCTTCTGCTCGCGCTGCGATCGCGTCCGGCTCACCGCCGACGGTCAGCTCCGCTCGTGCCTCTTCGCCACCGACGAGACCGACCTGCGGGCCATCCTGCGCGACCCCGGCCTCTCCCTCGCGTCGGGCGAGCCCGGGCCCCGCGAACCCGGGCAGCCGGGCGGGCAGTCGGCCGACCCGCTCGACCAGGCTCTCGACCAGGCCATCGAGGCCACGGTGGCGGCCAAGTGGGCGGGCCACGGCATCTCCGCCGTGCACTTCACCCGACCGGCCCGGTCGATGTCGCAGATCGGCGGGTAGGCCCGCCGAGCTGCCACCCACCTCAGGGGCCGAACGGGTCCCGGAGCAGCACGGCCTCCACCACGGTGCCCTCGTCGACGCTGCCGTTCAGCACCAGGAGGGCGTTGGCCCCGGCCGACGCCGCCAGCTGGTGCGAACCCTGCCGCCCCGCCGGCACCGCGTCGAACCCGTGGCCGGTCCAGCGGGCGGTGGCTCGCACGAACGCGGTGCGGCCGTCGTCGTGGGCGCGCACCGGTGCCATGACCCGCACGGGCACGCGGGGCAGGTCGAGGTCCGGTCGGCCGGCCAGGGTGCGCAGCCCCGGCACGCCCAGGACGGCGAGGGACACCAGCGACGACACCGGGTTGCCGGGCAGGCCGAAGACGGGCGTGCCGTCGAGCACCCCGAAGGCGAAGGGCTTGGCCGGGCGGATGGCCACCTGCATCCACCGCATGTCGGCCACCTCGGCGAGCACCACCTTCACCAGGTCGACGTCGCCCATGCTCACCCCACCCGTGGTGACCACCGCGTCGTGGTGGCGGGCGGCGTCGATGAGCGCGGCACGGATCCGGTCGCGGTCGTCGGGCACGGTGCCCAGGTCGACCGCCCGCACCCCGAAGCCGGCGGCGGCGGCCACCAACGTGGGCCGGTTGGTCTCGCGGATCTGGCCCGGTTGCAGCGGGCCGTCGTCGTCGACCAGTTCGTCGCCCGTGGAGAGGATGCCCACCGTGGGGCGGGGCACCACCGTGGGGGTGCGGCGCCCCAGGGCGGCGAGGACCCCCAGGTGGGCTGCCGTGAGCACGGTGCCGGCAGCCAGCGCCTCCTGACCGGGGGCGATGTCGTCGCCCGCGGGCCGCACGTGGCGACCGGGAGCCGCCGTCTCGGTGAGGAGCACCGCACCGTCGTCCGTCGGTGTGGACCGCTCCACGACCACCACGGCATCGGCGCCGGGCGGCATCGGCGCACCGGTCATGATGCGCACCGCGCACCCGGGGCCGACCTCGACCTCGGCCGAGTGGCCGGCGTGGAGGTCGGCGACCACCCGGAGCCGAACCGGCCGGTCGGGGCCTGCATCGGCCACGTCGACCGACCGGACGGCGTAGCCGTCCATCGCCGAGTTGGCGAAGGGCGGCACCGGATCGTGGGCCACCTCGGCCCCGGCCAGCACGCAGCCCAGCGCCTCGGCCAGGGGCACCGGCACCGCAGCGAGGGGACGGCAGCGTTCGACGACGTGGGCGCGGGCCTCGGCGAAGGGGATCACGACCGGGATGCCGCCCGGATCAGGCGAGGCCCTGGCGACGACACAGGTCGGCCAGGAAGGTGCGGAAGCCGGGCCCGATGTCTTCCCGGCTGAGGGCCAGCTCCACGATGGTCTCCAGGTAGGCGGGGACGGTGCCGGTGTCGTGGCGACCCCCCTGGAAGGTGACGCCGTACACGGCCTGGTCGGCGATGAGCATGGCGATGGCGTCGGTGAGCTGGATCTCGCCGCCGACCCCAGGGGTCACCAGCTCCAGCTTGTCGAAGATCTCCGGCGTGAAGATGTAGCGGCCCATCACAGCCAGGTTCGACGGGGCCGACGCCGGCTCCGGCTTCTCGACCAGGTCGAGGATCTGCACGAGGTTGTCGGAGATGCGCTCGGGCTTCACGCTGCCGTAGCGGCTGATCTCGGCATTGGGGACCTCCTGCAGGGCCAGCACCGACCGGCCGTACTGGTCGTGGATGCGCATCATGTCGGGGAGCAGCGTGGACGTGGTGTCCATGAACTCGTCGCCCAACAGCACCACGAAGGGGTTGTCGCCCACGTGCTTGCGCGCCACCGACACCGCGTGGCCGAGCCCGAGCGGCGACGACTGGCGCACGAAGTGGATGTCGGCGAGGGAGGCCAGGTCGACCACCGCGTCGAGCTGCTCCTGCTTGCCCGACTCGTTGAGGTGGTACTCGAGCTCGAACTGGCGGTCGAAGTGGTCCTCGATGGAGCGCTTGGACCGGCTGGTGATGATGAGGACGTCGTCGATGCCGGCGGCCACGGCTTCTTCGACCACGTACTGGATGGCGGGCTTGTCCACCACGGGCAGCATCTCCTTGGGCTGCGCCTTGGTGGCCGGCAGGAAGCGGGTGCCCAGGCCGGCGGCGGTGATGACGGCTTTGCGGACGGAGGAGGTGGTCGGCGTCACGGCGACGAGTCTCGCGCACCGCCCCCGCCGGCGTGCGCTGGCCGCGGCCGCCGATCGCCTGGGTGCGGCGGCCCAGCCCCTCCTACACTGGCACTCGCACCATGAGAGTGCTAACGAGCCCGCCGCGTTCCTGCGAGGACCAGATGCCCACCTACGAGTACCGCTGCAAGGCCTGCGACCACGAGTTCGAGGTGGTCCAGCCCTTCACCGACGACGCCCTCACCGAGTGCCCCGAGTGCGAGGGCCCGCTCAAGAAGGTGTTCGGGAACGTGGGGATCACCTTCAAGGGGTCCGGGTTCTACAAGACCGACAGCCGCTCGGCGGGCACGTTCGGTTCCGCCCGCGACGCCGACCGGTCCGACACCGGCAGCAGCACGTCGTCCACGTCGACCACCTCGGGTGGCTCCTCCACCACCTCCAAGCCCTCGACCACCTCCGACTCCTCGGGGTCGTCGAGTTCGTCGGGCTCGTCGGGCTCGTCGGGGTCGTCCTCCACCGGCGGCTCGTCGAGCTGACCCGCCTGGATCCGCTCGACCGGATCGCGCGCAGAGAACCGGGCCCACCACCCCGTGTGACGCCCGGCATGTCCGGAGGTGAGCGGGTGTAACCTCCGCCGCCTACCACTGCGAGCAAGGCCCACCCGGGGAGAGTCGATGTTCACGTTCCTGCACGCAGCCGATCTGCACCTCGATGCGCCGGTGGCCGCGGTCACCGGCCGCCACCTGCCGGCCGCCACCGTCGAGGCGCTGCGGGACGCGTCGATCCTGGCCTGGGACGCGCTGATCGACACCGCCATCGCCCACGGCGTCGACTTCGTGGTGCTGGCCGGCGGCCTCTACGCCGGGCCCGAGCACGGCCTGCGGGCCCAGCTCTGCCTGCGCGACGGGCTGGCCCGGCTCGACGCCGCCGGCATCCGGTCGTTCGTGGTGCTCGGCCACGACGACGCCGCCCCTCCCGGGTGGACCGCCATCGACGGCTGGCCCGAGGGCACCCACGTCTTCGGCGGCTCGCCGCCCACCGGCCAGCCGGTCGAGTCGGTCACCTTCGAGGCCGGTGGGGAGACCGTCACCATCCACGGCGTGAGCAACCCGGCCCGGGCCCTGCCCGACGACATCGTGGCCCGCTTCCCCACCAAGCCCGGCAAGGGGTTCCACCTCGGGGTGCTGCACGTGGGCCACGGCGCCGGCCGCCTGCCGCTCACCGAGCTCGCCAGCCGCAGCATCGGCTACTGGGCGCTCGGCGGCTCCCACTCCCCCACGATCCACGCCCGCGAGCCCTGGATCGTCGAGCCCGGCACCGTGCAGGGCCGCAACACCGAACCAGCCGACCGGGGCGGACCGGGCGCCTTCCTGGTGACCGTCGATGGTGGCCGGGTGGCCGAGCCCCAACCGCTCGCGGTCGACCTGGTGCGCTTCGTGACCGCCTCGGTCGACATCAGCGCCCTCCAGAGCGTCACCGAGCTCATCGACCGGTTCCAGGCCGCCACCGATCCCGGCAACCACGACGGCCGGTCGGTGGTGGCCAACCTGGTGGTCACCGGCAGCGGTCCCCTGCACGACGAGCTGGTCGACCCGGCCAAGGCCGCCAAGGTGGTGAAGGTCCTGAACGCCGGAGCCGCCTCCACCCCCTTCACCTGGGTCGACGCCATCGACTGGCGCACCCGACCCGTGATCGACCTCGACGAGGTCCGCCAGGGCACCGACTTCTTGAGCGACCTGCTCGCCACCGCCGAGGGCTCGCCCGGCGAAGACGACTGGCGGTCGCTGCTCCCGTCGCTCCCCACCGACGTGGCCCGCTACCTGGCCGAGCCGATCGACCCTGCAGACAGCGAGATCGCCTCACGGGCGCTCGACCTGGCCCTGAACGAGTTCGCTGGAGGACAGGCATGAGGATCACCGGCTGGTCCATCGATGGCTTCGGCCAGTTCCACAAGGCCGAGGTCACCGACCTCCCACCCGGCCTGATCGTGGTGCACGGGCCCAACGAGTCCGGCAAGACCACGCTGATGGACTTCGTCACCGGGATGCTGTTCGGCTTCCCCGACCGTCGCAGCACCAAGCGGCGCCACGAGCCGGTGAACGGCGGCACCCTCGGCGGACGGTTGTTCGTGCTCGACCAGGCCGGGGCGCCCGTCACCATCGAGCGCGGGGCCTCACGCAAGTCGCTCCAGGTGCGAGACGAACACGGCGAGCGCAGCGCCACCGCGGTCGCCGACCTCCTCGGCCACGTCACCCCCGAGCTGTTCGACAACGTCTTCGGCGTGGACCTCGACGCCCTGCAGGGCCTGCGGAGCCTCGACGAGGACGCCGTGCGCGAGCGCATCTTCTCGGCAGGCGTGGTGGGCGCGGGCCGATCGGCCGAGTTGGCCCTGGCCTCGCTCGAGGCCCGGAGAGACGAGCTGTTCAAGCCCCGTGGCCGCGGCGACGGCTACCGGCTCCGGGTGCTGCGCACCGAGCTCGCCGATGCCACCGAGGAGCTGCGCGCCGCCCAGCAGATCGCGGCCGGCATCACCGCCCAGCGCCGCGAGCTCGACGACCTGCGAGACCAGGTGGCGGGCCACCGCGCCCACGGCCGCACCCTCCAGCGCCGCCTGGAGCTGATCCACGCCGTCGACGACATCTGGCCGGCGTGGGCGGCGGCCCTGGATGCCCGGGCCCAGCTCGACGCAGACGACCAGACCCCCGTGCCGGAGCTCGCCGACGACTACGAGGCCCGGCTCTCCGAGGCCCGCCGGCTGGTGGAGACCCAGGCCGGCGCCACCCGCGACGCCGAAGCAGAGGTCGCCAAGGCAGACGAGCAGCTGGCCCGGGTCACCGTCGATCTCGCCGCCCTCAGCAACGCCGACGCCGTGGGCCGCCTGGACCAACAGCGCGGCACCGAGCTGGCCCGCCGCAAGCGCCTCATCGAGCTCGACGGCCACCTGGCCCACTACCGGTCCGAGCTCGACCAGCAGCTCGGCCGCCTGGGCCCGCAGTGCGACGACGCCTGGCTCACCGCCCGACCCCAGTCGATCGAGTCCGAGGCCGAGATGCGCCGCATCGCCGGCGAGGTGCAGCGGGCCCGCACCACCCTGGACCGCGCCATCCAGACCTCCCGGGAGCGTGACCGGGCCCTCAACCTCACCACCGAGCGCCTCAACAAGGCCAAGGCCGAACGGGCCGCGGCCGGAGACCCCGAGGCGGCCCGCCGCCGCGTGCAGGAGGTGGCCGCCCTCTACGACCTGGTGGCCAAGCTCGAGCAGGCCGAACGAGACGAGCAGACCCAGCGCATCGCCCTCGATGCCGCCAACCGCACGGCAGGCAGCGGCCTCCCGCCGTGGCTGGTGCCGGCGGTGGGTGGCCTCGCCGTGCTGGCCGTGCTCGCGGGGGCCGGTGGCCTCGCCACCGGCGCCGGTGCCATCGGCATCGGGTCGCTGCTGGTGGGCATCGGCCTCGCGGTGGTGGCCGTGATGTTGGCCCGCCACCGCCCCGCCGCCGTGGTCCCCACCGAGCCGGGTGTCCCCACGGTGCTGCCCGCCACCCACGACGTGATCCGCCTGTCCGAAGAGGTGTCGGGCCGGGCCCAGGCCCTGGGCGTCGGCGCCCGGCCGTCCACGGTCGACCTCATGAACCTGCGCCAGGACGCCGCCGAGGCCCACGCGGCCGCGGCCGGCGCCCGCCAGACCCACCAGGAGGCCCTCCAGACCGAGACCGACCACGAGGCGTACTCGTCAGACATCCGCACCGTCGACCGCCAGTCGGTGGCCGACGCCGATGCCGAGATGGTCCGCACCAGCGAGGCGTGGGAGGGCTGGCTGACCGAACACGACCTGCCCACCGGTCTCGACCCCGACGGTGTGGGCGAGTTCCTGGCCCTGCTCAACCTGGCGCGTCAGACCCAGCACTCGCTGGCCACCTACGGTGCCGACCGCGCCAACGAACTGGCCGAGAGCGAGGCGTTCGCCGCCGCCGTGCACGAGGTGGCCGCCCACCTCGACGAGTCCGACAACGACGTCATCCGCCTGCTCGACCGCCTGGTGGCCCGCACCACCGCGGCCCGAGACGCCGAGCGCGACCGCGAGCGCCTCGCCGAGGCCCTCGCCACCGTGCGAGAGGTGCACCGGGCCCGGGCCGCCGACACCGCGGCGGCATCCAACGGCCTCGACGTGGTGGTGGCCGAGGCCGGCGCCGCCGACGTGTCGGGGGCCGAGGAGGTCGTCCGCCGCATCAAGGAGCGTCGGCGCCTCCAGGACGTCATCGCCGAGGCCGAGAAGGCGCTCGACCTGCGCAGCGGCAACCGGCGCGAGGAGTCCCTCGAGCTGCTCGCCGGTGGTGATCCGCTGGGCTGGCAGGCCGAGGGGCTCGAGATCGAACAGCAGATCGTGGCGGCCGAGGCCAACCACGACGAGGCCGCCGCCGAGCTCACCCGGGCCGAGGACGCCCTCGCCGCCACCCTCACCTCGTCCGACGTGCCCCAGCTGCAGTTCCAGGTGGAAGCGCTGCGGGCCCAGCTCCAGCAGGCGGCGCGTGAGTGGGCCGTGCTGGCGAGCGCCCACCGGATCATCGAGGCCACGCGCGAGCGCTACAAGCGTGAGCGCCAGCCCATGGTGGTGAAGCGGGCGGCCGCCCTGTTCGGCGAGATCACCGACGGCCGCTACGACCGCCTGGTGGTAGACGGCTCCACGATCTTCGTGGTCGACACCGCCGGCCGCCAGGTCGACGCCGCGTCGCTCAGCCGGGGCACCGTGGAGCAGCTCTACCTCTGCCTGCGGTTCTCCCTGGCCGAGCAGCTCGCCACCACGTCGCCGCTGCCCCTGCTGCTCGACGACATCCTGGTGAACAGCGACCCCGGCCGTGGGCCTCGCATGGCCCGCACCATCGGCCAGGTCGCCGAGCGCCAGCAGGTGTTCATGTTCACCTGCCACCCGTGGGTGGTGAACATGCTCACCAACGAGATCCCCGCCCACGTCATCGACCTGCCCAGCTCCCGCGCCTCGGCCTGACGGTTCGGGTTCCGCCGGTGGGGACGTTCCCGGTGGGGCGGTTTCCGGTGGGGAGACGGCGGGGACCGTCCCGCCCC
>DAIMFV010000099.1:1026-2084 GCA_036724365.1 Acidimicrobiales bacterium | reverse complement strand
CACATGCCGAGCGGCGGGCGCGGGGGGCTGAGGGCCCCCCCGCCCGGGGGCCCCGGCCCCATGGGTCTCGTTCGCTCGCCCATCCCCCGTGGCCGGGTGCCCTGGCACCGCCGGGTCCGCACCGACCGCCGGGCGATCCGTCGCTGGGTGGTCGTGGCGGCCCTGGCCGCCGCCACCGGGGGGTCGGTGGCCGGCAGCGTCGCCGGCGGCGAGGCGTCGCGGCACCGGTGGGGCACCACCGCTCCGGTGCTGGTGACCACGTCACCAGTGGTAGCGGGCGACGACCTCGCACAGCACACCGCTGTGCGTCGGTGGCCGGTGGCCCTGGTGCCCGACGGCGCCCTCGCCCGCCTCCCACCCGGCGCCCGGGCGGCGGTGGCGCTCCCCACCGGCACCGCGCTCTCCACCGCCCTGCTGGCCACCGCCACGGGACCCGACGTGGCGGGCCGGGGGGGGGTGGCCGTGCCCGTCCGCGGCGCCTCGCCCTCGGTGGCGGAGGCCGACCGCGTCGACGTCTGGGACGCGGCCACCGGACGGGCCCGGGCGGTGGCCCGAGGCGCCGTGGTCACCGCCGTGCGGGGCGAATCGGTCGAGCTGGCCGTGGCCGACGACGACGTGGCCGGCCTGGTCACGGCGGTGGCCGTGGGCACGGTGGTGCTGGTGGCCCTACCGCCCGGAGGGTGACCCGCCCTGGCCGCGCTCCGCCCCGCTCAGCGGGGTTCGAGCTGGCCACCGGCCAGCAGGCCCACCAGCAGCAGGCCCAGCGCCACGCGGTAGATCACGAACACCAGGGTGCTGTGGGTGGTGAGGTAGCGCAGCAACCAGGCGATGGCGGCGTAGCCGACCACGAACGACACCAGGGTGGCCACCACGGTGGGGACCAGCCCCGGGCCGTCGCCCGCCCCGATGTCCTTGAGCTGGAACAGCCCCGACAGCACCACCGCGGGGACCGACAACAGGAACGAGAACCGGGCCGCCGCCTCCCGCTTGTAGCCCAGGAACAGCCCGGCACTGATGGTGGCGCCAGACCGCGACACGCCGGGCACCAGGGCCATGCT
>DAIMFV010000099.1:0-1001 GCA_036724365.1 Acidimicrobiales bacterium | reverse complement strand
GGCCCACCGCCACGCCGTCTCGTGTGGTGAGGTCGGCCAGCTCCTTGCGACGCGTCCCCACCTGTTCGGCGAGCAGCAGCACCAGGCCCATCACGATGAGGCTCCCGGCGATGAGGCGGAGGTCGCGGGCGCCGGACTCGATCTGGTCCTTGAAGGCCAGCCCGAACAACCCGATCGGCACGGTGGCGGCGATCAGGTACCACCCCATGCGGGCGTCGGGATCGGACCGCCGAGAGCGGTCGGTGAGCGACCCGATCCAGGCCCCGGCGATGCGCCACAGGTCGGTCCAGAAGTAGATGACCACCGCGGCCATGGTGCCGAGCTGGATGACGGCGGTGAACGCCGTGCCGGGATCGTCCCACCCGAGCAGGGCCGGGACCACCCGCAGGTGACCGCTGGAGGACACCGGCAGGAACTCGGTGAGCCCCTGCACCAGGCCGAGGACGATCGCTTCCAGGGTGGACACGGCTCTGCACCGTACGCGCCGGGCCGGGCCGGGCCGCGACCACGGCCCCGCGGCGGCGTCCCGCTGGCAGTTCACGGCCCCCTGACCTGGGGATTCGGCCTCTCGCCGGAAATCTTCCCGAAAAGCCCTAAGGGGTCCGGGGGTGGCCGGTCAGGACGTCCGTACACCCCACCAACCACGTCCGAGGAGGACACCAGCCATGAACACCACCACCGCCACCAACCGCACCAACCGCTCCAACCGCCGTCGGGTCGCCTCCATGCTGACCCTGGCCATCGCCCTGCCCCTCGCCGTGGGTCTGCAGATCGCCAAGCAGATGTGCCACGGCCTCGCCGCCGCCCATGCCCAGGGGGTGATCCACCGCGATATCAAGCCCCAGAACATGCTGATCATTCCCGAAACCGGCGATCTCAAGATCATGGACTTCGGCATCGCCACGGTTTCGAACGTCAAGGACGAGAGCAAGCCTTCGGATTCGTCGATCACCGGCGCAGGCGTGGTCCTCGGCACTCCGGACTACCTGGCTCCCGAGCTT
>DAIMFV010000098.1:0-12049 GCA_036724365.1 Acidimicrobiales bacterium | reverse complement strand
CCGTCGCCGGTCACGTCGTCGATGGCCACCACGTTGGCGGCGACGGTCAGGGCCGGCCGGCTCGCCAGCGCCCCGCCGTCCTCCTCCCACAGCGTGACCTGGCCGTGGGTGGCCGCGGCCACATCGGTGTGGCCGTCGCCGTCGAGGTCCCCGTGGGCCAGCGACCGGAGCGTGCCGCTGTAGGGGTGGGCCACCTCGGGTCCGAACGACGTGCCCGTTCCGGCCAGCACCACCAGGCCGTCGGACGACCCGGCGACGGCGTCGACCGTGCCGTCGCCGGTGACGTCGGCGAGCATCAACCCACCGGGCTGCTGGCCGACGGTCCAGCTCGCCGCGGTGGCGAAGGTGGTCGGGGGCAGCTCCTTGCAGGAGGCCAGGATCCCCGCCCCGAGGACGATCGCGCCGATGCCGGTGAGGTATCTCGTGGTCTTCCGCACCGCCGGAACCTACCACTGCGCGGTGGTTCGACCACGGGGTGTGGCCAGAGTGGCGCCCGGTCAGACATCCCACGTGCGGGAGGTGTCAAGCGGCGATGTCGTTGCGGTGGGCCCAGGCGGTGTGCTCGTCGTAGAGGGTGCGGTGGCGGAGGCAGCCGTGGAGGATGGCGACGAGCCGGTTGCTCACGACGCGTAGGGCGCCGCTGTGGGTGTCGCCGAGAGCCCGGCGGTGGTCATAGAGGGCGCGTGCTCCGGGTGACCGGTTGATGGCGTTGAACGCCCACCAGTACAAGGCGTCGGCCAGTCGCCGGTTGCGGATGTGGCGTGCCCGGACGACGCGTCTGGTGCCTGATGCGACGGTGAGCGGGCTGGTGCCGGCGTAGTTCCGTCGGCCCTTGGCTGTGTCGTAGCGGTTGGGGTCGTCACCGAACTCTCCGAGCACCCGGGCGCCGGTGACGACTCCGAGGCCGGGCAGGCTGCGGAGGATGTCAGCGTCAGGGTGCTGGCTGAAATGGGCCTCGAGGACCTCTTCGAGCTCGGCGATCTGGGTGTTGTGCGCGGCGATCACCTTGGCAAGTGATGCCACGATCGCCCCGTAGGCGTCAGCGACCACCGGGGGCTGGGTGAGCTGGTCGGTCCGCAACGCCGCCTGGACCGCAGCGGCCTTCTTGTCGACGTTGAGCTGGCGGCCCCCGCGACGCAGCGCGGAGGCGATCTTCGACAACGACAGCCCCTTTCCGAGCTCAGGGGTGGGGGCGATGGCCAACACCGACACGGCGTCGCTATGGGTCAGGTCCTCGAAGGCCAGCTGAGCGGCCGGGTAGAACTCCCGCAACGCGGAGCGCACCTGGTTGGCCAGACGGCGCCGCGACCAGATCGCGGACTGGTGTGAGCGCGCCACGAGCTTGATCGCTTCGGCCAGATCGGAATCGGCGGCGACGGCCCGGTGCTGGTGGGCGTCGGTGCGCACCATGTCAGCGAGCACCCGCGCGTCGCCAGGGTCCGACTTGGCGCCCGACACCCGCGAGCGGTCCCGGTAGCGATCGACGCCCAGCGGGTTCACCGCCAACACCCGGTAGCCGACCGCGACCAGGGCCCGCACGAGTAGGCCCCTGTCGGTCTCGATCCCGACGATCACCTCGGGATCGTCATCGAACTCGGCGGGGATCGCCCGACCGATCAGGTCATGGATCTTGGCGATCCCGGCCAGGTCGTTGGAGACCCGACCCTTGGATCGCACCTGGCCGTCGGTGTCCATCACGCACACGTCGTGATGGTCCTCAGCCCAATCGACACCCACGAACAACTGCACCGTCCCATACCTCCTGGTCGACGACGACGGCGTGAGCAAGGAGGACCGTGCAGCGACCTAATGGATCTGGTGCTCGCAATGGCACGTCATCCCACCTGCTGTTCGCGGACCTTCCCAAGAAGCCTTCGGGGGCACGGTCTGACCGCAGCACTCAACCGATGCAGGCGAGAGATGTGCTCACCCGAAAGCCGCTCAGGACCCAGCCTCTCACGAAGACCAGGCGAGACCCATTAGGCGTTGCGCTAGGCCTGGAGCAGGTCGCGGATCTCGCGGAGCAGGGCGACGTCTTCGGCCACCACGGCATCGGGGTCCTTCGCCATCCGCGCCTTGGCGGCGTTGTAGGCCTTCACGATCAGGAACAGCACGAAGCCCACGATCACGAAGGCGATCAGGGCGTCGATGAAGGCGCCGTACATGAGCACGCCGTCACCGATCTCGAGGGTCTTGTCCTTGAACGACGGCACCCCGAACACCGCCCCGACGATCGGGCTGATGATCCCGTTCACGAAGGCATCGGTCACGTCCTTGAACTTGAGGGCGAGGATGAGGCCGACGGCGATCTCGACCAGGTTGCCCTTCATGATGAACGTCTTGAACTCTTGGATCATGGACGGTCCTTTCCTGTTGGGGGAACTACCGTCAGCACACTATGGGGTTCGCCGGTGACCGGCCCCGGATCGGCGGGTGCCACGATGGCCCGGTGACCAGCCGCCGAGTCGCCGCCTTCGACTTCGACGGCACCCTCACCCGACGCGACACCCTGATCCCGTTCCTCGCCGGGGCATGCGGGCGGCGGGCCGTGGCCGACGCCGTGGCCCACGTGACACCGGTGGCCGCCCGGGCCCGCGCCGGCCGCCTGGCCGACCACCCCCACCCCCGTGACGCCGCGAAGGAGGCCCTCCTCGCCCGCCTCCTGGGTGGGCGGTCGGCGGCGTGGTTGGCCCAGGTCGGCGCCGACTTCGCCCGGACCCTGCCCGCCCGCCTCCGACCCGAGATGGTCGACCAGCTCCGGTGGCACCAGGACCAGGGACACGAGGTGGTGATCGTGTCGGCCTCGCTGCTGGCCTACCTCGAACCGTTCGCAGCCGACCTCGGGATCGACCACGTGATCGCCGTGGGTTTCGACGAGGACGCCGACGGGCGGCTCACCGGCCGCCTCACCGGCCCGAACGTGCGTGGCCCCGAGAAGGCGGTGCGACTGCGCGCCTGGCTGGGGCCGGACGCGCCCGCGTGCCTGTGGGCCTACGGCAACTCGAGCGGCGACACCGAGCTGCTGGCCATGGCCGACGTGGCCGTGTGGGTCGACGGCCACCACCACATCCCTCGGGCCTGATCCGGCCGGGACGCGACCGACCGCCCAGGCCAGGGCCACGGGCGGTCGGGATCGAGCGGGTGGGACGGAGCCAGGTGGGCCCCATGACTCACTTGGGCTGCATGCGGATGCCGGCGTCGATGCGGATCGACTCGGCGTTCATGTAGCTGTTGCGCAGGAGCTCCACGGCGAGCGAGGCGAACTCGCCGGCCTGGCCCAGGCGCTTGGGGAACAGCACACCGGCGCCGAGGCGCTCCTTGAACTGCTCGGAGGCCTCGCCCTCGCCGTAGATCGGCGTGTCGATCAGCCCCGGGAGGATGGTGTTCACCCGGACGCCGACGGCGGCCAGGTCGCGGGCGATGGGCAGGGTCATGCCCACCACGCCACCCTTGGAGGCGGAGTAGCTGGCCTGGCCGATCTGGCCGTCCTCGGCGGCGACCGAGGCGGTGTTCACGATGGCGCCACGCTCGCCGAACTCGTCGGCCTCGTTCTGCGACATGGCCGTGGCGGCGATGCGGATGCAGTTGAAGGTGCCGGTGAGGTTGATCTCCACGACCTTCTTGAAGATGTCGAGGTCGTGGGCCGAGTCGTAGGACCCGTCCTTGCCGATGGTGCGGGTGGCCCAGCCGATGCCGGCGCAGTTCACCAGGGCCTTGAGCGGCCCCAGGTCCTTGGCGGCCTCGACCGCGGCGATCACCTGCGCGGTGTCGGTCACGTCGCATGGCACGAACACGCCGCCGAGCTCCTTGGCGAGGGCCTCACCCTTGTCGGCCTGGCGGTCGAGGTCGGCGACCACGACCTTGGCGCCGAGCGAGGCGAGGTGGCGACTGGTTGCCTCACCGAGGCCCGAGGCGCCGCCGGTGACGATTGCACTGATCCCGTTGATCTCCATGGCGGCGAACTCTATTGACTGTTCGGTCAAGATGCGAACGCAGCCCTCCCAAGGACCCGGCGGGAAGGAACCGGGCGCGGGTGGCACGGAGGGCCGGCCCACTATCGTGGACCGCCGTGGCACACCCCTCCCCGACCTCCCCCCGACGCCAGGCCGCCATCCCGGCCCTCCTGGCCGCGTTCGCCCTCCTCCTCGGGGCCTGCAGCAACGCCGACCGACCCACGCTCGCCGATCGGGCCGCGCCCACGTCGGTCACGAGCACCACGGCCCCCAGCGGTCCCACCACCACCCAGGTCCGACTCGACGAGCTGCCTCCCGGGCCCGAGAACCTCCTCGGCTACATCGCCACCCCGTTGGGCACCGAGCCCGAGGTGCGCACCGCGCCCGACCCCCAGGCCGAGCGGCTCGAGATCGGCGCCACCACCGAGGTCGGGGCCCCCACCACCTTCGCGGTGCTCGGCGATCCGGGCGTCACCAGCGCCGCCACCAACGGCTGGTACAAGGTGCTCATCCCCACCCGTCCCAACCAGGGCACCGCCTGGGTGCCGGCCGCCTCGGTGGCGCTCACCCAGACCCCGATGCGGGTGTTCATCAGCCTCGCCGACCGCACCCTCCGGGTGGAGAACAACGGCGCCTCGGTCTTCGACACCACCGTGGCCATCGGCACCGACGAGAACCCCACGCCGCTCGGCGCCACCTACATCACCGAGCTCATCCAGAACACCAACCCGGGCGGCGCCTACGGCCCCTACGCCTTCGGCCTGGCCCTGCATTCGGAGACGCTCACCGAGTTCGCCGGTGGCCCGGGCCAGGTCGGCGTGCACGGCACCAACCAACCCGACCTCATCGGCCAGGCCGTGTCCCACGGGTGCGTGCGCCTGAACAACGACGACATCCAGGCCCTCGTCGACCTCCAGCTGCCGCTCGGCGTTCCGGTCCTGATCAGCTGAGCTGCGGGCGTTGACCTCCCGGCGGGGCCGGTGACCGACCCCGACCTCCCCTCCTTCCGCTACCACCCGGACCCGGTCGCCACCGGCGCGTTCGAGCGGATGCCCGGCAACTGCCGGGTGTGCGAAGAGGCCCGGGGCTGGCTCTACGTGCTCGGTGCCTACGGCCCCGAGAGCCTCCGCGACGCGGTGTGCCCGTGGTGCATCGCCGACGGCTCGGCTGCCGAGCGCTGTGGCGTCCGCTTCAACGTGCTCGACGACGTCCCCTCCCGAGTGCCCGCCGTCGTGGTGGAGGAACTGGAGGCCCGCACCCCCGGCTTCAGCGGCTGGCAGCAGGAGCGGTGGCTGTTCCACTGCGACGACGGCGCCGCGTTCCTGGGCGCAGCGGGCTGGGAGGAGCTGGAGGCACACCCCGACGCCGTGGCGTCGGTGCGGGCCGACGTGGCCGGCTGGGGTCTGGAGACCGACGACATCGACGCCCTGGTGGGCTCCCTCGATGTCGACGGGTCGGCCACGGCCTACCTGTTCCGGTGCCTGCACTGCGACACCCACCTGGCCTACGCCGACGTCGACTGACTCGCTGTTGGGCACCACCAGCGTCCACCAGGGTTCGGGGTCACCACGCGACGAGGTGCCGGCGGAGTCCGCCCCGAGGGCCGACCCGCCGGCACCACGTGCCGGGCGACGGGAGGTTCGTCCTAGAGGTTGGCGGGACGCAGCACCAGGCTGATGCCGTGGGCGATGCCGTTGCTGGCCTGGATGTCCAGCTTGCTGGCCACCAGGAAGGGATCGAGGTCGTTGCGGTCCTGATCGCTCAGGATCGCCGTGCCCGCGAAGCGCAGGGGCTTCACCGCGATGGTGCCCCCCTGGAGGGTCGTGAGCTTGGTGCCCCATGGCACCGAGAGTGCCGTCGACGAGGTGATCCGCCCGGGGACGACGTGGTAGAGGATCACGGTCTGCAGGGTGCCGGGTGCCGAACCCTCGAGCTCCACCAGCTTGTCGAGGATGGTGGCCTCGTTGGCGAACCAGTAGCGCGGTCCGAAGAGGTCGGCCACCAGGGCCTGGAAGGCCCGGTCGTTGGGGATGAAGGCCGTCAGCTCGGCCGACGGGTCATCGAGCGCCGCCGACAGGCCGGCGGCGTCGACCCCGGCGGCGAGGATGTCGAAGTCGTACCAGTTGCGGTCGGTGGTGCCGCCCTGGGCGTCGAGCACGTCGGCCAGGGTCGGGGCCGGCGCGGGGGCCGCGCCGGCGGGCACGGCGGTGGTGAGGGCGACGGCGGCGGCGGCCGCAGCCAGGAGGGAGCGGATCTTCATGGGGGAACTCCTCGGATCAGGGTGGGGGATGGAGCACCGGACGGGCCGGTACCCCCTCTTCGCCACCACTGCCCCGGTCGGATGCAACCGGATCAGCGGGCCCGCCCTCAGGGCGTGGGGGGCGGGCCGAACCGCGGGCACTGGGTGCCGGGCGCAGCCGCCGGAGTCGCCCCGGGGGCCACCGTCGTGGGGCCGCCTGCGGCGATGGAGTCCACGAACGACCGGCCGATGGCCGGGTAGGTGCGGGCCCCGAAGTGGCCACTGTCGACCTGTACCACCACACCGGTGCGGCCGCCGGGCAGGTTCTGCGACACCGGGGTGGCGACCACCGTCGGTTCGAAGGGCGACTGGTAGCCGACGTCCACGAGCGCCTGCGGGCCGTACAGGGGCAGGCGGGTCTGCGGGTTGGCGATGGGGATGCCCAGCGCGGTGGCCAGGTGGGTGCTCACCTCGATCGACGTGCAGCCGTCGCGGAGCCCCGCGTACAGCGCCACGTCGGTGGTGATCGCGGACGCGTAGTTCGCCGGATCGGCCGGCTCGGCGAAGGTCTGGAGGATCTGCGGGTAGGGGTGGAAGATGTCCAGCTCGCCCACCTGGGCACCGATCAGGCCGTCGACCAGGGCGCGGACGTCGCCCCGGTACACGATCGAGTGGTAGAGCCCGGCCCCGCTCGCCGACAGGAACCCGCCCTTCACGTTGCCGGGCGCGTGGGCCAGGGTGAGCGGCAACGTGGTGGCCCCCTGGCTGTGACCGCCGAGGACCACCGTGGACAGGTCGAAGCGCCCGTCCACCCCACCGCCGGCCTCACCGGGTGCCAGGGCGAAGGTGTGGACCAGTCGCTCCAGGTACAGCACGTCGGCAGCCTGTTGGATGGAGTTGGTGCGGGCCGCCAGCGGGTTGGCGTAGTTGAAGAACTGGAACTCCGGGGTGTCGAACGGCGCCGGCTGGCCGGTGATGAGCCGGTCTCCCGAATACAGCGGCGCCACCGAGAACACCGCGTAGGGCAGGTCGGGGCCGAGCTCGTTGATCGGAGTCGCCCGGGCCGTGGCCCCGGTGCCGCCGATCCACACCAGCACCGGCCACCCGTCCACGGGCGCAGGACCGCAGGGGATGGCCACGTCGAGCAGCACGCCCTGACCGCTGGAACCCAGCTCCACCCCCTGCTGCACGGCGAGGCCGTCGCCGCCCACCGACACGTCGCCGCCCGCGTTCACGAACGGACGCGTGCCGCTCTGCCACACCGGCAGGGCCACGCGGGCGGTGCTGCGTGACACGGCACCGTCGGCGCAGGGGGTGGCGTCGGGCTGGCGGCTCAGCACCTCGGGCGGGGGCAGGGCCTCCACGGACCGCGCGATGGCGTCCATCTCGAACGTGGCGTCCTGGGTGGTGAAGGCGGTGAAGGCGACCAGTTCGCTGGGGTGCCACAGGGTGCGGTCCCGGACGGCCTGGATGGTGTCGTCGCGGTCCTGGCGCAGCGTCGACCACGTGGCCGCGGCCACCCCGGCCGGCGCCGGGCCGTCGAGAGCGCTCAGGATCGGCGACGGGGCGAGGCGGAGACCCGATGCGTCGTACAGGCCGTTGAAGACGGCGGCCCCGTAGCGGGTGGCCGGCTTCAGGGGGTGGCCGGGGTACGGCAGGAGCGTGAGGAGGTGCGACGGGCGACGGGGCGTGCCCGTGGGCTCGTAGTCGACGAGCAGCGGCACCGGCGGGGCCGTGGGGTCGTCGAGGTCGAGGAGCAGGACGGTGGATCGGGACTGGACGGTGGCCTCGGCCAGGGTGGGCACGGACGCCGGGTCCAGCGCACCCGACGCCCGGAAGTACACGGCGCTGTTGGGGCCGAAGCCGAACGTGGCGGCCTCGCCGCGGCCGAGCACCAGGTTGGCGATGGCGTTGGTGGCCCGGCCGGGGAAGCCGGTGAGGTCGATCGACCCGTCGGGGCGGAGTCGGGTGTCCGACGGCCACGGGGCGTCGAAGAAGCCTCCGGCCAGGGTCGGGTCCACGAGCACGCTGGTGGTGCCGACGGCCGGGGACGGCAGGAAGTGCTCGGCTTCGAGGTCGGCGGCCGCATCCCTGGCCACCTGGGCCGCCACCGGGTCACCCGAGGCGTCGGCCGCCTCGGCCTGGTCGAGCAGGGCGTTGATCTGGGCCCGGGCCTGGGCCGTGCCCGGGCTCCACGTGTCCAACGGGTGGTACTTGCACCCCGCCGCCACCAACAGCACCACGAGGGCGACCCCCAGGAGGCGGGAGTGAGGAGTGAGACGCATCACGACCATCCGATCGACGAGCCAGCGGTACGAGCGGGCAACGGAACCACAGCATCATGGCCCGATCTCGCTCGGCAGGACATCGGCAACGGCAGGCACGGGTGCCGGTGGCACGGGCCGATGCCGGTCAGCGGTGGGCGGCCAGGGTCAGGTGCTCGAACACGGCGCCGGTGACGAACTCGACGGGCCGGATCGGGACGACCACCGCAGTCCATCCGGTGGGCTCGTGGGAGGAGCGCTCAGCGAGGTGGACCCCACCCACCGCCGCCAGGCGTCAGCATGCGGAGGACGTCGCCCGCCTCCAGGCGGATCGTGCACTTGTCGGGCAGTCGCTCGGCCCGGCGCCCGTCGCCTCCCGGTAGGAGCCAGTTCTCGCCCGCCGCACCGGGCTCGCCACCGTCGAGGCCCCAGGGCTGGGAGACCCGGCGCTCGGTGATCAGGCTCACCGTGGCGTCGGTCAGCACCTGGAGGTCACGCTCGATCCCCTCCCCGCCCGGTGCCGAACCGGCGCCCCCGCTCCCCCGTCGCAGCCGCTGGCGCAGCACCCGTAGCGGGTACGCCCGTTCCAGCGCTTCGACGGGCGTGTTCCGCGTGTTGGTCATCTCAATAGGCTTTGACCACCTATGGCGACCAGGCTGCGAGCTGCGCTCTACGCACGCCAGTCCATCACCCGTGAGGGATCGGCGTCGCTCGATGTGCAGATCGACGCGTGCCGGGAGAGCGCCGAGCGGTTGAAGGTCGACATCGTGTCCGAGCTGATCGAGGCACCGTCGACGTCGGGCTACCGGAACCGGGGACGGAACCGACCGAAGTTCCTGGAGCTACTGGAGCTGATCCGCACCGGCGAGGTCGACTGCGTGATCGCCTACAAGACCGATCGGCTCTCCCGGGGCGGGGGCCCGGGGTGGGCGCCGTTGGTCGATGCGTTCGAGGCCGCCGGCCGCGATCCTGACCGCACGGTGGCCACCACCGACGGCTGGGTGAGCGAGTTCGAGATCGGCATCCGCTCGGCGATGGACCGGGAGGAGTCGAAGAAGACCTCGGACCGGATGCTCGCCGTACGCGCCCGGGAGGCCCGTGAGGGACTCCCACGGATCGCCGGCCGTCGGGCCTACGGCTGGATCCACGAGATGACCGAATTGATCCCCGATGAGGTCGCTCACATCCACGAAGCGGCCGAACGGGTGCTGACCGGCGAGTCGGTCTGGAGCATCTGCACCGACTGGAACACTCGGGGCGTGCCCACGGTGACCGGCCGCCCGTGGACCGTGCAGACGATCTCGTCGATCCTGTCGTCGGGTCGGATCGCCGGCCTTCGGGAGCACAAGGGCGTGGTGCTCGCGAAGGGGCGGTGGGAGCCGATCATCACCGAGGACCAGCACCAGGCGCTGCTGTTGGCGCTCGCCCCGAAGCGGTCCAGGCCTCGGAAGGGTCGCACCTATCCGCTCACGGGCCTGATGCGCTGCGGGCTCTGCGGTAGCGGGATGCGATCGCTGCAGCGCGAGGGCGGGCGTCGCACCTACGCCTGTCGGAAAGGGCCGGGCCTCGACGGCTGCGGCCGGGTCAGCATCCGCGCCCCGGAGCTGGAGGAGTACGTGCGGGACCTGATCTGCGGGATGCTCGCCGACCCCGTCACCCGAGCTGCAATGGCTCGCCTCGACCCGGGCGGCGAGGACGATCGCGACAGATCGCTGATGGAGTCACTGCGCGAGATCGACGACCGACGGCAGCGGTTGATCGACCTCTACACCGACGGCGACATCGACCGGGCCACGTTCCGCACCCGCAAGGACCGCCTCGACGACGAGGCAAGAGCGATCGAGACCCAGATCTCCAACCGAACTGGCACCCGCGTGCTCGCCGAGGTCCCCGGCACCTTCGAGGAGCTCGTCGCTGCCTGGGGGGAACGAGGCATCGACTTCCAACGCCGCCTGATCGAGGCTCTCCTCCACCCGATCATCGTGAACCCCGCAAGAACTCGGAAGAGAGCCTTCGACCCTGGTCGACTCGAGATCGTGCCGAAGGCCTGACGCTTCGGTTCAACCGAGTTCACTTGGCTCGATGGGCTCCCACCCCGCATTCCTGTTCGCGAACTCGACCAGCTCGGCAGCCTCGTCGTTCAAGCCGACGTCAACGAGCCGCTTCACCTGGCGGATCCAGCCTCGCCGAGCGACACCATCCCGGGTACCGAACGCCCAGTGCTTCAGGGCCTCCAGGATCTCGTTGCGAGCTTGATACTGACCTTCGACATCCCTGTCGGCTCGGGCCACGAAGAGCTTGGACCACCCGTGAAAGAGCTTCGCGTGGTTATCCACGAAGGTGGCACGGCTGAGAAGGTGCTCCGCCTCGCGGTAGCGGTCCACATCATCACCCCCTCGCTGGGCGAGGTGGTGCAGACGCTGGCCCAACCGGTTGACGGCTCCGAGGTTGTTCGGATCGAGCTGAACTGCCTCGCGCCAGAGCGCCACCGCAAGTTCGTGGTGGTTCGCGCCCTCGATCACGTCAGCCGTGTGAGCGAGCTCCTGGGAAGCATCCTCGTCACCCTTCTGCTGGCGCACGAGTCGAGCGGCGGCGGCATACAGAACACCGGCCATGGCGACGTGCCCCTTGTTCATACTGTGTTTGGCGATGCCCTTGATCGGCCCAATCGCCGACTCCGTCATCGATACCGCGTCCTGCGCGATCTGGGATGACACGTCATCCGTCGCCGGCGCAGGTGCCAGGTCGGGGCGGTCCAGAAGGTCCGCCACTGCACGCGCTACCAGCTCGTTCATTGGGACGCCCTCCCTGACCGAACGGGACCGGAGCTCCCGATGCAACGGCTCCGGAAAGCGCACTGACATGGCGGCCCTGCCGCGTCCCTCGTCGCTTGCAACCACGCTGTCCACTGGTATCATCCTCCCACACGTGTCCACCTGTGTAGGCGCCACGTGATGAACCATATCGGAACGAGTAACGAAGAAGGTATCGCTATGAAGTTGGCATCAGGAACGAGGTTCGCTCTGGGGCGCAACATCGCTCTCAAGAATGTTCCGCTCGAGGTGGTGAACGCCCTGACCAATCAGTTGACCCGGGACGGCAGCACGCGGCGGCTGACTGTGGGAGCGCTGGACTCCGTCACACGGCGCGGCGGACAGGGCAACCACTCCTGGTTCGTGGACTTGAACGACCGCGGCACGCTTCGGACGTTCAAGGTGAGCTGGGGAGGCCGAGGAAAGCAGGGACCCACCGTGGTCGAGATTGCAGCGGGCGCACTGGGTCGGCGCAGGGGATGATCGCAACGATCGGTCGCAGGGCGCTCCGGCAACTGGGGCGACGTCACACGCAATCGCGCTGCGGCCGAGCGCGCCTCGGGGAATCAACCCGCCCTTGCGTGCTTGGCATCCACGTGGCCGAGGTTCCCGCCACCTGACACGAGGACGGCTCGCACCCGAGCGAGCACCTCCGGGGTAGTCAGCGACTCGGTGAGGCCCGCCTGCAGCCGCATGCCCCTGGCCATTTCGACCGCAGGGTGAACCGGCTCGTCCAGCGCCAACCGGGGCTGGGCGAGCCGCGGCCGGCCACCCCAGCGG
>DAIMFV010000097.1:9566-12158 GCA_036724365.1 Acidimicrobiales bacterium | reverse complement strand
ATCACCGCCGTGGCCGACGAGGACGACGACCCCGCCCGCGACCCGCGTTCCGCCGACGTCCCGGTGGACCTCGGGGACGGCATCGCGGGCGTCCTGCGCGGCGGGACCCACGTGGTCTGGGTGGACCGCGGTCGGTCCACCACCGTGGCCTCCGACCGGGACGACGACGAGCTCTTGGACCTGGCCACCGCCGTCCGGGCCGACTCCCGGGCCCTGGCCACCGCAGGCCTCACGGTCATCGACCGTCGCCATCCCCGCCTCAGCGCGGGCGTTCCACGTGGTGACCGTCGTGCTGGAGCACCCGGCGGACGGAGGGAGGCTGCGCTACGACCTCACCCCGCACGGCTTCGACGAGATGTGGACCTACGCGAGGGTCCTGGGCTCCCGACCGGTCCCCGACATGCCCTTGCCGGTGGAGGAGGTGAACCCGGACCCCCGGTTCGCGGCGGGCGGAGACCAGGCGTCCAGATCGGTCTTCGTGGCCTGGTGGCCGGGCACTGACCTGATCACGGGCACGGACGTGGGCTACGACGCCGACCAGGTGACACGGAACGAGACCCTCGCCCTGCTGCGCTCGCTCCGCCCGGCCACGGCCGAGGAGTGGTCGGCCTTCCTGGACACCGCCACCGGACCGGTGGAGGACGACGCCCGCGCCGACCGCCTGGCCGACCTCATCGTCCACGAGGGCGATGCCGACGGCGACGGCACCACAGGCACCCCCGATGACACGACCGGCGACCCGACCGACGACCCCGCGACGGCGACCACGGCGTCGACGGAGCCGGCGACCGGCACCACGACCCCCGGTGTCGGCACGACCGCCGCCATGGCGAGGGCGCAGCAGTTGATCGATCTGGCCCCGCAGGTCGCCGCCGGCACCGCCACCGTTCCGGTGGACCTGTTCGCGACGTCGGTCGATCTCGGCCTGGACGCGGACGTGGTTCGCCGAATGGGCGCCCCCAACCTGGCGAGCCCGGATGGCTGGATGATCGACGAGGACGACGGGGTGGAGGACTACCAGGGGTGGCGACCGCCCTTCTCGGCCATCGAACTGCTCAGGAGCACCGGCGACCTGGAGGTGGCGACCGGCGGCCCCGTGGGGTGCGCGGGCAGCCGTCACACCGCGCCCGACCTCGGCGACGGCCAGGTACTGGTCACCATCACCCCCGTGATGGGAGACAGCTGCATGAACTGGTTCGCGGTCACGTTGGTGGTCGACCAGTCCGCTGGCATCGTCGGCGTGCACCTCTACCTCACCGAGCCCTGAGGGCGACCACTCAGGCCGACGGCGACCCGTCGGCCGGTGTGGCCGGTGTGGCCGGAGTGAACCCTCGGGCCGGGTTGGGCGATCCCTCAGGCCGACTGGGCCCGCAGCACCTGGAGGGCTTCGTCGGCGTGCTTGTCCATGTTCATCTCGCTGCTGATCTCGGCGAGGAGGCGCTGGTCGGTGCCGATCACGAAGGTGTTGCGCTTCACCTTGAGGATGCCGAGCGCCCGCTTGACCCCGAAGATCTTGGCCACCGCGCCGTCGGTGTCGGCCAGGAGCGGGTAGTCGAAGCTGTGCTTGTCGGCGAACTGCTTCTGCTTGTCGACGGCGTCCATGCTGATGCCCACGCGCTGCGCACCGACCTCGGCGAACTCCGCGGCCAGGTCCCGGAAGTGGCAGGCCTCCTTGGTGCAGCCGGCGGTCATGGCCGCCGGGTAGAAGAACAGCACCACCGGCCCGTCGGCGAGCAGGGTGGACAGCCGGCGGGGAGCACCGGTCTGGTCGGGCAGCTCGAAGTCGGGGATCTGGTCACCGGCCTGCATCAGCGGTTCTCCTGGTGGGTTGGCCCGGAGGGCGGGGGGATCCGGGCAGTCTGGTGCCCGCGTGGTCCGCTCCAACCGATGGACGCCCGCAGGGATTCCCGAGCCGAGGGAAGGACCTCAGCCGGACCCGTCGCCCGAAGCGTCGCCGGGGACATCGCCGGACCCGCCGCCGGGAACATCGCCGGGCGCATCGCCGGAACCCAGCGGCGCCCGGTCGATCACCGAGTAGGCCGACCCACCGGGGCGACGGTCACTGGCCACCAGGGTGAGCTCCCGCACCGTCCACGAACCGGCGAGCGGGCGTCCCACCACCGACGGCGGCAGCGCGGGGGGCGACAGCCGCGCCTGCCGGGGGCGGACCCGGGCCAGGGTGAGGTGGCCCTGGAACGCCCGGTCCTCGGGTGGGGCGTCGCCCATGGTCGCCGTGGCGGCGATCACGTCGGCGGCCAGGTCGTCGAGCCCCGTCACCGGCACGTGCAGGATCCGCTCCTTGAACCGGCCCGTCACCGGACCGAGCACCGCGTCGAGCGGCCGGTGCCGAGCCGCCACCGCCCGGACGGCGTCGGCCACCTCGGCCAGGTCCACCTCGGCCACCTCGCCCAGGAACCGCAGCGTCACGTGCCACTGGTCGGCCGTGGTCCACCGCCCACCGGGAAGGTCGGGCCGCTGGAACGCGGCCACCGCCTCCAGCACCGCGTGGTCCGGCCACACCGCCACGAACAACCGCACCGCTACTCCGCGTCGGCGGCCAGCAGGCGGGTGCGCAGGGCGCTCATGGCGGGG
>DAIMFV010000097.1:3241-9556 GCA_036724365.1 Acidimicrobiales bacterium | reverse complement strand
GCGCGCTCGCCTCGCTGCTGAACCTCGGATCGTCGTTCCTGAACACCGGCGTCGCCCCCGGCCGGACCGAGGTCGAGGCCCACGAAGACCGTGCCGGGACGGATCCCCTCCTGGGGGTCGGGGCCGGCCACACCGGTGACGGCCACCCCCACGTCGGCACCGAGCGCCCGCCGGGCGCCGGCGGCCATGGCCCGGGCGGCGTCGGCCGACACCACCGGCCCCTCGGGCACGCCGAGCAGCGAGAACTTCACCTCCGACGCGTAGGACACGATGGACCCGCGGAACACATCGGACGCGCCCGGCACGTCGCAGATCCGGGCGCCCATCAACCCGCCGGTGAGCGACTCGGCCACCCCGAGGGTGAGCCCGCGGGCGCGCAACACCGTCAGCACGGCGTGCTCGATGGTCTCGTCGTCCACCCCGAAGACCAGGTCGCCCAGCTCGGCGCGCACCCGTTGCTCCTCCACGGCCAGCAGGGCGGCCGCGGTCTCCCGGTCTGGGCCCTTGGCGGTGAGGCGCACCTTGATGCCCTCGATGCCGCTGGCCAGGTAGGCCAGGGTGACCGCGCCGGTGCGGTCGAGGTCGGCCACCAACGGGTCGAGCCGTTCGGCCAGGCCCGACTCGCTCTCGCCCCAGGTGCGCAGCGTGCGGCTCACGATGGTGGACGCCACCCCGGCCCGGCGCACCAGGTCGGGCAGGATCGCCTCGCCGATCAGCACCTTCATCTCCCGGGGCACGCCGGGCACGGCGTAGATCACCTTCTCCGATCCCGGCCGCGCCGGGTCCTCGGTGCCGGGCACCGGGCAGATCAGGCCGGGGGCGGTGCCAGGCTGGGGATCGCGGATGGCCATGGCGCCTTCGGGCACCTCGGCCTGGCGGAAGTTGTTGGCGGGCATCCGCCGGCCCCGCGACGTGAACATGGCCTCGATGCGGGCGGCCACGTCGTCGTCGAAGTCCAGACCCACGCCCATCACCGAGGCGATGGCGTCGCGGGTGATGTCGTCGTGGGTGGGGCCCAGGCCACCGCACACGATCACGGCGTCGCTGCGGTCGAGCGCGTGGCGCAACGTGGCCACCAGCCGGGCGTGGTTGTCGCCCACCTTCGTCTGGAAGAACGAGTCGATGCCGGCCAGAGCCAGCTGCTCACCGATCCACGACGAGTTCGTGTCGACGATCTGCCCGAGCAACAGCTCGGTCCCCACGGCCACCACCTCACAGCGCATGGCCGCACCCTAGAGCGACGCCCGACCGATCAGGCCGTGAGGTCCGCCACCACCGCGGTGCCGCAGCGGCGGCCGGAGAACATGGCGCCCTGGATCGACGGGGTGTCTCGGTGGTCACCGGCCACGTAGCAGCCGTGGCCCAGGCGCACGGCCTTCTTCGGGGAGAACGGCGGAAGGGCGAGGGGCTGGCCGTGGGGGATCCGATCGAGGCGCACCAGTTCCCAGTGGTCGACGCCGCCACCGAACCAGGCCCGGAGCTGGCGGCGGGTGGCGCCCTCCAGGTCGGGGACGTCCCCGGCGTCGCCCGGGCAGGCGGCCACCGTGAGCGACCGGCCCGCCGGCGCGTAGCTCGGCGCCACCTCGGACAGCACCGCGACGTTGGCGGCGGGACCGGACCGGGCGCCGTCGAGGATGATCGACCGGCCCGTCACCGGCGGTTCGGCGGATGAGAACCACAGGGCGGCGGCCGGCTTGGACCCGGGGTCGGGCAGGCCAAGGAGCGCGGCGGCGGCCGGTCCCTCGGTGGCCACCACCCCCGCCCGACCCGTGACCCGCCCGCCGTCGGCGAGCACGGCCGAGGTGCCGTCGATCGAGGCCGCCCGAGCACCGAGCGAGACCACACCCGGTGGCAGCGACGCCGCCAGCTGGTCGGGGATCACCTGCATGCCCAGCGCGGGCACGGCGGCGTCGCCGACGGCGAGGGTGCGGAAGATCACCTCGTACATGCGGGCGGAGGTGGCGAGCTCCAGGTCGAGCTGGATGCCGCCGAGCAGGGGGCGGAAGAACCGGTCGACCATGCGGCTGGAGAAGCCGGCGGCGCGAAGCGCGTCGGCGGTGGAGCGGTCGGGCCGACGGAGCAGGTCGACCGGGTCAATGCCCACCAGGCGCTGGCGCAGCAGCCCCACCCTGGCCTTGTCCAGCGGCGAGCCGATGTCCGCCGTGACGGTGCTGAGGATCGACCGGGGGTCACGCAACGGGTCGGCCACCCGGTCGAAGCCGCCCCCGGTCCACACCAGCGAACCCGGGTCGAAGACCCGCAGGTCCAGGGCCGCCACGTCGAGCGAGGCCGCCACCTCGGGATAGGCGGTGAGCAGGATCTGGAACCCCCGGTCGAGCCGGTACCCGTCGACCACGTCGGTGCGGACCCGACCACCCACCCCGTCGCCCGCCTCGAGGACCCGCACCGTCAGGCCGGCCGCCGCCACCTCACGGGCACAACACAGGCCGGCCAGGCCCGCACCCACCACCACGACGTCGACATCGGCACCCATGCCCCAGGTGTCTACCGGGGTTCACCGGCGATGCAACTCGGTCGGGTCAGGAGACCGGGGCGGTGCGGTGGCCGAGGGTGGTGGCGGCGGCGCGGCCGTCGAGCAGGTACTGGGCACCCGACACCAGGGTGAGGGCGACCGCCGCCCAGAGCACCCCGGAGGCGAGCAGGTCGGCGTCGGCGGTGATGGGCAGCAGGGCGAGGGCCACCGCGACCTCCTGCACCACGGTCTTGACCTTGCCGAGCGTGCGGGCCGGCACGGCCAGGCCCTGGCGACCGAGCTGGGTGCGGAACACGCTGATAGCCACCTCGCGCACGGTGATGAGCGCCACCGGAACGACCCAGAACCGTTCAGCGGCAACCAGGGCGAACAGCGCGCCGAGCACCAGGACCTTGTCGGCCAACGGGTCGAGGAACGCCCCCGACCGCGTGGTGCCGTGGCGCCGGGCCAGGTGGCCGTCGATGCCGTCGGTGAGGGCGAGCATGGTCCAGAAGGCGAAGGCGGCCCACGACGAGGGCTCCTTCACGATCATCACCAGCAGCAGCGGCGACAGGACCAGGCGCAGCACCGTGATCACGTTGGCCGGGGTGAGCAGCGCGCCCGGGCCGTAGCGGTCGTCTATCGGCACGAGGTGCGAGTCGTTCTGGTGGTGGTGGGGGCTGGCCATGGTTCGGGTCCGGGGGAGGGTCTCGTCAGCTGGCGTGGAGGTCTGGGCCCAGCGCACCGGTGACGGTGAGCGTGGTGATGGACCCCGCTGGGAGGTGGTCGGGCACCGAGATGATGCCATCGATCTCGGGTGCCTCACGGTGACTGCGGGCGATCCCAGTGCTGTCCACGAGCACTTCGACCTCCGAACCGATCAATCGGTCACGTTTTCCTGCGGTGATCGCGTCCTGGCGCTCCCGCAGCTCGGCCAGGCGCTCCTCCATGAGCCCCCGGGGGACCTGGCGGTCGAGGTCGACGGCGTAGGTGCCGTCCTCGGGCGAGTAGGCGAAGAAGCCGCACCAGTCGACCTGGGCCTCCTCCACGAACCGCAGGAGCTGGTCGTGGTCGTCCTCGGTTTCGCCCGGGTAGCCCACGATGAAGTTGGAGCGGAAGGCGGCCTCGGGCTCGCGGGCCCGGATGTCGGCGATGCGCGCCAGGTACTTCTCGCCGTTGCCCCACCGGCGCATCCGGCGCACCAACGGCGCCGACACGTGCTGGAGCGACAGGTCGAAGTAGGGCACGCCCGTGGCGAGGATGGCGTCGATCAGGCCGTCGGTGAGGTCGGACGGGTAGAGGTAGAGCAGCCGGGTGCGGTCGACCCGGTCGGCCACCGCCTCCACCAGCGGGATGATCGACCGCTCACCCACCCCCTGGTCTCGCCCGTAGGCGGCCAGGTCCTGGGCCACCAGGACCACCTCGCACACCTGGAGCTGGTCGACCTCGTCGAGGATCGCCGTGAGCGACCGGGACCGCTGGGGCCCCCGGAAGCTGGGGATGGCGCAGAACCCGCACGCCCGGTCGCAGCCCTCGGCCACCTTCACGTAGGCCCAGGGCCGGGTGGACCGGGGGCGCGGCAGGTTCAACAGGTCGAACGCCGGCACCGGCTCGCCCACCGGCTTGGTGCCGATGGTCACCGGCGTGCCCGCCGGCGCGGCCGCGGTGGCCCCGGTGAGCGACTCGCCGAACCCGGCCACCACGTCGACCTCGGGCAGGGCGTCGGCCAGCTCCTGGCGATACCGCTCGGCCATGCAGCCGGTGACCACCAGCCGAGAGCCCTGGGCCTTGAGGTCGGCCAGGCCCAGAACGGTGTCGATGGACTCCTGGCGGGCCTCCTCGATGAAGGCGCAGGTGTTCACCACCACCAGGTCGGCCGCCTCGGTGTCGTCGGTGGCCTCGTAGCCGTCGACGGCGAGCTGCCCGAGCAGCTTCTCGGAGTCGACCTCGTTCTTGGGACAGCCGAGGGTGACGAGGTGGACGCGGGACATGGGTCCTCCACGCTACCGGTCGCCTCCTCGGGGCCGGGTGTCCGCCGGACGCGCGGACCGAGCCCGAGCAGGGAAGCCGTCGGGGCTCCGACCGACCCGGGCCGGGTGCACGCGCCAGCCTGGACGGGACCCGGGTCACCCCTCGGGGGCCGTATCGTCGGGGCCGCATGGGCGACGACCGCGACCACCTCAGCGAGCTGCGCACCGACCCCCTCACGGGCGTCCAGGTCCAGGTGACGGGCAGTCGCCAGAAGCGCCCGAACCTGCCCACCACCGGCCCGGCCGGCTGCCCGTTCTGCGTGGGCGGCACCGAATCACCCGAGCCCTACCGGGTCCGGGCCTTTCGCAACCGCTGGCCGTCGTTCCCCGACGACCGCTGCGAGGTGGTGCTCTACTCCCCCGACCACGACAGCCGGCTCTCCACCATGGCGCCCGACCAGGTGCGCGAGGTGGTCGACCTGTGGGCCGAGCGGACCGAGGCCCTGGGGTCCCGCCCCGACATCGCCTACGTGCTGGTGTTCGAGAACAACGGCCCCGACGTGGGGGCCACCATCGCCCACCCCCACGGCCAGATCTACGCCTACCCCGACGTGCCGCCGCTGCCGGCCACCGAGCTGGCCCGGCTGGCCGCCGGGCACCCACTCCTGGAGGACCACCCCGAGCTGGTGGTGGTGGAGCGCGACGGGTGGCGGGCCTGGGTGCCGGCCGCCCCCGTGTACCCGTACGGGCTCCGGATCGCACCGTTGGACCAGCGCCCCGACCTGCCGTCGCTCGCCCCCCACGAGCGCGACGCCTTCGCCTCGGTGCTGGCCGAGGCGCTCGGGCGGTTGGAGGCGGTGTTCGACCCGCCCATGCCGTACATGTTCTGGATCCACCAGCGGCCCACCGACGGCGGGCACTGGCCGGGCGCGTGGCTGCACGTGGAGGTGGCCGGCCCCCACCGGGCCCCCGGCGTCATGCGCTACGTGGCCGGGGCCGAGCTGGGCAGCGGGTCGTACCTGAACCCGGTGGTCCCCGACGACGCCGCCGCCGCCCTGCGGGCCGTGGCGTGGACGCCGCCCTCCCCGCGTGCTCCCCACGCGACGGACGGGTCCGGCTCGTGAACGGCGCCCCGGTGTCGGCGGTGACGGCGGTGGCCCCGGGGCGGGTCAACCTGATCGGCGACCACACCGACACCACGGGCGGGCTGGTGCTGCCGCTCGCCGTCGACCTCGTCACCACCGTCACCGGTCGCACCGGCGGCACCGAGGTGGTGCTCACCAGCGACACCGAGGCCGAGCCGGCCCGGGTGCCCCTCGATGTGGCCGACCCGGCCGCGGCCACGCCCGGGTGGGCGCGCTACGTGGCCGGCGTGGTGGCCGAGCTGCGCCCACCCGTGGGCTTCACCGGCACCGTGACCACCACCCTCCCGGTGGGTGCGGGGCTCTCATCGAGTGCCGCCCTGGAGGTGGCGGTGGCGCTGGCCCTGGGGTTCGACGGCGACCCGCTCGACCTGGCCCGGCTCACCCAGCGGGCCGAGCAGGTGGCCTCGGGCGTGCCGTGCGGGATCATGGACCAGCTGGCGTCGGCCGCCGGGGTCGACGGCCACGCCCTGTTGATCGACTGCCACTCCCTGGTGATCACTCCGGTGCCCGTTCCCGATGGCGCCGAGATCCGGGTGGTCCACTCCGGCCAGGCCCGGGAGCTGGCCTCGTCGGCCTACGCGGAGCGGGCGGCGTCGGTGCACGCGGCCGAGGCCGTGGTGGGGCCGCTGCGGCTCGTCCACGACATCGACGCCCTCGACGTCATCGAGGACGAGCTCCTCCGCCGGCGGGCCCGGCACGTGGTCACCGAGAACGCCCGGGTCCGCCG
>DAIMFV010000097.1:0-3231 GCA_036724365.1 Acidimicrobiales bacterium | reverse complement strand
ACCTACCCACGGTGGGCCGGGCCATGGTCGCCAGCCACACCTCGCTGCGCGACGACTTCGAGGTGTCCACCGACGTGCTCGACCGCCTGGTCGAGCGCCTGGTCGCCACCCCGGGCGTGCACGGGGCCCGCCTCACCGGCGCCGGCTTCGGCGGCTGCGTGGTGGCCCTCGCCGAACCGGGCGCACTCACCGAAGGCTGGCAGGTGCAGCCGTCCAGAGGTGCCCACCTCCTCTGACGACACCCAACGGCCGTGTGCCGAGCACCCCGGGCACGGGCACGGACACCTTGCGACCTCGCCGCAGCCGCACAGCACCGTCTGCGGCGTTGGCCGCCCGACGAACGTGGCGTCACGCCCCGATCGCCAACGACGCAGACGCCGGTCAGGCTCCGCAGCGAAGCGAGGAACGGCCTGACCGGAACCAACAGTCGAGCGCCGAAGGCGCACCAGAAGACTGGCGGCGCGAGGACCCGCGGACGCCGAACCCACCGAGCAGGTGGCGCCGTAGGCGCTGAGGACGCCTCAGGCGACCATCACATGCGTTCGAGCAGCTCGGCCTTTTTGCGCTGGAACTCGGCGTCGCTGAGCACGCCCCGCTGGTGCAGTTCGGCGAGCTGGTCGATCTGTTCCGGGATCGACGCCGGCGCGCTCTGCACCTGGGTGGGATCGGCGCCGGGGCCCGAGCGCATCCGGTCGAACTTGCGGTTCTCGTTGGCCTCGATCTGGCGGTAGATCTCGTTCTTCACGATGGCTGGTTTTCGGATGTCGCTTAGGTGCTGGTTGCCCTGCTCGCCGGCGGACTCGATCCCCAGGTCTCCGGCCCCCACCATGCGTTCGAACACGCTCTGGTTGAAGATCACCGTGTTCACACGGTCGAGCGGGATCTCCATGCCCTTTTTGGCGATGAACCCCTCGGACGTGATGATGCGATCGGTGGTGAGCACGAAGTTGGTGGTGGACCACTTCACCCACTCGAACAGGAACCAGAGCCCGGTTCCGAGCACGGCGAGCAGGTACACCCAGTTCATGAGCTCCACGTCGAGCATCGTGAGCCCCACGATGGTGCCGATGATCGCCACGGCGAAGGCACCGCCGGACGGGGCCAGGAAAACCAGGTGGGGGCGAAGGTCCAGCACCAGCTGTTCGCCGTCGTTGAGCAGTTTGTCCGAGAAGGCCACGATGGCATCGTACGCCCGCACCCGCACGGTCCGCCGGGATCGCCACCAGCGTGCGGCCGGGCCCAGCCCGGGGTCCGGCCTCGCGCCGTACCATGGCCGCGGTGGACGCGGATCGGCTGCTCGACGGGTTGGACCCCGACCAACGCCTCGCGGTCACCACCCCCGGCCAGCCGCTCGCCATCCTGGCCGGGCCGGGTTCGGGCAAGACCCGGGTGCTCACCCGGCGCATCGCCCACCGCTGCACCACCGGGTCCGCCGACCCCCGCCACGTGCTCGCCGTCACCTTCACCCGCAAGGCGGCGGCCGAGCTCGACCAGCGACTGCAGGCCCTCGGTCTGCGTGACCTGCCTGCGGCCGGCACCTTCCACGCCCTCGCCTACGCGCAACTCCGCACCGCCTGGGCGGCGGACAACCGGGCGGCGCCCGTGCTGGTCGACCGCAAGGGCCGCCTGCTCGGTCGGGTCCTGGGGTCCAACCGCCAGATGCGCCCCATCGACCTGGCCAGCGAGATCGAATGGGCCAAGGCCCGCCTGGTCGCGCCCGAGGCCTACCCGGCTGCCGCGGCGACGGCCGGGCGCCAGCCGCCGGGCAACCCCGAGCGCATCGCCGAGTGGTACCGCGCCTACGAGGACCTGAAGCGCACCAGGGGCGTGGTCGACTTCGACGACCTCCTGCTGCTGGCGGCGGCGCGCATCGAGCGCGATCCCTCGTTCGCCGCCGCCCAACGTTGGCGGTTCCGCCACCTGTTCGTCGACGAGTACCAGGACGTCAACCCGCTCCAGGAACGACTGCTCCGGGCCTGGCTCGGGGAGCGGACCGACCTGTGCGTGGTGGGCGACCCGGACCAGGCCATCTATTCGTGGAACGGTGCCGACCCGTCGTTCCTCACCGACTTCGCCCGCCACCACCCGGGGGCCGAGGTGGTCCGCCTGGAGCACGCGTACCGGTCCACCCCCCAGGTGCTCGCGGTGGCGGCGGCCGTCCGCCGCGATCCGGCCCGCCGGGGCTTCACCGCCCACCGGTCCGACGGCCCACTACCGCTCGTGGTCGGCTACCACACCGATGCCGACGAGGCCGCCGGCGTGGCCCGGGCCATCCGCGAGCTGCACCGGCCCGGTCGCCCCTGGTCGGCGCAGGCGGTGCTGGTGCGCACCCACGCCCAGGCCACCCTGTTCGAGGAGGCGTTCCGTCGGGCCTCCATCCCCTACCGGATTCGGGGCGGCACCCGGCTGCTGGACGACCCCGAGGTCCAGCGCCTGCTGGAGGGGTTCCAGCGCCGACGGGACCCGCTGGTGACCACGCTCGAGGACCTCGAGGCCGGCATCGAGCTCCAACGGTCCGACCTGCTCGACCCCCACGGTGACGTCGTCGGTGCAGACCCCATCGGCCCCACCGGTCCCGGGGCGGCCCGGCGCCGGGAGCTCCCCGAGTCGGCCGAGGCCCGGCGGCTCGACGTGTTGGAGCAGGTGGTGCGACTCGGGCGGGAGCTACTGGCCGCCGACCCCGGCGCCCCCACCGATGCCCTGCCCGGCTGGCTGCGCACCATGTTGATCAGCGACGCCCCCGACTCGGGCGACGCCGTCACCATCGCCTCGTTCCACGCCGCCAAGGGCCTGGAATGGGACGTGGTGCACCTGGCCGGCTGCGAGGTGGGCTACGTGCCCATCACCCACGCCCGCACCAGCGCCGCCCGCGCCGAAGAGGAGCGCCTGTTCTACGTGGCGGTCACCCGGGCCGCGGAGGTGTTGCGGTGCAGCTGGGCCCGGCAGCGCACCTTCAGCACCGACCCGGTGGAGCGGGCCCCCTCGCCGCTGCTCGGTCGGGTCCGTGAGGCCGTGACCGCCATGGAGCGCGCCGGTCGCGTCGCACCCGACGCCACCCAGGCCGTGCACGACGCCCGTCGGCTCCTCGCCGGAGAAGACAGCACCGACCTCGGGACCACCGACCTCTCGACCGCCGAACCCGACCTGCCCGGCCATCGCGCCGACGCCGACGAGCGCGCCCGGTCGATCGCCGCCGACCTCAGACGCTGGCGCGCCGACCAGGCCCGCAAG
>DAIMFV010000096.1:4579-12303 GCA_036724365.1 Acidimicrobiales bacterium | reverse complement strand
GCCAGGTCGACATGACCATCGACGACATCGGCTTCACCTGCTCGGGGTCCACCGACTACCTGGCCGGCATGGCGTTCAGCTTCGTCTCCACCCTCGACGCCGTGGGCCCGTGGCCGCCCATCCAGGAGAGCCACGTGGAGATGGACGGCGCCTGGGCCCTCTACGAGGCCTGGGTGAAGCTCCAGCTCGGCGAGATCGACACCGCCCTGGTGTACGCCTACGCCAAGTCGTCGCCCGGCGATCTGCCCATGGTGCTCACCCGCCAGCTCGACCCCATCACCATGGGCCCGCTGTGGCCCGACTCGATCAGCCTCGCCGCCCTCCAGGCCCGGGCCCTGCTCGACAGCGGCAAGGCCACCGAGGCCGACTTCGCCGAGGTCGCCGCCCGCAGCCGTCGGTCGGCGCTGGGCAACCCCAACGCCCAGCTCGCCTGGGACCGTCCGGCCGCCGACGTGCTGGCCGAGGACTACCTGGTGGCGCCGCTGCGTCGCAGCGACTGCCCGCCGATCACCGACGCCGCCGCCGCCATCGTGCTCGCCGCGGGAGACGTGGCCCGCGACAAGGTGGAGCGCCCCGCGTGGATCCGAGGCATCGACCACCGGGTCGAGCCCATCCACCTCGGCCTCCGAGACCTCACGGTCAGCGAGTCCACCCGCATCGCCGCGGCCAAGGCCGGTGTGGCCGACGGCCCCATCGACGTGGCCGAGCTGCACGCCCCGTTCAGCCACCAGGAGCTCATCCTGCGCGAGGCCCTGGGCCTGGGCGACGGCACCACGATCAACCCGTCGGGCGGCGCCCTCAGCGCCAACCCGATGATGACCGCCGGGCTCGTCCGCATCGGCGAGGTGGCGACCCGCATCGCCGCCGGTGAGGCCGACCGCGGCGTGGCCCACGCCACCAGCGGGCCGTGTCTGCAACAGAACCTGGTGTGCGTCCTGGAAGGTGAGAACTAGTGGGCAAGGAACGAGTCGCCGTCGTCGGCATCGGTCAGACCAAGCACCAGGCCACCCGGGGCGACGTCTCCATGGCCGGCCTGCTCCGCGAGGCCGCCCAGCGGGCCCTGACCGACGCCCAGATGACCTGGACCGACATCGACGCCGTGGTCATCGGCAAGGCCCCGGACTTCTTCGAGGGCGTGATGATGCCGGAGCTGTTCCTGGCCGACGCCCTGGGGTGCAGCGGCAAGCCGCTGTTCCGGGTGCACACCGCCGGCTCGGTGGGCGGGTCCACCGCCATCGTGGCCAGTCAGCTCATCCAGGCCGGCATCCACCAGCGGGTGCTCACCGTGGCGTTCGAGAAGCAGTCCGAGAGCGAGGCCATGTGGGCCCTCTCGCTGCCCATCCCGTTCACGCCGCCGCTGCACGCCGGCGCCGGGGGCTACTTCGCCCCGCACATCCGCAGCTACATCCGGCGGGCCAAGGCCCCCGACCACATCGGCATCCTGGTGGCCCTGAAGGACCGCCAGAACGGGGTCAAGAACCCCTACGCCCACCTCCACGAGCCCGACATCAGCTTCGACTCCATCAAGGAGTCGCTGATGCTGTGGGACCCGATCCGCTACGCCGAGACCTGCCCGTCCAGCGACGGCGCCTGCGCCCTGGTCCTGGGCAGCGAGAAGGTGGCCGATGCGGCCGCCGCCGAGGGCCGCAAGCCGGCCTGGATCCAGGGCACGGCCATGCGCTCGGAGCCCACGCTGTCCGCCGAGCGCGACACCGTGCTCCCACTGGGCGGGGCGCTGTGCGCCGCCGACGTGTACAAGCAGGCCGGCATCACCAACCCGCGCAAAGACGTCGACTGCGTGGAGATGTACGTGCCCTTCTCCTGGTTCGAGCCCATGTGGCTGGAGAACCTCGGCTTCGCCGAGCCGGGCGAGGGCTGGAAGCTCACCGAGGACGGTGTCACCGCGCTGGATGGAGACCTTCCGGTCAACATGTCGGGCGGCGTGCTGTGCACCAACCCCATCGGTGCCTCGGGCATGCTCCGCTTCGCCGAAGCGGCCATGCAGGTCCGTGGCACGGCCGGTGACCACCAGGTCGACGGGGCCCGCAAGGCCGTGGGCCATGCCTACGGGGGCGGGAGCCAGTTCTTCGCCATGTGGGTCGTCGGCAGCGACAAACCCTGAGATCCGCTATCCGCCTCTCCGGGGACTTCAAGCCTCGTGCTCTCCGGTGATGGTCTCGTCGGGGATCAGGCTCTCGGGGCCTCGGGCTGGTTGGCCATGGCTGCCGCCAGGGCGGCGTCGAGGTCGGCTCTGATCGTCGAGCCGGACAGTTCTTCGTCTACCGCGGCGGACAGCTCTGCTCGTACCTCCTCCGCCTCCGGTCGACCGGCCAGGTTGGTGGTCTCGTCGGGGTCCGCCTCGAGGTCGAACAGGACCTCCTCGCTCCAGCCCAGCTCGCGGATGTACTTGAAGCGTCCCCGGCGGGCCATGGGCCAGTGCATGGTGAACGCCGAGAGCACCACGCGGTCGTCGTCGCCGGTGGCGGCGGGTCCGGTGAGCAGGCCGAGCTGGCTCTGCCCGTCGCCGGGGTCGGCATCGGGGTAGGGCATCGTCAGGCCGGCCGCGGCGAGGGCGGTTGGTACCCAGTCGTAGCTCTGCACGGGCGAGGCGATGCGCCGACCACCGGAGACCGGACCCCCGGTGGCGAAGCACGGCACCCGGGCCAGGTCGTCGAAGGGGATCCACGGCACCTTGCGAACCAGGCCCCGACGACCGCCGTAGTCGCCGTGGTCGGCCGTGAACCACACCAGGGTGCGGTCCAGGTCGAGGTGGTCGACCACGGTGGCCACCGCGTCGTCGATCTGGGTGATCGAGCCGTGGGTGAGGGCCAGCTCGCGGCGGTGGTGGTCCAGCCGCTCGGCGCGCACCCGGCGGTGGTCGGGGCCGTCGGCCTCGAGCTCCAGGCGGAACAGGTGGGGGAGTCCGTCGTTGCGGTGGGCGTCGTCGGGATCGACGGCGCTGTCGGCGGGGTCGTAGAGCGAGGCGTAGGGCTCCGGCGGGTTGGGCGGGGGGGGGGGGTGCGGGAAAGAGACCACCAGCAGGGGGGGGCGGGCCGGGGCTCGTCGGGGCAGCACCTCGACCGCCCGGTCCCGGACCCAGGCGGTGGGATGGGTGTCGGGTGGGAACGGATAGGGCGCGGCGGTGCCGCCGGGCACCTCGAAGCGCCAGTCGGGCAGTCCACGCTCCGCCAGCCAGTCGTGGTAGTGGTCGTACCCGTCCCAGCTCGCCGGGTCGCCCGGGTAGGCGGTGAAGTGCTCCGCCACCTCGAGGTGGTCGAACCCGTGGTCGGCGCGCATGGGCGTGAAGTGCATCTTGCCCACGAGGGCGGTCTGGTAGCCGGCGTCGCGCAGCATCCGGGCCACCGTGGGCGTGCCCGGTACCAGCGCCCGGTTGGTTCCGGTGGCCACCCGGTGGTCGAGGCGGCCGGTCAGGAGGGAGGTGCGCGCCGGTACGCAGGTGGTGGAGCTGCTGTAGCAGGCGTCGAAGACGACGCCGTCGGCCGCGAGCCGGTCCAGGGTGGGCGTGCGCACCGGTGAGCCCGGGAACCAGCCCACCTGGTCGTGGCGGTGCTGGTCGGTCATGACCAGCACGAGGTCGGGGCGGGAGTCGGTCAACGCAGGGCCTCAGGTCGGAGTGGCGCCGACCCTAGTGCGGGGCCCCGATCTCAGAGCGCGGAGCCGCCGTGCTTGACCGAGGCGGTGGCCTTGCCGGGGACCTCATCCATCTTGTCGGGCCAGTACGGAGGCGGGAAGACGGTGCGCTCCACCGATACGGGCGTCTCGGCCGAGGGCTCCTCCACGTAGAACTGGGCGTACCACTTGCGGTACTTCATGAAGGGGCCGTCGGTGTCGGCCAGGGCGGGTCGGACCAGGTGGGCCTTGTGCTCCCAGATCGGCATGTCCTCGGTGAACTGCTTGATGACCTCGTTGGCGAAGGCCTCGCCCACCGAGGAGTTGGTGGCCTCGTCGCCCAGGCTGCGCACGTAGAAGTTGAAGCGGGTCTGGGTCTGGGCCGCGTCGATGGGCGTGGAGGCGGTGACCAGCAGGGTGTCGATGATGCCGGCGAAGCGCACGATGCTGACCCCGGGACCGTCGGCCGTGCTGTTGATCTCGCCGTTCACCACGCCGCGGGGCGTGGGGAACTTCTGGTTCGACTCCATGTAGGAGCGGTGGCCGTCTTGCTCGTAGCGGATGATCTCGGGCACGTCGGCCACGTTGTGGACGTAGCGGAAGTGGGCGGAGTCGACCGCGTTCTCGCCCATCTCCTGGATGCCGGACTGCACCACCTGGGTCCAGCGCTTGGGCCCGTAGAACTCGCCGCCGTCGATGTCGGCGACCGCCTCCACCTCCCAGGTGGGCGGCGCATCGGTGGGGTGGTACCAGGCGTAGATGAAGCCGTTGCGCTCCAGGGCCGGGTAGGTGCGGATCTTGGCCTTCTTGTTGGTCCGATCCGAGTAGGGGATCTCGGTGTTGCAGCCCTCGCCGTCGAACTTCCAGCCGTGGAACGGGCAGACCACGTCGCACCCGTCGACCAGCCCGCCATGGCCCAGGTGGGCGCCCAGGTGCGGGCAGAAGGCGTCCTGCACGTGGGCTTCGCCGGTCTCGTCACGCCAGACCACCAGGTGGGTGGCGAAGTAGTACGCGGCCTTGGTCTGGCCGATCTCGATGTCGGGTGATTCGGCCACGGCGAACCACCCGCTGGGGATGGCGAAGGGGTAGCGGCTGTCTGCGCTGGTCATCGGGGCTCCTTGGGCAGTGGCGGCGCTGATCCGTGCTCGACGATCGACCGCAAAACTAGAACACGTTCTAGTCTAGTCGGCTCACACGCGGAAGACCCGACGGGCGTTCTCCCGCAGGAACTTCGGCCACACGTGCTCCTTGAGGGGCACCGCCGGCAACTCGGCGAAGATGCGATCGAGGCTCAGGCCCATGGGGAAGTAGCCGGCGTACATCACCTTGTCGGCCCCGCGGGTGTTGGCGTAGTCGATCACCGCGGGTGGGTAGTAGCGGGGGGCGAACGCGGAGGTGGAGTAGTACAGGTTGGGCCACTTGATCATGAGCTTCACGGCCAGGTCGGCCCAGGGCTCGGCGCCGTGACGCATCACGAAGCGAAGCTCGGGGAAGTGGGCGCACACCTCGTCGATCAGGCTGGTCTCCTGGCAGGCGGACGGAACCCGGGGCCCGCAGATCCCGGTGGTCACGCAGATCGGGATGTCGAGCTCGATGCAGGTGGCGTAGAGGGGGAAGAACTTCCGGTCGTTGATGGGCACCTGCGGCAGGAACCCGGCCGGGAAGGCCTGGGCCGCCTTGATCCCGAGGGTCTCGTGGGCCCGCTTCAGGTCCCGGACGCCCGCCATGCCCCGGTTCGGATCCACGCTGAAGCAGCCGAAGAACCGGTCGGGGTGGTCCCGGATCGCCCGGACGCCGCGGCTCTCGTCGCCGCCGCCCCCGTCGCCCCCGGCCGGTCCGCCGACGCCGATCATGGCCTTGTCGATGCCGTGGTGGTCCATCAGGGCCAGGGTGGCGCCCACGGGGTCGGGGCCGCCGTCCACGTGGGGCACGTCCTTGAACATGTAGCCGGCCGGGAACTCGTAGTCCCGTGACTCCTCGCGCAGTTGGGGCTTGAGGAACTCGTACCAGTCGTGCTGGTCGGGGCTGGGGAAGTCGAGCATGAGGTCGATGACCCCGATGTCGGTCGGCATCGTCATGGCGGCGACGCTAGGCGACAAATGAGAACGTGTTCTCGTCTTGGGCTGCCCGTCACCTCGGCACCGGGCTACCGTTCGCCCATGGCTGACGACGACCTCAAGCTCGGGCTCCACCTCGGTTACTGGTTCGCCACCCCGCCGGTGGGCGTGCCCGAGATGGTGGCGGCCGCCGAGGACCTCGGCTTCGACTCGGTGTGGTCGGCCGAGGCCTACGGCTCGGACTGCTTCACCCCGCTCGCCTGGCACGGCTCGGCCACCTCGCGGGTGCGCCTCGGCACCGCCGTGTGCCAGATGTCGGCCCGCACGCCGGTGGCCACGGCGATGTCGGCGCTCACCCTCGACCACCTCACGGACGGTCGGTTCATGCTGGGCCTGGGGGCATCCGGGCCCCAGGTGGTCGAGGGCTGGTACGGCCAGCCCTACCCGCGTCCGCTGGCCCGCACCCGCGAGTACGTGGCGATCATCCGTCAGGTGCTGGCGCGTGAGGCGCCCGTGGCGCTCGACGGGGCGCACTTCCGGCTGCCCAACCACGACGAGGGCACCACCGGCCTGGGCAAGCCCCTCAAGTCCATCACCCACCCCCTGCGGGCCGACCTGCCGATCCTGCTCGGGGCCGAGGGGCCCAAGAACGTGGCGCTGGCCGCGGAGATCTGCGACGGCTGGCTGCCCATCTTCTTGTCACCAGACCTCGACGTGGAGTACCGGCGGAACCTGGCCGAGGGCTTCGCCCGGCCGGGGGCCCGCCACACCTCGCTCGACACGTTCGAGGTGCCGAACATGGTGAACATCGTCATCGACGACGACATCGAGCGGGCAGCCGACGCCGTACGCCTGTTCCTGGGGTTCTACATCGGCGGCATGGGCGCCAAGGAGGTCAACTTCCACGCCAACCTGTTCGCCCGCATGGGCTACGGCGACGAGGTCGAGCAGATCCAGGACCTGTTCCTGGCCGGCCGCAAGGACGAGGCCATCGCCAAGGTGCCGCTCGCGCTGGTGGAGGACGTGGCGATGGTGGGCCCGCTCGAGAAGGTGCGCGAGGAGCTCGACCAGAAGTGGCGCAAGACGTGCATGACCACGTTGCTGGTCAACGGCACGCCGGACCACCTGCGGGTGGTGGCCGACCTGGTGAACGGCTGACCTGGTGAACGGCTGACCGACCCGCCGGTCCACAGCGGTGGTTGGTGGCGGGGACGTCAGGAAACGACGCGTCAGGAGACGACGGAGACCCGTAGCTCGCTGATCAGCTCGGGGGTGAGGAGCTCGCCGACCCGCTCGACCAGCAGGCCGGTCTGGTAGCCGATGGCGCCGATGTCGCAGCCGTTGGTGGCCACCACACCCAGGGCGCTCCCCATGGAGATCGACGACACGAACATGTAGCCGCCGCGCATGGAGACGATCACCTGCTGGAGGCCCTCGAACCCGAAGGCGCGTGAGGCGCCTTCGGACAGCGACACCATGCCGGTGACGATCGCCGCCACCTGCTCGGCATCCTGGCGCTCGAGGGAGCGTGACGCCGCGATGAGCAGGCCGTCGCTCGACACGGCGATGGCATCGGTGACCCCGGCGGTGGAGTTGACGAAGTCGTCGATCAGCCAGTTGAAGTTCTTGGCGGTCTCGCTGAGCTCGGTCACTCGGGTGGCTCCGTTGGGGTAGCGGCCGGTGCAGGTGATGGTGTCGAACCGGGACCTGACGTGGAAACGCGAACAGGATGCCAGGTTTTCCGTGGGCGGGGGGCGGCTGGCGGCGTGGTCACTCGGTGGACTCGGACCCGGCCTCGGCCAGGCCGCTCCGACCGCGGTCGATGCCGTCGGTGTAGTCGGTGAGGAGCGCCGCCAGGTTCTGGGCCTCCTGGGGTGACGTCTCCGCCTTGAGCGGGGCGCGATCGGTGTTGACCGCGGCGCTGCGCAGGAGCGGGCTGCGCTCCGCCACGGCCTTGACGTGCGAGCCGGGGACCCGCTTGCGCAGTCCGCCGCTGGTGGTCTCGTCGACGACCTCGGCCGCCGGCTCGCTGCTCTC
>DAIMFV010000096.1:0-4569 GCA_036724365.1 Acidimicrobiales bacterium | reverse complement strand
GAAGGGGACGGGCGGGGTCTCGGCCGCCGCGGCTGCGGCAGCGCCGTTGCCGTTGCCGTTGGATCCACCGGCGACCGGTGCCACCAGCGGCGGGCGGCCGTCGACCTTCACCTCGGCGTTGTCGGGGTCGACGTGGGTGTCGTCGGCCTTCGCCGCGGTGGGGCCCGCCTCTGCGGGCCCACCGGCCTGGGTGATGGCCTTGGCGGCCTCGGCGTCGCTGATCAGGCCCGAGGTGGGCACGGTCACGGTGGCCATCAGGCCGCCGCCCGAACCGGCGGTCAGCGAGACCGACGCGCCGAGTCGGGCGGCGAGGCGGCCCGCCACGTAGTGACCGAGGTAGCGGGAGGGCGCCACGGTGAACGACTCGTTGCCCGAGAGGCGCCGGTTGGCGGTGGCGAGCCGGTCTGCGGTCATGCCCACGCCGTGGTCGATGATCTGGATGGTGTAGCCCGTGGTCCCGCGGGTGCCGATCACCTCCACCTGGGTGGTGGGGGGCGAGAACGACAGGCCGTTCTCCACCAGTTCGGCGAGCAGGTGGATGAGGTCGGCCGCCGAACTGGCCGGCACGTAGGCCAGGTCGAGCTCCTGGAGCTCCACCCGCTGGTAGGACTCGACCTCGCTGAGGGTGGCCCGGACCACGTCGGTCATGGCCACCGGCACGCCTCCGGTGCGCTGGGCCTCGGTGCCACCGAGCACCACCAGGGACTCGGCGTTGCGGCGGGCCCGGGTGGCCAGGTGGTCGAGCTTGTACAGCGACTCGAGCACGGCCGGATCGGTCTCGCTCTCCTCCAGCTCGGTGATCAGCTCGAGCTGCAGGCCGATGAGGTTCTGCGTGCGGCGTCCCAGGCTCACGAACGAGTCGGCGATGTTGCGCCGGAGCGTGGCCTGCTCGACCGCCAGGTCGAGCGCTGACGTCTGCACGTGGTTGATGGCCGTGGCCACGGTCTGGACCTCGTCGTGGGACCGCACCGTGATCGGGGCCAGCTCGGGCACGACCACGTCCTGGTGGGCCGGCGTGTCGAGCACGCCCTGCACCGCGGCGGGCAGGCCCACCGAGGCCATCTCCTCGGCCTGCTTGGTGAGCTTGCGCATGGGGCGCAGGATCGACGAGGCCACGGCGAGGGCGGCGACGGTGGCGCCGACCAGCACCAGCACGGCGAGCATCCGGTAGCGCTGGGCTTCGGCCTCGGCGTCGCTGGTGCGCTGGTCGATCATCCGCGCCAGGGACTTGGAGGCGTCCTGAGCGATCCGCTGGGTGGTGCCGAGCGGGGCTTCGGAGCGTTCGGCCACCTGCGGGTTGAGGGCGATGAGGTCCTCGAGGACCAGGTCACCGGTTTCCAGCCATTGCTGGACCAGGCTGGCGATCTCGTCGTAATTGGGGTTGGCGGCGTAGGCGGTGACCGCCTCGGCCCAGTCGCCCTGGTTGCGGCCCCGGAGCGACGTGACGGCCTGCTCGTAGTCTCGGAGGGAGCCCGCCACCTCGAACTTGGCACTGGGGTCGGGCGAAGCCAGGGCGGTGCCGGTCTGCTTGATGAGGTTGCTCACCGCGTAGTGGGCCACGTTGACGTCGTTGAGCGTCTCGGCGGCGGCCCGCATCTCCGGGTCGGTGATCGATGCGGCCACCTCGGCGTTGGCCTTGCGCAGGGCGTCGATGGCCTGGCCGTAGGCGGGGTAGATCGACTCGGTGAGGTCCCAGTTCTCGAGCCCGGGTGCTTTCAGGCCCTCGGCGATCTTGGCCCGCTGGTCGGTCAGGTTGGATTCGATGTCGGCGAGGGCGTTGGCGAAGATCTGCCGGGCCACGGGGCCTGCTTCGTTGACGCTCTGCTTGAGGTCGTCGAGCGCGGCATCGGTGTCGGCCATGCTCTCATCGAAGTTCTTGGTGGGGAACGTGGCTGTCGGGCGCATGCCCAGGATGCTCACCACGGCATCGCCCTGCTCCACGATGAGGGCATCGGTCAGGCCCCCGGGGGTGAGGGCGACACCGGCGAGCTGCGTCTCCTCCTCCACCGTGGTCTGGCGGTCCTGCGCCTGGTTCACCTGTACGAGGCTCAGCGCGGCCACGGCGGCGAGCGGCACGACGAGCGCGGCGACGAGCTTGGCGCGGATCGGCACCATGGCTCGTTTGGCGCGTGGTGCTCCGGCCTGGTTGATGGATGGCTTCCCCATGTGCGTCGTGCCCCTTCATAGTCCCGTTGCCGCAGCGGCCGATCCCCTTGCATCGGCCGACGTGAACGAGTCGTCTGCCACCGCGATCGGCGGTACCAGGTGCATCGTAAATGGTCCAAACGGCCCCGTTCAGGGATGGGCGCATGGGCCGTTCGGCCCGGTCGGGCACCCGACCTGCGGGTTCTGCCCCGGTCGCACCCAGCGGCCGGGGCCGCTCCGGGTCGGTTGGGGTGGCCCGAACCGCCGTCGGTAGTGTCGGGGCCCATGTCGACCACCGCGCAGCCGGTCTCCTTCTCGCCGCGACCCGGGGCCGCCAGGGCCTCCCGCCCGGTCCTCGACGCCGCCGAGGCCCGGCGGATCATCCGGGCGGCCGAGGTGGCGCTGCTCGACGAGCGCCGCCAGCTCACCGCCGAGGAGCTCGACGCCCTGGCCCACGTACCCGACGGGTCGGTGCCGTCGCTCGCCGCCCTGGCCCACGAGGTGCGCCTGGCCTGGTGCGGTCCCGAGGTGGAGGTCGAGGGGATCCTCTCGGTCAAGACCGGCGGGTGCCCCGAGGACTGCCACTTCTGCAGCCAGTCGGCCGCCTTCGACACGCCGGTGAAGGCCACCCCGTTCCTCGACACCGACGAGGTCCTGGCCGCCGCCCGCGAGACCGCGGAGCTGGGGGCGTCGGAGTTCTGCATCGTGTTGGCCATCAAGGGGCCCGATGAGAAGACCCTCGGCCGCATCCTCGACCTGGTGCCGATCGTGCGCGAGGAGACCGGGCTGAACGTGGCCGTGTCCGCCGGCATCCTCACCGACGACCAGGCCCGCCGCCTCGCCGAGGGCGGCGTGCACCGGTACAACCACAACCTGGAGACGGCGCGGTCGCACTTCGCCAAGGTGGTCACCACCCACGCCTGGGAGGACCGGCTGCACACCTGCGAGTTGGTGCGCGAGCACGGCATGGAGCTGTGCTGCGGTGTGCTGCTCGGCATGGGCGAGTCGGTCGACCAGCGCCTGGAGCTGCTGGCCGAGCTTCGGGCCGTGGACCCCACCGAGGTACCGGTCAACTTCTTGAACCCCCGCCCGGGTACGCCGCTCGGTGAGTCGCCCATCGTCGGGGCACTGGAGGCCATCCGCTGGATCGCCCTCTTCCGCCTGGCCCTGCCGGCGGTGATCCTGCGCTACGCGGGTGGCAGGGAGATCACCCTCCGGGAACTGCAGGCGCTGGGCCTCACGTCGGGCATCAACGCCCTGATCGTCGGCAACTACCTCACCACGCTCGGCCGCACCCCCGCCGAAGACCTCCAGATGCTCGACGACCTCCAGATGCCCATCGGCGTGCTGGGCAAGGTCCTCTGAGGCTGATGACCCGGTGACCGGCGTCGCCGCCCACTGCCCGGCGTGTGGGCAGCCGACGTCGACCTGCCCCGGCGGCGGCCGCGGGTTGGACCCGCCCCGGTTCTGCACCGCGTGCGGCACCCGCCTGGCCGTGCGGGTCACACCCGCCGGCTACGTCGGCCGCTGCAAGCACCACGGCGAGGTCGTGCACTCCTGACCCGCTCCCGACCCCACCCATGGTCCACCGTCGTCTGGGTGGGCGACCGGCGATCGGGTCGATGGTGCGTGGTCAGGCGGCCCGGGCGCGGGCGGCGCGGTAGCGGGTGAGACGGTCCACCGCCAGGGAGAGGCGGCGGGTGTCGGGGGTGCGGGCGAGGGAGTCGGCGGCGGTCTGCAGCCGGTCGAACGTGGCCGGAGCGGCGAGCCAGGCGCCGAACTGGTCGGCGGCCTCGGTGGTGTCGAACAGGGCATTGATGCTGGAGGGGAAGTCGGGACGAAGGTCGCTCTGCACCAGCACCACCGCGAGGTGGACCGCCGGCGGCCCGGGTGGACCCGCCAGGGCTTGGCTCCAGGCCCGGAGGAAGGGATCGAGGTCCGCCACCACGGCGGCGGTCTGGCGCAGCCAACGGTGGGCGGCGTGGCCGGCCCGGGGCGGGCTGGCGAGCAGGCGCTGCCACTCGGCCAGCAGGAATCGGCAGATGGCATCGACCTCGGCCGGTGGCCACGACGACCACCCGGCGGCCGCCAGCTTCTCCAGCAGGACGGCGCGGCTGAACGGCAGCAGGTGGTCGGCCGCCAGGTGCAGGGCGCGGGGTGCCACCCGGCGCAGGTCGTGGCCGTCGCCCCAGGTGGGGCCGGCCTTGGCCACGAATCGGGCGACCACCTCGGGGGCCAGCTCGGCCACCGGCGCGGCGAGCAGGGCGAGGTGGGCGTCGGTGACGCAATGGCGGCAGTGGGGCATGGCCGGACGGTGCGGCACGTCGGCGAAGGCGCCGTAGAGCGCGGCCGTGGCCGCGTCGAAGGCGGACGGATCGACCGGGAGGCCCGGGGACGGCGCGGGTGGCGGTGCGGCGTGGGGCG
>DAIMFV010000095.1:4045-12444 GCA_036724365.1 Acidimicrobiales bacterium | reverse complement strand
CCGGTCGGCCACCAGCACGCCGGTGACGGCGGCGGCCACGACCACCGCGGCGGCCGCCGCCAGCCACGCCCGGGTGCGGTTCGCCGACGGTCGGGACCGTCCGTCGGCGGCGATGCGGGCCTGGAGATCCGCCCAGTCCGGGGTGGGCTGCACGGTGTCGGCCCGGTGGCGGAGCAGGGCGCGCACGTCCTCCGCCGGATCGGTCCCGGTCGGGTCGGTGGGGGTCGGGTCGGGGCTCACGGCGAGACCTCCTTGCGCAGGGCGGCCAGGCCCCGGTGGATCAGGGTGCGGACCGTGGTCGGTCGGCAGTCGAGCAGGACGGCGATCTCGGCCTCGGGCAGGTCCTCGTAGAAGCGCAGCACGATCGCGGTGCGTTGGCGCTCGGGCAGGGCGAGGAGGATGTCGCCCATCTCGTCGCTCACGAACTGGGGGTCGGGCACCGCTTCGAGCCGCCGCCGGTGGTGGTCCTGCTCGCGTGTGTGCCGTCGTCCCCAGGACCGGCAGGTGTTGATCACCGTGGTTCGCAGGTAGGCGTTCGGGTGGTCGATCCCCTGGGACCAGTGCCGGTGGACCTTCACGAACGAGTCCTGCACCAGGTCCTCGGCCACGGCGGTGTCGCCCACCAGCAGGTGGGCGAGGCGGACCATGGGGTCGTAGCGGTCGTGGTACAGGTCCACGAAGGTGGCCGGACGGGTCACCGTCAGATGCTGCCCGGCGGGGAGGGGGTGCGTCGCCATACACCCTCACAGACGCCCGGCCGGCCCGTTCCGTTGCACCGGGCCGCAGGGAGTTCGAGGCCGGCACCGGTCCCGGGTCCGGTGCCGGGGTCGGCAGGGATCCGGCACCGGGCGCGAGGGCTGCGTGGTCGCTCCGGATGGGGCCGGTGAGGGGGTGACCTACCATCGACCCCATGTCCCGCATCTCCCGTGACGACGTCGTGCACGTCGCCCGCCTGGCCCGGCTGGAGCTGGCCGACCACGAGGTCGACACCTTCACCGGGCAGCTCGCCGCCATCCTCGACCACGCCGAGGACGTGGCGGCCCTCGACCTGGCCGACGTGGCGCCCACGTCGCACCCCTACCCGCTGGTGAACGTGCTGCGGGCCGACCAGGTGGGGCCGACGCTGTCCAACGACGACGCCCTGGCGGCCGCGCCGCAGGCCGAGTCGGGCCGGTTCCGGGTGCCCACGATCCTGGGCGAGGCCCCGTGAGCGGGTCGGGTTCGGAGACGGCGCTGGGCATCGCCGCGGCCGTGCGGGCCGGGGAGCGGTCGGCCCGCGAGGTGGTCGATGTCCACCTTGCCGCCATCGAGGCCCGAGAGGCCGAGATCCACGCCTTCAACCTGGTCACCGCCGATGCGGCCCGGGCCGCGGCCGACGACGTCGACCGTCGGGTGGCGGCGGGGGAGGACCCCGGGCCGCTGGCCGGGGTGCCGATCGCGCTCAAGGACAACCTCTGCACCCGGGGCGTGGCCACCACCTGTTCGTCGCGGATCCTCGAGGGATGGGTCCCGCCCTACGACGCCACCGTGGTGCAGCGCCTCGCCGCCGCCGGAGCGGTGTCGGTGGGCAAGACCAACCTCGACGAGTTCGCCATGGGGTCCAGCACCGAGAACTCGGCGTTCGGCCCCACCCGCAACCCGCGGGACACCTCCCGCGTGCCCGGCGGCTCGTCGGGGGGCTCGGCGGCCGCCGTGGCCGCCGGCTTCGCGCCGATCTCGCTCGGGTCCGACACCGGCGGCTCGATCCGCCAGCCCGCCGCCCTGTGCGGCGTGGTGGGCGTGAAGCCCACCTACGGGCTGGTCAGCCGGTACGGGCTGGTGGCGTTCGCGTCGTCGCTCGACCAGATCGGTCCCTTCGCCGGCACCGTGGCCGATGCCGCCCTCCTGCTGGAGGTGATCGCCGGCCACGATCCTCACGACGCCACCTCCATCCCCCAGGCGGCCCCCTCGCTCGTCCCGCACCTGAGCGACGGCGTGCAGGGCCTGCGGGTGGGCCTGGTCACCGAACTGCTGGGCGAGGGCATCGCGCCCGACGTGGCCGCCCGGGTACGGGAGGCCGCCGACGCCCTGGTGGCTGCGGGCGCCTCCGTGGAGGAGGTGTCGGTCCCGGCCGTCACCTACGGGCTGTCGGCCTACTACCTGATCGCCCCGGCCGAGGCGTCCAGCAACCTGGCCCGCTTCGACGGCGTCCGCTACGGCCTGCGGGTCGACGCCCCCACCACCAACGAGATGATGGTCGCCACTCGCACCGCCGGCTTCGGCGACGAGGTGAAGCGCCGCATCATGCTCGGCACCTACGCCCTGTCCGCCGGCTACTACGACGCGTTCTACGGCCAGGCCCAGAAGGTCCGCACCCTCATCTGTCGCGACTTCGAGGCGGCGTACGAGCGGTTCGACGTGCTCTTGTCGCCCACGTCGCCCACCACCGCCTTCGAGCTGGGCGCCATCCACGATCCGCTCACCATGTACCTCAACGACATCTGCACCATCCCCACCAACCTGGCCGGCCACCCGGCGCTGTCGGTTCCGTTCGGCACCGGCACCGACGGCCTGCCGGTGGGGGTCCAGGTGCTCGCCCCCGCACTGGGCGAGGTGCCGATGTTCCGCACCGCGGCCGTGCTGGAAGCCGCCGCTCCGACCGAGGAGGCGTCCCGATGACCGATGCCCAGACCCGGGTGCCCACCGATTCGCTCGGCAACCCCATCACCGTCCCCGACAGCGACGACGTGCTGGTGGTGGAGGCGGCCGACGGCTCCCGCTGGGAGCTCGTCTGCGGCCTGGAGGTCCACGCCGAGCTGGCCACCGCCACCAAGATGTTCTCCGGCGCCCCCAACAGCTTCGGCGACGACCCCAACACCAACGTCGACCCGGTCACCCTCGGCCTGCCCGGCACGCTGCCGGTGGTCAACCAGCAGGCGGTCGAGCTGGCCACCCGCTTCGGGTGCGCGGTGGGCGGCCCGTCGTCGATCCGTCGTTCGGTCTTCGCCCGCAAGAACTACTTCTACCCGGACATGCCCAAGAACTTCCAGATCTCCCAGTACGACCAGCCGATCGTGGTCGACGGTGAGCTGGAGCTGCCCTCGGGACACGTGGTGGGCATCGAACGGGCCCACCTCGAGGAGGACACCGGCAAGTCAACCCACGTCGGTGGCGAGACCGGCCGCATCCACGGCGCCGAGCACTCCCTCGTCGACTACAACCGCGCCGGGGTGCCGCTGTTGGAGATCGTGTCGCGGCCCCACGTCCGCTCGGCCGAACAGGCCCGCCAGTACGTCGCCGAACTGCGGTCGATCCTGGTCGCCTGCGACATCAGCGACGGCAAGATGGAAGAGGGCTCCATGCGGGTCGACGCCAACGTGTCGGTCCGCCGGGAGGGCTCCTCCGAACTGCGCACGCGCTGCGAGATCAAGAACCTCAACTCCCTGCGTTCGCTGGGCCGCGCCATCGAGTACGAGGCCACCCGCCAGGCCGACCTCCACGCCGCCGGCGAGCGGGTGGTGCAGGAGACGCGCCACTGGGACGACGCCGACGGCCGCACGCAGACCATGCGGTCCAAGGAGGAAGCCGACGACTACCGGTACTTCCCCGAGCCCGACCTGGTGCCGGTGGACCCTGATCCGGCGTGGGTCGCGGAGATCGCGGCGTCGCTGCCCATGCTGCCCCAGGCCCGCCGTCACCGGCTGGCCGCCGTCACCGGCGAACCGGTGGGTGCCGAGTCGGTGGTGGTGATCGTGGACCGGGGCCAGGACACCCAGGCCCTGCTGGCCATGGCGGTGGCCGCCGGCCACTGGACGCACCTCACCGGTCCGGCGGCGGGCGCGCCGGTGCCCGACGGCGCCGCCGTGTACACCGGCGACGCCGAGGCCCGAGCCCACGGCCACGGGGCGGGCGAGGCCGGTGAGCTGGCAGCGGCGGCCGCCGCTGCACCCGACGCGGTGAAGGCCCGGGTGCTGGTGCACGTGGCCCAGAACCTGGCCGGCGAGGGCGGCACCGAACTGCCGCCCGAGCGCCTGGCCGAGCTGGTGCTGCTGGAGGTGGCGGGCGAGCTCACCGCCACCCAGGCCAAGCAGGTCCTGGTGGAGCTGGTCGCCGACCCGTCGGCCACCGCCGCCGGGGTGGCGAAGGCCAAGGGCTTCGAGGCCATGGACACCGGTGCCCTCGAGGCCGTGGTCGATCAGGTGCTGGCCGAGAACCCCACCGAGTGGGAGCAGTACCGCACCGGCGACGACAAGGCGCGCAAGAAGCTGAGCGGCTTCTTCACCGGCAAGATCATGAAGGCCACCCAGGGCCAGGCCGACGGCCGTGAAGTGGCGAGGCTCCTGGCCGAGAAGTCCGCCTGAGGCCCCGCCGCCGACCAGGACGGACGGCGTACCCCGCTCAGCCCGGAGCGCTCAGGGAACGTACGGGGCCTCTTCCAGCGCACCGATGTCGCACGCTGCCGTACCGTCTCCGTCGCCGTCGAACGGCCTCGCCCGCAGCAACAGGTCGTCGGTCACGGTGGTGCCGCAGCCGTGGACCCCGGCCGGTACGGCATCGGTCATCGGCGAGCTTGCGCTCAAGGTGTACATGAAGAAGTACCAGCGCGGGGAACCGTTGATCATGAGCCCGGTGGGGCTCGCCACGTCGGTGGGATCGTCGAGCCCGCACGTGGCGGCAGGGCCCGCGTTGTACCCGTACGACACGAGCGGGGTACCGGAACAGGACGCGAGGTAGCTGGCGACCGAGTGGACGACGCCTTCGTTGTGGAGGGCCTGGCCACCGGTGGGGGAGGCGAACACCGTGGTGTGGTGGAGGACGACCACCCCGCTGTTGTGCAGCGCAGGCGCCGCCGACGTGTAGCCGGGCAGGATGGTGTTCTGGAACAGCGCCGTCCCGCCGACGTTCACGTCGACGGTGGGGATGGACGGCATCAGACCCTGGGTCCAGAACAGGTAGCTGCGCCGGACGTCGAGGACCCCATCGACCGACATGCCCCCACCGTTCATGGTGAGGGTGTCGAGGACGAGCCGTCCATCCGCCCCCACGTCGATCGGTCCGCCGCTGAGGGTCGTGCCCGGGGCGCCGAGGACCGGTCGCACCCCGGTGACGGAGATCTCTCCGGTGATCGTGACCGCGGGGACGCTGTACCCGCTGTCGGCCAACGACACGGCGGCACGACCGAGGGCGTTGCCCTCCTGGAGAGCCGCCTCCAAGGAGCAGTCGCCGGCGTCGGGGGTCATCTCGCAGATCCCGTCGCCCGGGGACGAATCGGGTCCGACGGCGGTGGTCGTGACGACCAGCACCGGAGGTGGCGGGGGTGGCTCGCACGCGGTGGCTGCACCGAGCACCAGCACCGTGGAGATGGCGCACACCGTGGATCGGATGGGTGTACGCATCGTCGATCAGCCCCTTGTGAGAACCGGCGTCGTGGTGCCGTTCCACCACCGTACCGCTCCTGACGGGCCGGGGATCAGGGCGCCGGTCGCTCCCGGGCGCCGATGTCGCACCCGGGGGTGCCGTCGCCGTTCCCGTCGGTCGGTCGGGGCGAACCGGACAGGTCGTCGGTGACCGTGGTGCCGCAGCCGTTCACCCCCGGGGGGATGGCATCGACCAGTGGGGATGTCGCGTCGAGGTCGTAGGTGACCGGTTGGGTGAGGTTGATCGCGAAGAGGGGCGGAGCCGCGGGCTGGTCGCCCGGAGCGGCCAGGGCGCAGGTGCCGTCGCTGTCGGAGTTGTATCCGAGCGAGAGCGGGGCGGTGCTGCCGCCGCAGCTCTGCAGCACCGACGCGGCCACGTGGGCGCTGCCGGTGTTGACGAACGCGGTGGTGGGCACGCCCACGGCGCTCCACGCCAGGAGCGCCGTGTGCTGGAGGATGAGCACCCCTTCGTTGCGGACGGACGGTGTGGCGCCGAACACGTGCGCCAGGAGGGAGTTCTCCACGACCGCGATCCCGGACGGGCGCACGATGACCTGACTGCTGCTCTCCAGGCCCACCAGGCTCAGATGGCGTCCCACGAAGGTGCCCTCGACGGTGAAGCGGACCCCGGGGACGTCGTAGCTGGAGAGCCCGTCGACGTGGAGGTGGCCGCCGGCGGCGACGGTGATCCACTTCGAGCCGAGGCGGGCGTCGACCGGCGCGTCGCGGTTGATGCTGAGGTTGCCCGTGACCTGGAAGCCGAGCCCGCCGTACGTGCCGGCGGGCAGGGTGATCGCCGCAGTGCCGAGCGCGTTCCCCTCGTCGACCGCGGCCCGGAGCGAGCAGTCGCCGGCCCCGGGCGTCATCTCACAGGTGCCGTCGCCGGGGGCGGCATCGACGCCGTCTGCCGTGGTGGTCACGACGAAGGTGGGCGTCGGCGCCGGCGGATCGCACGCCGTGGCGGCGCCGAGCGCGAGGAACGCCGCGAGCGCCGCAGAGCCCAGCCGTCGGGACCGACTGCGGAACATGGGGGTCCTCCTGGTGGCGTGGTTCCCGGCGCCGTGCCGCCGGGTCCCCGGGCGGAACCTACGGGCGGCCCTCCCCCTTGTCAACGAGCGCGGACCCCCGGCCCGGCGGCCCGGCGGGTCGGTCCGGCCGGGGGTACGGTCCGGGCATGAAGGTTGCTCTGAGCGTTCGTGACTTCCTCGACCGGGCCGAGAAGGTGTACCCCGACCGGGTGGCCGTGGTCGACGAGCCCGACCAGCCCGCCGCCCCGCTCGGCGACCTCACCTACCGCCAGCTCGCTGAACGGGCCCGGGCCCAGGCGGCCGGGCTCGACCGACTGGGTGTGGGCCCGGGCGAGCGGGTGGCGATCGTGTCGCACAACGCCGGTCGTCTGCTGTCGGGCTTCTGGGGCGTGTCGGGGTGGGGGCGCATCTACGTGCCGATCAACTTCCGGCTGGCCCACGAGGAGATCGCCTACATCGTGGAGCACTGCGGTGCCTCGGTGCTGTTGTACGACCCCGAGGTGGCCGACGTGGTGCGCGGCATCGACGTGGCGCACCGGGCCCAGCTGGGGTCGGCCGACGAGGAGGCCCTGTTCGACTGGGGGTCCGAGCCCGCTCCGTGGGTGCCCGACGAGGAGGCCACGGCCACCATCAACTACACGTCGGGCACCACCGCCCGGCCCAAGGGGGTGCAGCAGACCCACCGCAGCCTGTGGATCAACGCCACCACCTTCGGCTGGCAGGCCGGCGTGAGCGACCGTGACGTCTACCTGCACACGCTGCCGATGTTCCACTGCAACGGCTGGGGCATGCCCTACGCCAACGCCGGCATGGGCGCCACCCAGGTGGTGCTGCGCAAGGTCGACGGGGCCGAGATCCTGCGGCGGGGTCGACGAGCACGGGGTGACCTTGCTGTGCGGCGCGCCGGCCGTGGTGAACATGGTCCTCGACGCCGCCGCCGACCTCACCGAGGTGCCCGGCGCCGGTCGCACCCGCATCGTGGTGGCCGGCGCCCCGCCGCCCACGCGCACCATCGAGCGGGTGGAGACCGAGCTGGGCTGGGAGTTCATCCAGATCTACGGGCTCACCGAGACGGCGCCGCTGCTCACCATGAACCGGGGCCGGGCCGAGTGGGACCACCTCGACCCGTCGGAGCGGGCCCGCCGCCTGAGCCGGGCCGGGGCCCCGGCCCTGGGGGTGCGCATGGGGCTCACCGTCCAGGGTGAGCTGACGGCCCGGGCCAACCAGGTGATGGAGGGCTACTGGGAGCAGCCCGAGGCCACGGCCGACGCGATCGTCGACGGCTGGTTCCGCACGGGCGACGGCGGCACCATCGACGACGAGGGCTACGTCACCATCTCGGACCGCAAGAAGGACGTGATCATCTCCGGGGGCGAGAACGTGTCGTCGATCGAGGTGGAGGACGCGTTGTTCAGCCACCCGGCGGTGGCCGAGGTGGCGGTGATCGGCGTACCCGACGAGAAGTGGGGCGAGCTGGTGCTGGGCCTGGTGGTGCTGGTGGAGGGCGAGTCGGTGTCCGAGGACGAGCTCCGTGACCACTGCCGACCGAAGCTGGCCGGCTACAAGATCCCCAAGCGCATCGAGTTCCGGGCCGAGCTGGCCCGCACGGCCACCGGCAAGCTCCAGAAGTTCAAGCTGCGCGAGAGCTACTGGGAGGGCTTCGACCGCAAGGTGAACTGAACCAGGGCGAACGGAACCGGCCGCCTGCCGCGCCGGGCGGGCCCGCCGGCGAACCGGCGAGGCGGCGGCGCCGCGCTCCTGGTACACCGTGGCGGTGGACTTCGAGATCGTGGTGGCCGGGGCGGGCGACTTTCCGGCGGTGATCTGGCCCGACCTCAACGGCTTCGGCATGGTCGGGCTGGGCGAGGACCAGCTGGCGGAGTACCGCACCAACTTCGACGACTGCCGCCTGGTCGGGGCCCAGGAGGGCGGGGAGTGGGTCGGGACCCTGGGCCACTACCCCTTCGAGCTCACC
>DAIMFV010000095.1:3212-4035 GCA_036724365.1 Acidimicrobiales bacterium | reverse complement strand
GCGCCGCCGTGCCGGTGGCCGGCCTCAGTTGGGCCAGCGTCCTTCCCACCCACCGCCGCCGGGGCATCCTTCGGGCCCTGATGACCGAGGCGCTCGACGAGGCCGACTCCCGGGGGCTGCCGGCCGCGGTGCTCCTGGCTTCGGAGGCCGCCATCTACCAGCGGTTCGGTTTCGGGGTGGCCACCCGGCACGTGTCCTTCCGGTTCGATCCCCGCCACGCCGAGCTGCTCGATCAGGTGGAGGCCGGTGGCGGCGAGGGTCGTGGTCCGAGCGCGGGTCGGGTGCCGGGCGGGCTGCGCCTGGTGGGCGAGCCCGACGTCGCCGTGGCCCTGGCCGCTCAGGTGTGGGAGCGGTATCGCCCCACCCGGGCCGGGCTCACCACCCGGCGGCCCTGGACGTGGGAGCACTATCGGCGAGACCCCGAGTACGACCGGGACGGGTACAGCGGGTGGGTCTGGGCCTTCCACTTCGACGGCGATGGCGCCGCCGACGGCTACGCCCTGTACCGCATGAAGGAGGAGGAGCACCACGGCCAGCCCGCCGGCAAGCTCTGGGTTCGGGAGCTGGTGAGCCCGTCGGCCGACGTGGAGGCGGAGCTGTTCGGGTTCGTGTGCGGCATCGATCTGGTCCGCACGGTGGAGTTGCCGTTCCGGCCCGTCGACGACCACCTCCCGTGGCGGTTGCGCGACCGGCGTGAGCTGGGGGGGGCCGGGACCGGCGGCCCCCTCGGGGTGCGCGGCCTCCGCCGGGGGGGCACCCCGACCGCCCGCCACCACGGCGCCGGCGACGAGCGGGGATCCGTCGACGTCGACGCCGGGCGACC
>DAIMFV010000095.1:0-3202 GCA_036724365.1 Acidimicrobiales bacterium | reverse complement strand
CGCGTCCTCGACGTGGTGGCCACCCTGACCGCCCGCCACTACGGCGCGGTCGACGAGCTGGTGCTGGAGGTGGGCGACCCGTTCCGGCCGGCCACCGCCGGCCGCTACCTGCTGCGCACCGGGCCGCGTGAACCCGAGTGCGAACGGCTGACCGCCCCGTCCGCGGCACCGGGTGGCTACGAGTCGCTCACCCGGTCCTCGGTGGATGTCCGCCTCGACGTGGCGGCGTTGGGTTCGCTGGTGCTCGGCACGGTCTCCCCGTCGGTCCTGGCGGCCGCCGGTCGCCTGGAGGCCGCCCCCGAGGTGCTGGCGCGGGCCGATGCCTGCTTCCACACCGGACTCGCCCCCTTCACCATGACCGAGTTCTGAGGGGCCCCAGGACTCAGGCGACGTCGGTGCGGGCCAGGCGCCGGGCGCCGTAGGCCAGGGCGAGGGTGCCCACCACGAGCGGCACGATGATGCCGCTGGCCAGGGTGTAGCGGCCCAGCCGGATGGGGTGGTCGGCCACCTGGGCCACGATCGAGAGCAGGTAGGAGCGCACCGCCAGTCGCCCGGCGGTGCTCCCGGCACCGGCCACGAACCCCTCCCACAACAAGATGTAGGCCAGGCCCCACGGGAGCGACCGTCGGAAGCGGACGCCGGCGGTGACGGCGAGGGCCGCGTACGCCAGGGTGCCCACCACCAGGGCCAGGGCGGTGGCACCGAGCAGTTCGGGGGCGGGTTCCAGCAGGGCGGTGCCGAGGAGCACGGGCACGGCCACCAGCGGGATCACGATCGTGACGGTGGCGGCCCACGCGGCCAGCACCGGCAGGCGGGTGGGGATCGGGCGGAGCCACACGTACACGAGCGACCCGTCGTCGATCAGGTCGCCGATGGCCCCGGCGCCGAAGACGAGCACGGCCACGGGGAGCAGGGTGGTGAGGTTGGCCACCACGAACGACGCCCCGGCGTCGAAGGGGTCGTCCGGACCCGAGGCCCGGGCCACCACGGCGCTGAACACGCTGACGGCGGTGAGCGACCCGATGGCGAGGAGCCGACCCCGGGTGGCGGTGGTGCGCAGGAACAGCCGGTAGAGGGCCACCAGCACCGGGCCCGGGGCGGGGAGGGCGGCGCCCGGAAGCGGTCCGGACGGACCCGGGCCGGCGGGTCCTCCGGCGGGAGGCGGCGCGATCGGCGGCGCGGTGGGTGGCGCGGTCGGCGGCGAGGGCGGTGTGGGGGAGGGTGAGGTCACGGCTGCACCAGGTAGCGGAAGACGCTCTCGAGGTCGTCGTCGAGCGGCGTGACCTCCCAGAGCTGGGCGTCGAGGCTGTGGGCGATGGCGGCCACCGACCGGCGGAACGTGGGTGCGTCGGCGGTGTCCACGAGCACGGCCGGCTCCCGGCCGGCGCGGGCCGGCACCACGGTGGCGCCCTCCACCCCGGCGTGGAGCAGCAGCGACGCCGCCACTTCGCGCGGCTTGTCGGTGCGCACCCGGATGCGGTGCGGCCGGTCGTCCATGAGGTCCCGGATGGCCCGGTAGTCGCCGGTGGCCGCCAGCCGACCCTGGGCGATCACCAACACCCGCGAGCCGAACCGCTCCACCTCGTCGAGCACGTGGCTGGACACCAGCACGCAGCGGCCCTGCTCGCCGAGGAGGGCGAACAACTCGATCAGGTGGCGGCGCTGGCGGGGGTCGAGGCCGGTGAGCGGCTCGTCGAGCATCAGCACGGCGGGGTCGTTCACCAGGGCCTGGGCCACCTTCACCCGCTGCTTCATGCCCTTGGAGTAGCTGGTGACGGGACGCGGATCGTCGGCATCCATCTCCACCACGGACAGGGCGTTGCGGGCCGCGTCCTCGGGTTCGGGCACGCCGGTGAGGATGGCGGCCAGCCGGACCAGGTCGAGGGCACCCATCCGCTCGAACACCGCCTCCTGCTGGGGCACGATCGAGATGCGCCGGCGGACGGCGAGGTCGGTGCGGGGATCGGCACCCAGCACCCGCACGGTGCCTCGGTTGGCGGGGCTCAGCCCGCACAGCATCCGCAGCAGCGTGGACTTGCCGGCCCCGTTCGGGCCGAGGAGCGCGGTGACCCCGGCGCCGATGGTGAACGACACGTCGGACACCGCCACCACGTCGCCGAACCAGCGCGACACCCCGTTGGCCTCGATCATCGGGTCACCGGGAGGGCGTGGAGGCGGAGCCGGGCCAGGGCGAACCCGGCGACCGTCCACCCGAGCCACACGAGGTACACGGTGGCGTTTGGCACGTCGAGGGGATCGACCACCCGGTCGCCGTGGATGCGCGGGCCGAGGTCGAGGCTCAAGGTGACCACCGAGCCCAGGAGCGGCAGGTCGCTGCCGGTGGCCGCCGAGAACATGCCGGCCACCATCACCGACATGAGCAGGAACAAGATGATGCCGGCCGTGGCGATGCTCTTGCGGTCGGTGAGGCTGGCCACCCCCATGGTGACGCTGGTGAACAGCAGGGTGATCATGGTGCCGGCCACCAGGACGCGGAGCAGCGTGTCGAGGATGTCGCCCACGCCGGTGGGTCCCTGGCTCTGGAGCACGTTGGCCACCAGCATCAGCAGGGGCGGCCCGATGCACACGATGGAGAGGGTGGCCGCGACCGCCAGCCCCTTGGCCAGGAGGTAGGTGTCCCGGTTGAGGGGGGAGGCCAGGTAGATGCCGAGCATGCCGCTGCGACGGTCGGTGCACAGCATCTCGGGGGCCGCGAACGCCACGAACAACAAGATGGCGCTGATGACGTAGCCGTAGTACTCGCCGTAGCTCGGGAGCACGAAGTCGACCAGGTTCCGGGCCGGGACCAGGGCCACGACCCCCACGAAGATGATGGCCGGCACGTAGGCGATGAACGCGGTGAGCACCGGCGGCACCTTGGCCCAGATGCTGCGGCGCAGGCCGAGCCCGCGTTGCACGCTGTGGCGCACGACCGAGCGGATGGCCCCGGCCACGCCGCTGCGCTCGCCGTCGTAGTGGCGGTAGCCGCGGTCGAGGATGCGGGCCTCGGACCCGTCGAAGATGTCGGGCGCGCCGCTCACGGGTGCACCTCGCCCGAGGCGGGGCGGGTGGCCGCGGCGGGAAGCGGCGACGGGGTCGGCGGGGTCGGCGGTGGCGGTGGCGGCGGGGGTGCGGCCGACGGCGGGAGGGCTGACGATGGCGGTGCCACCGGGAGCGCAGGCGGGGGTGGGGGTGGGGGTGG
>DAIMFV010000094.1:0-12662 GCA_036724365.1 Acidimicrobiales bacterium | reverse complement strand
CCTGCGCTGGCGCATGATCGGCGAGCGGGTGGTGGTGATCGGGCGCACGAAGCGGAGGAGGGACCCGGTGGTGCGGAGCACCTCGCTCGCGATGCCCAGCGGGTCGGCCGCGGCGGCGGCCACGGCGGACGGCGCCCCTCGGATCAACCGGCTGCCGGTGTGGGTGACCGACAGCAGGTCGTGGCCCAGGGTCTCGGCCAGGTCCACCAGCGGGCCGTGGCGCACGGCCCGCGGCGCCGGCGGCAGGTCGTACTCCACCGGCTCCCGGTCCAGGTCCACCACGTGGTTGGCGATCTGGATGCCGCCGATGCCGTCGGTGAGGGCGTGGTGGACTTTGATCACCAGGGCGGCCTGCCCGTCGGGTAGGCCGTCGACCACGGTGATCTCCCAGAGCGGACGGTCGTGGTCGAACGCCGCCATGCCGGCGGTGCGGGCGATCTGGAGGACGGTGGCCAGGTCGCCCCCGTCGGGCACGCGCACCTGACGGAGGTGCCAGTCCAGATCGAAGTCGACGTCGTGGATCCAGCGGGGCGAGGCCAGGCCGAGCGGGGAGGCCACCAGCTTCTGGCGGAAGGTGGGGGCCAGGCGGGTGGCCCGCTCCACCCGTCGCCGGAAGTGGTCCCAGTCGGGAACCCGGTCGAGCACGGCCACCGCCACGATGGTGGAGCGCAGCAGCGGATCGCGCTCCATGCGGAAGGTGAAGGCGTCGACGTCGCTCACGTGGGGCTCGACGGGCTGGTCCGGTGCGGTCGTGTCGGTCATCGCTGGTCGTCCCCTGGCCACGGTACGGAGGCGCCCCGGGTCGAGGGGCCCATCCCCCATGGTGGACCCATCCCGGCCCGCGGGCCAGGGGCCAAGGTCACTCGCGGGCCGGTGGGCCGAGGGCGCTACAGGTCGGGCAGGCCGAGGGAGAGGTTGGGGGCCTGGAGGCCGCCGTCGACCTCGAGGATCTTGCCGGTGACGTAGGCCGACGCCGGGGAGGCCAGGTACAGGGCGGCGGCGGCGATGTCGTCGGGGTGGCCGAGGCGCTGCAGGAGGGGCGCCCCCGACATGGCGTCGAACATGGCCTGGTCGTCGGTCACCATCTCCAGCGCCGAGGTGAGCACCGAGCCCACGGCGATGCCGTTCACGCGGATGCGCGGCGACAGGTCGGCCGCCGCGAGGCGGGTCCAGTGGGTGAGGGCGGCCTTGGCCGTGCCGTAGGCCACGAACCCCCGGTCGGCCACCCGCCCGATGAGCGAGCTGATGGTGACCACGGCGGTGTGCTCGTCGGTGGCCAGGAGGTGGGGCACGGCGGCCCGGGTGAGGGCGTGGGCGGTGGTGACGTTGAAGTGGAAGGCCCGCTCCAGCGCCCCGGGCGTGGTGTCCAGGAACGGGCGGGGCATGGACCCACCCACGTTGTTCACCACCACGTCGAGGCGACCGAAGGCGCTCACCGTGGCGTCGGCCAGGGCGGCCACGGCGTCGACGTCGGACAGGTCGGCCGCCACCGTGACGGCCCGGCGGCCGGTGGCCCGCACCAGCGTGGCCACCTCGTCGAGCTGGGACTGGGTGCGGGCGGCCAGGAGCACGTCGGCTCCGGCCTCGGCCAGGGCCACGGCGGTGGCGGCCCCGATGCCGCGGCCGGCGCCGGTGACCACGGCGGCGCGGCCGTCGAGGCGGAAGTGGTCGAGGATCATCGCGGGAGTCTGGCACGGAGCGTCGGGAGGACCGGCCCGATGGGCGCCACCGACCCGCCCGGTCCAGCCGCCCGACCGCTGTTCACCCCAGCGCGTCGAGGGCGGTGTGCAGGGCCATCTCGCCCTGGTCGCCCACCTGGGTGCGCCAGCCCTCGTCGTCCACGAAGAACATCTCCTGCATGAGCCGGGAGATCCGCTCACCCTCCGGTGACGCCGGGTCGCCGTGGTGGTGCAGCCAGTTGTCGGCCCGGAAGGCGGTGACGCCGTGGACGATGTCGAGGGTGCCGAACTCCACCACGAAGGTGGCCGTCTCCAGCGGCTCGCTGGTTCCCTGGCTGGCGGCCCAGGAGTCGAACCCCGGCCCGAGCAGTCCGTGGTCGATGGGGTCGTGCTGGGTGCGCGGCGCGCAGTAGAGGTGGTCGGGGTACCAGGCCCGGCCCCGTTCGGCCGCCGGCTCGTGGGGGTCGGCGGTCTGGAACACCGTGAGCCGACCGAGCGGACCCAGCCCGGTGTGGATGTCGAGGTTCACGGCGAACCGGGCGCCCACCAGGTGCTCGGCCCAGATGGCCTCCAGCGTGCGGCGGGTCCAGCTCGCCTCCTGGCCCCCGTACTGCACGCCGGTGGGCCGGTCGTACTGGCCGCCGTTCAGCGTCTTCATGCCCACGTGGTCGCCCACCCGGCCGTAGAACTCGAACAGCTCGGTCACGAACGAGGTGTCGTCCAGGTCCAGGGTGGGCCCGGTGGGGTTGAGGAGGTGGTCCACCTCGCCGTAGAGCGGGTTGTCGGGCAGGTCGGTGAAGTCCACGAAGTTGCGGTTCACGTCGATGTTGGCGGCGTCGACCCGCCGCCACCACGCCATGCCGAAGGGGTTGGCGGCGTGCACCAGCACCACCGCGGTGCGATCCGGCAGGGCGCCGAGGCGACCGCTGGCGATCAGGTCGCGTTGGAGCGCGCTGCCGGCGTGGCCCTCCACCCCGTGCACGCCCGACAGCACCAGCACCACCTCGTCGGCCTGGCCGGGCGGGGCACCGAAGCGGGCCACGTCGGTGGCCAGCGGGCCGCCGTCCGGTGCGGTGCCCGGGTGGGCGTGGGAGCCGAGCACGGCGCCCGCGGCCTCGGCCGCTGCGAGCAGGTCGGCCCGGGCGGTGCGGTAGGTGGTGAGGGGGGCGATGGCGGTCACGGGTGGTCCTGGTCAGGTCGGTTCGAGGTCGGGGTGGCGGAAGACGGGTTCGCCGGCGATGTAGGTGGCCCGAACCTGTGGGTCGCTCGAACCGGGGTCGCCGGTGAGCGCCACCAGGTCGGCCCGGGCGCCGGGGGTGAGGGTGCCGGTGCGGCCCTCGGTGCGGCGGGCCCGGGCGGTACCGGTGGTGTAGAGCCCCAGGGCCTCGGCGGGGGTGAGGGCCTGGTCGTCGGCCAGGCCTCGTCGGTCGACGGTGGCGGCCATGGCGGCCAGCACGTCGGTGGACTCGATGGGGGCGTCGGACGACCCGGCCACGGTGACGCCGGCGTCGAGGAGCGTGCGGAACGGGTAGGTGCGGGGGAGGGGGTCGGGGCCCACGCGCTGAGCCAGCCAGTGGGCCTCGCTGCGCAGGCTGATGGGCTGCACCACGCAGGTGACGTCGTTGCGGGCGAAGGAGTCCACGGTGGCCTCGTCGAGCACCGACGCGTGCTCCACCCGGTGCCGGGGCGGCCCGGGGTGCTCGAGCAGCACCCGCTCGTAGAGGTCGGCGGCGGCCCGGTTGGCCCGGTCGCCGATGGCGTGGATGCACACCTGGAGGCCGGCCAGGTGGGCGGCCTCCACCCGGGCGTAGGCATCGTCGTCGGACATGGTGCGCAGGCCCGAGGTGTCGGACCGGTCGGTGAAGGGGTGGTGCATGCACGCCGACGCGCCGCCCAGGGTGCCGTCGATGAACAGCTTCACGGCGTCGACCCGTCGGCCCCGGGCCGGGTCGTGCAGCGACGGGAGGGCCTGGAAGTCGCCCACCACCGACAGGTCGGGGGCGATGAGGATGGTCTGGAGGTCGAACGGGAGGTGGGCGGCGATGGCCGACCAGGCCACCGCCTCCAGCTCGCCGGCCGCGCCGGACGGCCCCTCCGGCGTGGTCTGGCAGATGGCCGAGAGGGCGGTGACGCCCTGGCTCAGCAACCGGGCCGACCAGTCCCGGGCCCCGCGCTCCAGCGCCTCCATGGTCACCTCGGGCATGAGGCCCAGCAGGACCGGCACCGCGTTCTCGCCCACCAGACCGGTGGGACGGCCGGCGTCGTCGCTGGCCACGTAGCCGCCGGACGGTTCGGCGCCCGGCACGTGGAGCCCCACGGCTTCCAGCGCCGCCGACGACCCCACCGCGTGGTGGCCGTCGCAGCGCACCAGCACCACCGGTCGGTCGCCGGCCACGGCGTCGAGCTCGGCGGCGGTGGGCATGCGGCGTTCGGCCAGCAGGTGGTCGTCGACCTGGAAGCCCACCACCGCGGTGCCCGCCTCGGTGGCGCGGTGGCGGTCGGCCACGGCGTCGAGCACGTCGGCGATGGAGCCGGCGTGGTCGAAGCGGAGGTGCTGCTCGAACACGCTCATCACCAACGGGTGCACGTGGGCGTCGGCGAAGCCCGGGGCCAGGACCAGCCCGGGCAGGTCCACGGTGGCGGCGTCGTCGGGCAGCGCGGCCCGACAGGCCGCCTCGGGGCCCACGGCCCGGATCACGCCGTCGACCACGGCCACCGAGTCGTGGCCGGCCGGGGCGGCCTCGGGGAGCAGCAGCCGGGCGGCCCGGAAGAGGGTGGCGGTCATGCCCGCAGATCCGTGGGCGGTGCGATCAGGTGGTCGTCAAGGGCGTGGCGGTCCACGGTGACCCCCCAACCGGGGCCGTCGGCCAGCACCAGACAGCCGTGCTCCACGGCCAGGCGGCTGGTGGTGAGGTGCTGCTCGAACATGACGTCGCCCGCCACCTCGGGGTCGTGACCCAGGCGGTCGTAGCGGGCCGCGGCCAGGTGGGCGTGGGCCGCGGTGCCGATGCCGAGCGGCTGGTTGTGGATGATCGTGCCCAGCCCCCGGGCCGCGGCGTAGTCGATGGCCCGTAGGGCGCCGGTGAGCCCGCCGGGCCGCTCGGCGTTGATCCCCATGACCCCCATGCCGCCGGCGTCGATCAGCGCCACGGCGTCGGCGAGGGAGAAGAACCCCTCGTGGAGGAAGACCGGGATCGGGGTGCGGCGCTGCAGCTCCACCATGCCCACCAGGTCGCCGAGCGGGAGGGGCTGCTCGGCGGCGTCGATCCCGAACGGCTCGATGAGCGAAAGGGCCCGGACCGCGGTGGGCGCCGTGTAGGCCTGGTTGTAGTCGACCCGGATGCGGAGGTCGTCGCCGCAGCGGGCCCGCACGGCGGCGATCACGTCGCGGTCGGCGGTGGGGGAGGTGCCGAGCTTGATGCGCACGCTGCGATACCCACCGCGCTGGTAGCCGGCCGCCAGCTCCGCGGTGGTCTCGGGGTCCAGCAGGGGGAGCAGGCCGCACAACGGGATGCGGTCCACCACCGCCCCGCCGATGAGGTCGTGGACCGGGCGCCCCACCTGGCGGGCGGCCAGGTCGTGGCAGGCCAGGTCGACCAGGCCCTTGGCCACCTCGTTGCGGGCCACGTTGCGGTCCATGCGGGCGGCCAGGGCCTGCACGTCGGTGGGGCGGGCGCCGAGTACGTACTTGCCCAGGTGGTCACGGATGGCCAGGGCCATCTCCCGCTGCGACACCCCGGTCTCGGGGAGCCACACGTAGGCCTCGCCCCAGCCCTCCACGCCGTCGGCGTCCTCCAGCCGGCAGTAGAGGAAGTCGGCCGCCTCCCAGGCCTCCTCGGTGGGGATGGCCATGCCCAGGCCGTTGTCGCTCTGGGCCATGGCGCCCCGGGCCAGGGCGGACAGGGGAACCTTGGCCTCGAACAGCTCCACCACCACGATCGGTGCGGCGCGGTCGGGTACGTCGGTGGGGGTCTGTACCGGATCAGTCATAGGATGTAATGTACGGTACATGCCGGCCCCTCGCCCGTCCACCGCGTCGAAGGCCGCCGCGTCGACGGGTGCGTCGATCTCGGCCCGGCTGGCCCGCACCTCGCTGTCACCGGCCCTGGGGCGGGTGGCCGAGCTGTTGTTGGTGGACCCCGAGTCGGTCGCCTTCGGCACGGTGGCCTCGGTGGCCGAACGGGCGGGCACCAGCACGCCCTCGGTGGTGCGCCTGGCGACTGCGCTCGGCTACGAGGGGTTCGCCGACCTCCGCCGGGCGGCGCGGGCCGAGCTGTCGGTGCGGCTCAACACCGACGCCGTGCGGGTGCGGGCCGCGCCGGCGGCCGACCCGGTGCAGGCGCTCCTCGCCGTGGAGCAGGCCAATCTGGCCGACACCCTCGGCGCCATCGAGCCCGCCACGCTCGTCGAGGTGGTGGACCTCCTCGCCGACCCCGACCGTGGGGTCTGGGTGTTGCCCAGCACCCAGACCGCCGGCGTGGCCCTGCGGTTCGCCGACCAGCTGATGATCGTGCGCAACGGCGTGACCCTGCTCGACGGGTCCGAGATGCGGGTCATGTCGCTCACCCGGGGTCTGCGGCGGGGCGACGTGTTCGTGTCCATGGACGTGCCCCGCCACGAGCTGGCCACCGTGCGCGTGCAGGGCGACGCCGTGCACCGCGGTGGGTTGCCGGTGGTGCTGAGCGGTGCGCTCCCGGTGGGGCTGGACTCGCGGGGCGGGCACCTGCTGCCGTTCGCCTGCCGGTCGGCCGGCCCGTTCGATTCACTGGTGGGCCTGACCGCGCTGACCACGCTGTTGGTGAACGGTGTCGTCGACCAGCGCCGTAGGGACTCGTCCCGCCGCATCGGCGCCCTCGAACGCACCTGGACCACCACCGGCCTGTTCCAGGCCTGACCCCGACCCCTCGACTGTGCAGGACCCCTCATGAGCGAGCCCTCCCCCGATCTGCCGACCCCGCCCGAGGGGTCCTTCGCCAGCGACAACGCCGCCGGGGTGTCGCCCGAGGTGCTCGACGCCCTGGCCGCCGCCAACCACGGGCCGGCCCTGGCCTACGGCAGCGACCCGTGGACCGCCCGGGCCGAGGCGGCGTGGCGGGAGCGGTTCGACGCCCCGGTGGTGAGCCTGCCGTGCTGGGGTGGCACCGGCGCCAACGTGGTGGGCATCGCCTCGGTGATCCACCCGTGGGAAGGCGTGATCGCCGCCGACAGCGCCCACATCGTGGTCGACGAGTGCGGCGCTCTGTCCCGCTTCGCCGGCACCCAGGTCTCCACCGTCCCCCACCAGGAGGGCCGTCTCACCCCCGACGCCATCGATCCCTTCCGTCAGTGGCAGGGCAGTGAGCACCACGTGCAGCCCGCCCTGGTGTCGATCACCCAGGCCACCGAGATGGGCACCCTCTACACGCCCGACCAGATCGGTGCCCTGGCCGACGCCGCCCACGGCGCCGGGATGCTGCTGCACGTCGACGGGGCCCGCATCGCCAACGCCCTGGTGGCCACCGGCTCCGACCTACCGACCCTGATCCGCGACACCGGCGTCGACGTGATCACCGTGGGCCTCACCAAGGACGGGGCCATGTACGGCGAGACCGTGGTGTTCCTGCGGCCCGAGCTGGCCGAGCGGGCCCGCTTCGTGCGCAAGCAGGCCGGCCAGCTCCCGTCCAAGGCCCGGTTCGTGGCCGCCCAGGCGCTGGCCCTGCTCGACGGCGATCTCTGGCTGCGCAACGCGGCTCACGCCAACGCCATGGCCCGTGAGCTCGCGGCCGCCACTGCGGGCATCCCCGGTGTGGCCCTCACCGGGCCGCCCGAGGTGAACTCGGTGTTCGCCCGCGTGCCCGCCGCCGCCATCGAGCCGCTCCAGGCGTGGTCGTTCTTCTGGGAGTGGGACCTCACCGAGTCGCTGGTCCGCTGGATGACCAGCTTCACCACCACCCCCGACGACGTGGCCCGCTTCGCCGAGGGCGTCCGCACCATCGTGGCCCGCCACCTGCCCGCCTGAGCTCGATCAGGCGCCGGCGCCGTCCTCGGCGGCTACGGCGGCTTCGGCCGCTTCGGCCGCTTCGGTGGCTCGGGCTTCGGCCAGCACGTTGACGGCCATGGCGGTGAGGGGGACGGCGAGGATGGTGCCGGCGATGCCGAACAGGGCGCCGCCGGCCACGATCGAGAACAGCACCACGAGCGGGTGGAGCTCCAGGGTGTGGCCGTAGACCACGGGCGAGAGCAGGTCGTTGTCGAGCTGCTGCACCACGATCGCCACCACGGCGACGATCACCGCCGGGCCCACCCCGGCCGTGGCCAGGGCCACCAGCACCGCCACCACCCCGGCCACCACCGCGCCCACGATGGGTACGAACGAGGCCAGGAAGGTCACGATGGCCACCGGGATCGCCAAGGCGCCGCCGACCACGGTGATGGTGATGCCGAGCACGATCCCCTCGAAGGTGCCCAGCACGGCCACGCCCCGGAGGTAGCCGCCGAGGGTGGTCCAGGCCTTGGCGCCCATGCGGCGGACCTCGGGTCGACGGTGCGGCGGGAAGCGGTCGGTGCACCAACGCTGGAAGCGGGGCCCGTCCTTGAGGATGAAGAAGGCGGTGACGATCGCCAGGATCAGCCCGGTGAGCACCTCGACCACGGCGACCGCACCAGACACCAGGCTGCCGCCCGAGGTCTCGGTGGACTGGTTGATCGCTTCGCCCACCCGGTCACGCAGGTCGGCGATGTCCTGCTCGGACACGTCGAAGGGGGCGTCCTCCACCAGCCACCGCTCCACGTCGTCGGTGGCCGAGCTGAGCGTGGGCCCCAGTTCGCTGAACTCGTCGGCCATGCTCGGCACCACCAGCCAACCGACCAGGGTCACCACCGCGAAGAACGCCACCAGGCCGGTGAGCGCGGCCAGTGCGGGCGGCAGACCCCGGGCCCGCAGCCAGCTCACCGGCGGGTCGAGGGCCCGGGCCAGGTACACCGCGATCACCACGGTGAGCACCAGCACCCACAGCTCGGCGAGCACCCAGTAGGTGGCCACCACCACCGCGCCCAGCACCAGCAGGCGCCAGCCGTAGCCGGCGAGCAGGACCACCATGGGGTGGACCTGCCGCGGGCCGTCGCCCTGCGTCCTCGGCTCGCCCGCCGACTCAGCCATGGGCGGAGACCTCGTCCGGGTCGGCCCGGTCGAGGTTGAGCTGCCACGACACCCCGAAGCGGTCGTTCACCCAGCCGAACCGGTCGCTGAACCCGTGGTCGTCGAGGGCCATCAACACCTCGCCGCCTTCGGCGAGGGCGGCGAAGAGCCGGTCGATCTCGGCCCGGTCGCGGCAGGCCACGTAGAGCGACAGTGCCGGGGTGAACCCGAAGGCGTGGGGGACCGGGCTGTCGAAGCACAGCACCCGCTGACCGGCCAGGACCAGCTCGGCGTGCTCCACCGTGCCGGGTGCACCGGGTCCGTCGGGCCCCCAGGGTCGGAGCGACAGGACCCGACCGTCGTCGAACAGCGAGACGTAGAGGTCGATGGCCTCCCGGGCCCGGCCTTCGAACATCAAGAACGGGGTGAGCCGGGCATCGCCGGGGGGTGGCGGCACGGTGGGTTCCAACGGGTCCTCCTGGTCGGGCCGATCCTCCCACGCCGGAGGGCCCCGGGGAGTCGGACCCATGCGCCCGACCATCGCCCGACCCCATCGCTGGGAGTGATCGGGACCTTGTACTCTATTTCCAGTAGCGACCAGAAGTAATGGTGGCACCAGGACGAACTGCACCGACCGCACCGATCAAGGAGGATCGACGATGTCGACCGACACCCTCACGCCCCCGTCACCGCCGGCGGCACCCCCGCCGGGCTCCCGGGCCAGCGACCCGCAGGACAAGCGGGACAACTGGCTGGTGGTGGCCGTGGCCATCGCCGCCTTCTCCATGGTGGTCGCCATCGTGGCCGTGGGCATCGGCATCTCCGAGGCCGGCGACGGTGGTGGTGCTGCGGCATCGGGCGACGCCGTCACCGTCGAGGTGGAGCTGGGTGACCTGTTCATCCGGCCGGCCAAGATCGACGTGCCCGCCAACGCCGAGGTCACCTTCGTGGTGACCAACAACGGCGCCATGCCCCACGACTTCTCGGTGAACGGCGAGCAGGGCACGGCGTTGCTCGATCCCGGTCAGTCCGAGACGCTGGTGGTGAGCGGCCTCGACGCCGACACCCAGGCCTGGTGCACCGTCCCCGGTCACCGTGATGGTGGCATGGAGGCCGACATCACCGTCACCGGCGGCTCGGGTGCGTCGACCCACGGGGCGGCGTCCGGCGGCACCGAGAGCGCCGCCGGCACCGGCGCCGAGATCGACTTCGCCGCCGAGACGGCGGCCGACTGGAAGCCCTTCGACCCGACCCTGGCCCCGGCGCCCGGCGGCACCGAGCACCAGATCGCCCTGTCGGCCGAGGAGACGGTGATGGAGGTGGCGCCCGGCGTCACCCAGGAGATGTGGACCTTCAACGAGCAGTTCCCCGGCCCGGTGCTGCGGGGCAAGGTCGGCGACATCTTCACCGTCACCATCACCAACAACGGGAAGATGAACCACTCGATGGACTTCCACGCCTCCAAGGTGGCCTGGAGCGACGAGATGCAGGACATCGCGCCCGGTGAGAGCCGGGTGTACCAGTTCGAGGCCAAGCACGCCGGGATCTGGATGTACCACTGCGGCACATCGCCTGCGCTGCACCACATCGGCAACGGCATGTTCGGTGCCGTCGTCATCGACCCGCCCAACCTGCCTCCGGTGGACCACGAGTTCATCTTCGTGCAGTCCGAGCTCTACACCGGCCCCATGGGCCAGCCCGGTGACCTGGCCAAGATGCAGAACGAAGAGCACGACGCCGTGGTCTTCAACGGCTACGTGAACCAGTACCAGCACGCCCCGATCCGGGTGGAGCCCAACCAGCGGATCCGGGCCTGGGTGCTCGACGCCGGCCCCAGCGAGAACAGCGCCTTCCACATCGTGGGCACCATCTTCGACACGGTGTACAAGGAGGGCACGCTGTTGCTGAGCCCCGACGGCCGGCAGGGCGGCTCGCAGGCGCTGGACCTGCAGCCCAGCCAGGGCGGCTACGTGGAGTTCAGCTTCGACGAGGCCGGGCTCTACCTGATGGTGACCCACAAGTTCGCCAACGTCGGCAAGGGCGCCCTGGGTGTCTTCCAGGCCGGCGACGTGGAGGCCACCGCCGCCGGCCACTGAGCCGACCACGATCCACCCCACACGGAGGGCCGGTCCCCAGGGACCGGCCCTCCGTCGCGCCCGCGGTGGTGGCCGTACGCTGCGGCCATGTCGAGTGCTGATCCGTGGTGGAAGTCGACCGTCATCTACCAGGTGTACCCGCGGTCGTTCGCAGACTCCAACGGCGACGGGCTGGGCGACCTGCAGGGGGTGATCGACCACCTCGACCACGTCGTGGACCTGGGCGTGGGCACCCTCTGGCTGAGCCCCTTCTTCGCTAGCCCGCAGGAGGACTACGGCTACGACATCTCCGACTACTGCGACGTGGCGCCGGAGTACGGCACCCTCGAGACCGCCCAGCACCTGATCGACGAGGCCCACGCCCGCGGCCTCAAGGTCATGCTCGACCTGGTCATGAACCACACGTCGGACCAGCACCCGTGGTTCCAGCAGAGCCGGGCCAGCCGCTCCAACCCCAGGGCCGACTGGTACGTCTGGCGCGACGGCCGGGGCCGCCACGGTCGCCGCCCCCCGAACAACTGGCGCTCGGCCATGGAGGTCAAGACGGCCTGGCAGTGGTGCCCGGACCGTCAGCAGTGGTACCTGGCCACCTTCCTGCCGTTCCAGCCCGACCTCAACTACCGCAACCCCGAGGTCAAGGAGGCCATGTTCGACGCCGTGCGCTTCTGGCTGCGGCGCGGGGTCGACGGGTTCCGGCTCGACATCTTCGGGTCGGTGATGAAGGACGCCGAGTTCCGCGACAACCCGTTCAAGCCGGGGGTCGACGGCATCCAGACCCGGCTGTGGCAGCGGCCATTCACCGAGAACACCGACGACACCATCGCCTTCGCCAAGGAGCTGCGGGCCGTGGTCGACGAGTTCCGCGAGGAGGGGGGCGACGATGACGCCTCGGGCCGCGGGAGTGGTGAACGGGTGCTGCTGGGCGAGGTGTTCGGGTCGCCGGCCATGCTGCGCCGCTACCTGGGCGACGACGACGGCCTGCAGTTGGTGTTCCTGTTCGACTTCCTGGCCTACACCTACACGGCCGGGTTCTTCCGCTCCCGCATCGAGGCCTACGAGCGGGACTTCGCGCCACCGCTGCAGCCCACCTACGTGCTGGAGAACCACGACCGCAGCCGGCTCATCGACCGGGTGGGCGGCCACCTCGGCAAGGCCCGCACCCTGGCCGTGCTGTTGTGCACGCTGCGGGGGGTGCCCACCATCTACCAGGGCCAGGAGATCGGTATGGCCAACACGCCCATGCGCCTTCGTGAGGCCCGAGACCCGATCGCCCGCTCGTTCTTCTGGTGGGTGCCCGAGCCGCTGGTCCAGCGCCTGCCCGAGCGCCTCAACCGCGACGAGGTCCGCACCCCCATGCAGTGGACCGGCGCCGCCAACGGCGGGTTCACCACGCCCCAAGCCGTCCCGTGGCTCCCGGTGCACCCCAACCACACCGAGCGCAACGTGGCCGCCCAGGAGGGGGTCGACGGTTCGATGCTCGAGCTGTACCGCACCCTGCTCCACCTGCGTGCCGCCCGTCCCAGCCTGCACCGCGGCTCGCTGCGCCTCCGCCCCGCCGACCCGTCGGCCCCCGACGTCCTGGTCTACGAACGCGTCGACGACCTGGCGGACGGTTCCGGGGTCGAGGGTGAGACCGCGGAGACCGGCGAGACGACGTTGGTGGCCGTGAACTTCGGCGCCGAGCCCGCCACCGTGGCGGTCCCGTCCGGGGCGGCGCCGGTGGCCGCCACCGACCCGGCGGTTGCCGTCACCGACGACCGCGTCCGACAC
>DAIMFV010000093.1:9012-12679 GCA_036724365.1 Acidimicrobiales bacterium | reverse complement strand
AGAACGCAGGCTCCAGTGGCACTACGACCTGTTCGACGTGCCCCTCGAACCGTTCAAGGCCGCGGCGCGACGGGTGGACGGGACCCTGAACGACGCGTTCATGGCCGCCATCGCCGGCGGCTTCCGCGAGTACCACGACCGCCACGGGGCCATGGTCGGCACGTTGCGGATGACCATGCCGATCAGCCTGCGCACCGAGGACGACCACGAGGGCGGCAACCACATCACCCTGGTCCGCTTCGAGGTGCCCGTGGGCCGGGCCGACCCCGAAGACCGGATGCGGGAGATCGGCGCGATCTGCCGGGCCGAGCGCGCCGAGCCGTCGCTGGTGTTCAGCAACCAGGTGGCGGCCATCCTCAACCTGTTGCCGTCGGCGGCGGTGGGCGGGATGCTCAAGCACGTCGACCTGCTGGCCAGCAACGTGCCCGGCTTCCCGGTGGAGGTGTTCGTGTCGGGGGCCGAGGTGCTGGGCTTCTACGCGTTCGGCCCCACCACCGGCGCCTCGGCCAACGTCACCTTGATGTCGTACCGCGACACCTGCCACATCGGGGTGAACACCGACGCCGGGGCCGTACCCGACCCCGACGTGTTGTTGGCCTGCCTGCGGGAGTCGTTCGGCGACCTGGTGGCCCTGGGCCGCACCCCTCCCCGGAAGCGGTCACCGCGACCGAAGCCGGCCACCACGTCCGACTAGGTTTCTGCACGGTGCGTGCAGGAAGCGCGCCCCGCTGCCAGGAGCCTTCGTGACCCACCGCACCGCCGTCCGCACCCTGTCCCTCACCGCGCTCTTGCTGGCGGCACCCGTCCTGGCGTCGTGCAGCAGCGACACCGAGGCATCCACGGCATCGACGACCTCCACGCCGTCGACGGACCCGGCCGCCGCCGAGGCGTCGACCACCAGCACCACCGGGGTGGTCGCGGAGGAACACGTGGAGGGTGACTTCTACGCGGTGCCCGATCCCCTGCCGAGCGCACCGCACGGCACCCTCCTGCGCTACGAGGTGGTCACCCCCACGGTGGCCCCGGGCGCCACCACCTACCGGATCCTCTACCTGTCCGAGTCGGTGGCCGGCGACCCCATCGCCGTCTCGGGCACCGCACTGGTGCCCGACGCACCGGCCGGTGCCGAGGGCCGCCGGTTGTTGACCATCGCCCACGGCACCACGGGCATCGCCGACGAGTGCGCGCCGTCCAAGGAGCCCGGGTCCGAGCTGCTGCTCATGGGTGGACCGGTGGAGGCCGGGTGGCTGGTGGCCATGTCGGACTACGAGGGGCTGGGCACCCCGGGCCGCCACCCCTACCTGGTGGGACCGAGCGAGGGCCGGGGCGTCATCGACGCCATCCTCGCCGCCCGGTCGCTGCCCAACGCCGACGCGGGCGACCAGCTCGCCATCGCCGGCTACTCCCAGGGCGGGCACGGGGCCCTGTGGGCCAACGAGGTGTCCGCCGACTGGGCGCCGGAGCTGGAGGTGGTGGGCACCTTCGCCGGTGCGCCGGCCACCGAGCTCGACGTGATCATGGCGGCCGCCCCCAACCTGCCGGGGCTCTCGGGCTTCGCGTTCATGATGATCGCCGGCATGCACGAGGCCTACCCGGACAGCGACCTGTCGACCCTGCTCACCGACGCCGGCGTGGACGCCCTCGACACGGTCGACACCGGCTGCGTCCGCGAGGTGATGGGCGGGTTCGCCACCACCCAGGAGGGGCCGCTGATCCGACCCGATGGCCCGGCGTCGACGGAGTGGAAGCAGCTCGCCATCGACAACAACCCGGGCAACGTGGCCACCGAGGAGCCGATCCTGATCATCCACTCCGACACCGACCAGGTGGTGCCCGCCACCCTCAGCGCGCTGCTGCACAACCGTCTGTGCGGCCTGGGCCAGGCCGTGGAGCGCCGGGTGGTCTCCCGCGGCGGCCACGTCGAGGCCGCTCCACCCGCCTTCGTCGACGGCCTGGCGTGGCTCACCGACCGCTTCGGCGGGGAGCCCCTCCCGGCATCGACCTGCCCGGCCTGACGACCTACCGCGGTCCCCTCGGATCCCCCGGATCCCCACTGGTCGGGGGTCGGCCGTCGAGCAGGTCGCGCAGGTCGTCGGGGCCCTCCAGATCGAGTTCGATGCCCTCGGCGCCGTGGGCGGCCCGCCCCACCAGGTGGGCGGCGCTGGGCGCGGTGAGGAAGGTGAACAGCACGGCCAGCCCCACCTTGGCCGCAGCATCGTCGATGGCCAGCGCCGCGGCCGCACCGATCAGAGCCAGACCGAGGGTGCTGGCCTTGGACGCCGCGTGCATGCGGGCGTACACGTCGCCCAGGCGGACCACGCCGATCCCGGCCAACGCCACCAGCGCGGCACCGACCAGGGCGAGGACACCCACCACCACGTCGACCACGTGCAACTCAGCCTCCCCGTCGCTCGATGAACCGGGCGCCGGCCGCCGCCCCCACGAACCCGACGAACCCGACCACCAGGGCCACGTCCAGGAACCAGCGGACGTCGCGCCGGATGGAGATCACCAGCACGGCGGCGACCACGGTCACCACCAGGCCGTCGAGGGCCACCACCCGGTCGGCCAGCGACGGGCCCCGCACGGCACGCGCCAGGAAGCCCAGACCCCCCACGCACAGCAGCACCAGCGCGGCGGTCGTCACGAGATCCGCCAGCCGGTCGAGTCGTCCACGGCCAGCCCGGCCAGGGCTTCGGCGTCACCGAAGGCCCGGACGGCCAGCACCTCGAGGCGCCGCACCTCGCGCCGCACCGCCTCCAGGTCCCGGCCGTCGAGCACGTGCACGTAGAGCGTGAGGGGATCGGCCACCACCTCCAGCGTGAGGGTGCCGGGCGTGAGGGTGATGGCGTCGGCGATGAGGGTGACCACGGCGTCGCTGCACCCCTGGAGCGGTACGGCCACGATGCCGCGGTTGATCCGACCCCGGGGGCTGATCACGGTCCGCGCCACGGTCACGTTGGAGCGCACCACCTGGACCGCGAAGTAGGCCGCGAACCGCAGCGCGGCCACCGGCCGCAGCGGCACCGGCCCCGATGCCCCCGAGGGGAAGAGGACGAGCACGAACCCGGCCACCAGGACGCCGCCGGCCACGTTGGCCACCGTGAGGTCGCCCCACAGGAGCACCCACAGCGCCACCAGGGCCACGGCACGGATCACCCGGATCACGGCTCGAACACCGCCTCGACGTAGGCCGACGGGTCCAGCAAGTCCTGCGCCGCCCGTTCGGACAGGTCGTAGAGCGGGCCGGCCAGGACCGCGATGGCCAGGCTCACCACCACCAGGGCGGCGGTGGGCGCCACCATGAGCGCCCGCCGGGCGGGTGGGAGCGGCGGGCGGGGGCCCTCGGCCGTGTCCACCGCCGGCGCCCCCCAGAAGGCGTTGCCCCAGATCTTGGTCATGGAGAACAGGGTGAGCAGGCTCACGGCCAGGCTCACGGCCACGATGGCGTAGGACCCGGCGTCGACGCCGGCCTGCACCAGCGCCAGCTTGGCCACGAACCCCGAGAACGGCGGCAGCCCCGCCAGGCTCAACGCGGGGAGCAGGAACAAGACGGCGAGGAGCGGTTCGAGGCGCGCCAGGCCCGACACGCGGTCCAGTTCGTTGGTGCCGGTGCGCTCCTGCACCAGGCCGGCCACCAGGAACAGCGTGGTCTGCACGACGATGT
>DAIMFV010000093.1:3204-9002 GCA_036724365.1 Acidimicrobiales bacterium | reverse complement strand
ACCACGGCCAGCTTGGCCACGAACCCCGAGAAGGGCGGGATCCCCGCCAGGCTGAGCGCGGGCAACAGGAACAGCCACCCGAGCACCGGGAAGCGCCGGGCCAGGCCGCCGATGTGGGAGAGCTGGGCCGAGCCCGCGGAGTGGTCGACCATGCCGGCGGTGAGCAGGAGAGTGCTCTTGAGCACGATCTGGTTGACCACGAAGAGGATGGCGGCGGCGATGCCGGCCACCGTGAACAGGGCGAGGCCGAGGATCATGTAGCCGATCTGGCTCACGATGTGGAACGACAGGATCCGCTTGATGTCGTGCTGGGTCACGGCACCGAACACGCCCACCACCATGGTGAGGCCGGCCACCACCAGGAGCAGGGTGCCGGGCCGGGTGCCCTCGGGGAACAGCAGGGTCTGGGTGCGGATGATGGCGTACACGCCCACCTTGGTGAGCAGGCCGGCGAACACGGCGGTGACCGGGGTGGGCGCCGTCGGGTAGCTGTCGGGGAGCCAGAAGAACAGCGGGAAGATGGCGGCCTTGATGCCGAAGACCACGATCAACAGCACGGCGAGGGCACTGCGGAACCCATCGGGCAGGGCGGCGATCTTGGGGCCGAGATCGGCCAGGTTGACCGTTCCCGTGGCGGCGTAGACCAGCGCCAGTGACGCCAGGAACAGCGTGGACGCCACCAGGCTGATCACCACGTAGGTCATGCCGCTGCGCACCTGGTCGGCCCGGCCCCCGAGGGTGATCAGCACGTAGCTGGCCATCAACATGACCTCGAAGGCCACGAAGAGGTTGAACAGGTCGCCGGTGAGGAAGGCAGCCGACACGCCCGATGCCAGCACCAGGTAGACGGGATGGAAGCCCACGTGGGCGTCCTCGGCACCGGGCTGGCCGATGGCGAACACGAGCACGGCCAACAGCACCACGACCGACACCACCAGCATCATGGCGGCCAGCCGGTCGGCCACGAACGTGATGCCCACTGGCGCCCGCCACCCACCGGCGTGGCCCGCCACCGGGCCCTGGTCGTCCACCCGGACGAGGAGCAGCACGCTGGTCACGGCCACCGCTGACAGGGTGACGACGCCGATGAGGCGTTGGGCCAGCCGGGAGCGACCGGCCCCGATGGACAGGGCCGCCCCGAACAGCGGCAACAGGATCGGCAGGGCGAGCAACGCGTTCACCCGTCCTCCCCCTCGTGGGATTCGGCGGCGATGCGCCGGTCCTCCACGTCGTCCTCCACCTCGTCGTCGGCGGTGAACGACCACGACCGATGGGCCATGGCCAACAGGAAGGCGATCACGCCGAAGGTGATGACGATGGCGGTGAGCACCATGGCCTGGGGCAGGGGATCGGCGAAACCGGCGGCCTCGCCCTCGATGAACGCCGGGGCGCCGCCGTCGCCACCAGACAGCACCAGCAGGATGTTCACCCCGTGACCGAGCAGGCCGATGCCGATGACCACGCGGCTCAGGTGCCGGTCGAGCAGCAACCAGGTGCCACACGAGCAGAGGACGGCCGCCGCGGCCAGGAGCAGCACGCTCACGAACGCTCCTCCTCGTCCCCGGTGCCCACGCCCTCACCAACACCCTCACCCAGGGCCTCCAGCACCATGAGCAGCAGGCCGACGACGATCAGGTACACCCCGCCGTCGAACACGGCCGCGGTGGTCACCTTCACGTCGCCCAGCAGGGCGGGATGCAAGCCGTAGGCCTCGTGGTCGAGCGGCGCGTGACCGGTGACGACCGACCAGAGGGCCGTGCCCGAGGCCAGGGCGAGCCCGGCCGACAGCAGCGTCCAGGGCCGGACCGGGAGCAGCGGGCGCACCTCGTCGATGCCACCGGCGAGGTAGCGCAGGGCCAGGGCCGCGGCCGCGACCAGTCCACCCACGAACCCGCCACCCGGCTGGTTGTGGCCGGCGAAGAGCAGGTACAGCGACAACACGATGGCGGCGTCGAACACCACCCGCACCGTGGTGTCGAAGATGACCGAGCGGTGGTTCACGGCGCGTCGTCCCCCGGCTCGGTGGGTCGGCCACCGGTCCAGCGCGGGACCGGCCGGGGCGGGCGACCGGCCCGCACCAGCGCGGCGATGCCGATGGCCGCCGCCACCAGCACGGTGATCTCCCCCATGGTGTCCATGCCCCGGATGTCCACCAGGATCACGTTGACCACGTTGTGGCCATGGCCCTCGGGCAGGGCCCGGTCCACCATCTCGGCCGACACCGACGGGCTGGTGCGGTTCCCGGCGGCCACCAGGGCCATGGTGGTGAGGAAGAGGCCCACGGCCACCGACAGCACGGCGCGGGGCACGGCCCGCACCGCGGGGGTGGTGCGTTCGAAGCGGTCGGGGAGGATCCGCAGGACCAGCAGGAAGACCACCACCGACAGGGTCTCGATCGCCACCTGGGTGAGGGCCAGGTCGGGAGCGCCCTGCACCACGAACAGGAGGGCCATGCCGTACCCGACCACCCCGAGCAGGAGCGCGGCGGCGAACCGGCGCCGGGCGGTGGTGGCCGCCAGCCCGCCGACCACCAGGAGCACGGCCACCGGCACGTGGCCGGGCGACCCCACCAGCTCGGGCCACCCCGGCCACCACGAGCCGGCCAGGAGCGCAGCCGTGGGGGCCAGCACCGCGGTGGCGAGGATCACCGCCACGTACACCGGCAGGGAGCCCGACTGCACGAGGGCGGTGATCCGGGCGGCCCCGTGCAGCACGGTGCGGACCACCCGGTCGTAGCCCTCGCGACCCGTGCGGACCGCGGCGACCGTGTCGGCGGGCACCGCGCCCGCCACCCGGGCCCGGCGCAGGGCGAACACGACCACGCCCAGCCCGAGGGTGAGTGCCGACAGGGCCAGCGGCGTGGTGAACCCGTGCCACAGCACGAGGTGGGCGTGGGCGTGGTGGTCCAAGGCGTTGGCGGCGGCGTCGGTCAGGTGCGACCACGGCCGGGGGAACAGCCCGAACGCGACCGTGACCAGCACCAGTGCCGCAGCCGGGGCCAGGAACGCGGGCGAGGGGGCGTGCCCGTCCGACCCGGGCTCACCCGCGCGCACCGGCCGGACGAGATCGGGCCGGACGAGATCGGGCCGGACGAGGGCGAGGGCGAACCGCAGGCTGTAGGCCACCGTGAGCGCCGACCCGGCCACGATCACGGCCAACACGGCGCGCTCCCCCGCCGTGCCGTGCACCAGCGCCCCGTAGGCCTGCTCCTTGGCCACGAACCCGGCCAGCGGCGGCACCGCGGCCATGGACGCCGCCGCCACCAGCGCCACCGCCTGGGTGGGCCGCCACGTCGGGCCCAGCCGGGGCAGCAGTCGGATGTCGCGCGTGTGGACGCCGTGGTCGACCACACCCACCACCATGAAGAGCGCGGCCTTGAACAGGGCGTGGGCCAGCAGGAGGGCGCAGCCGGCGGCGGTGGTCTCCGGTCGGCCCAGCCCGAACAGCACCATGAGGAAGCCGAGCTGGCTGATCGTGCCGAAGGCCAGGACCTGCTTCAGGTCCACCGGCCGGAGCGCCCGCCAGCCGCCCACCACCATGGTGGTCAGGCCCACCGAGACCACGAGTGGCCGCCACGGGCCGGCCTCGGCGAACGCCGGGGCGAAGCGGGCCACCAGGTAGATGCCGGCCTTCACCATGGCCGCCGAGTGGAGGTAGGCGCTGATCGGCGTGGGAGCCACCATGGCGCCCGGCAGCCACCCGTGGAACGGGTACTGGGCCGACTTGGTGAAGGCGCCGAGCAGCACGAACACGAGCGCCACCGAGGTGACGGTGCCCGAGGGCGGGTCCGCCAGCAGGTCCGACAGGCGGTAGGTGCCGGCCTCGAACCCGATCACGACGAAGCCGCCGAGCATGGCCAACCCGCCCATGCCGGTGACCAGCAACGCGTGCAAGGCCGCGGCCCGGGCCCCGGGCTCCCGGTCGTCGAGGCCGATCAAGAGGTACGAGGTGACCGAGGTGAGCTCCCAGCACAGGTACAGCAGGAGCAGGTTGTCGGCGAGGACGAGGCCGAGCATGGAGCCGGCGAACAGCACCAGCAGCCCGGCCGCCCGCCCGGCGCGGGCCGATGCCTCGAAGTACGACCAGCCGTAGCCGAAGACCAGGGCGCCCACGCCCGCCACCAGGACGAGCATCAACAGGGCGAACCCGTCGAGGCGCAGATCCAGGCTGAGTCCCAGCCGCGGGGCCCAGGCGGTGGTGGCCGTGACCACCTCGCCGTCGAGCACCCGCCCGACCTGGGTGGCGCCCCACGCCACCACGGCGAGCGGGGCGAGGCCGGCCACCAGGAACGCCCGGCGCCCGAGCGGGCGCGACGCGGCCAGGACGCCCACGCCGACCACGGCGTGCAACGCCACCAGCGCGGTCAGCACGCGGACCGCCGACGGCTGGCGCCCGGTTGCGGGTGGTGGCTGGGGAGGTGCACGGGAACAGGGCCCCTGAGGGGTCGACGAGGGAACATGCATCGCCGACCAGACTTCCCGGCACTCCGGCCCGAACCCTACGGCACCACCGGCGACCCTCGCGAACCAGATGACCCTCGCGAACCAGGCCGTTGCATACCCCTGGGGGGACTGATACCCTAGGGGGTACCAACCGGCACCCCGAACCGAGGAACCCGCCATGTCCACCGAATCGTCCACCGCATCGACCGTCGAGCTGACCGCCGAGACCTTCCGAGACACCGTGGAGCGCGACGGCATCGTGCTCGTGGACTGGTGGGCGTCGTGGTGCGGCCCGTGCCGCATGTTCGCCCCGATCTTCGAGGCAGCCGCCGCCACCCACCCCGACCTCACCTTCGCCAAGGTCGACACCGAAGCCGAAGCCCAGCTCGCCGGCGTGGCCGGGATCATGTCGATCCCCACCCTGATGGTGTTCCGCGACGGCATCCTGGTGTTCTCCCAGGCCGGTGCCCTCCCCGCCGCCGCCCTCGAGGACCTCATCGCCCAGGTGCAGAGCCTCGACATGGACGACGTGCGAGCCCGCATGGAGGCCCAGCTGGCCGAGTCGGCTGCGTCGTGACGCCCCGGGCGAACCACGCGGCAGGATGGGGCCCATGATGTGCAGCGCGTCCCGCTACCTGTTGATCGCCTTCGGCGTCGGCTCCCTCACCGCCAGCTTCGCCGGCAGTGAGGCCATCGGCTGGGTGGCCGCCATCGTCGCCGTGCTGGGTTTCGTAGCGCTCGAGCGGCGCTTCCCGGCGCGGTTCGGCGGCACCTGTGCCCTGCCGGCCCCCGGCCCCGTCACCGGTGACCACGCCCGCCAGGCCGATCCCATCCCGGCCCGGGCCGACCACACCACGGGCATCGAGGTCACGCGGTGAGCGCGCCTGGTGACCGGGCCGACCACTGGGACGCCACCTACACCGAGCGCGGCGCCGAGGACGTGAGCTGGTTCCAGTCCGAGCCGCACACCTCGCTCGCCCTGTTCGACGCCCTGGGCGTCCGCCGCGACGCCGCCGTGATCGACGTGGGGGGCGGTGCATCGGCCCTGGTCGACCGGCTGGTGACCCACGGCTACGTGGACCTGACCGTGCTCGACATCTCGCCGGTCGCCCTCGACCTGGCTCGCGACCGAGTCGGCGACGCCGCCAAGGTGGAGTGGGCCGTCTCCGACGTGCTCACGTGGGCGCCGGACCGGCTCACGCACAGCCCCACGTCGCAGCCGGCCGCCGTGAGGGCGCGCAGCGCCGCCGACGCGTACGGGGCGCCGGACGCGCCCGTGACACCGAGGAAGATCCGCTTCACAACGGGCAATGGTAGGGCGTCCCGGCTGCCCGCTGTACCGGGGTCCCGCGAGGG
>DAIMFV010000093.1:0-3194 GCA_036724365.1 Acidimicrobiales bacterium | reverse complement strand
CCGGAACGGCGCTACGACCTCTGGCACGACCGTGCCGTGTTCCACTTCCTCACCGACCCCGACGACCGCGCCGCCTACCTGGCCACGCTCACCGAGGCGGTGCCCACCGGCGCGGTGATCCTGGCCACCTTCGCCCCCGACGGACCCGAGACCTGTTCGGGACTACCCGTGGCCCGCTACGGCCCCGACGAGCTCGCCGACCTGCTCCCCGACTTCGACGTGGTGGCGGCCCGCCGAGACGTGCACGTCACCCCGTGGGGCGCCGAACAGCCCTTCACGTTCGTGGCCGCCCGCCGAGTCGCCGCTACTTGATGGCGCGGGCGTCCATGTCGCCCGACAGCCGCTCGAGCACCTTCTCGGGCTCGTGGTCCACCGGGCTGGCCACGTCGGCCACCCGGGGCCCCACCCGTGAGGCGAGCGGGGCCAGGGCGTCCAGGTCGAAGTCGTAGAGCTTCGCCGCGTTCCCGCCCAGCATCATGCGGACCTCGTCCACCGGCACGTCGTGGAAGCGGGCCCGCAGGTGCTCGTGGGTGTAGGGGTGGGTGCCCTCGTCGTGGGGGTAGTCGCTGCCCCACATGAAGCGGTCGAGGCCGATCTGGTGGCGGGCGGCGATGTCCTCGGGCTTGGCCATGCTCACGCCCATCCAGCAGTTCTGGGCGAAGTACTCCGACGCATCGCGCGGGAGCACGTGGTCGTCGCCGTAGCGGATCTCGCCGGTGGCCCCGGTGCCGCGGATGCCGCGGATGACGTCGTCCATGCGCTCGAGCAGCGGGGGCACCCAGGCGCAGCCGGCCTCGGTCATCACGAACTTGAGGCGCGGGAACCGCTCGAAGATCCCCGACAGCACGAACTGCACGAACGGGCGCTGGCTGTAGAAGAGCACCTCGTTGATGTAGAGGAGCATGGACACGGGGTAGGGCCCGTAGTCGGGGTTGCCGGTGCCGCTGTGCACGTTGACCGGGACCTCGAGGTCCTGGATCACCTCCCACAGCGGGTCGTAGCAGCGGTCGTAGAGCGGCTTCACCCAGTCCACGTCGGGGGCGATGTTGGGTAGCAGGAGGCCGCCGCGCAGCCCGTGCTCCTTGATCCACTTCACGTCCTCGATGGCATCGTCGACGTCGTTGAGGAAGATCTGACCCACCCCGGCCCGCCGCTCGGGGAACTCGGCGCAGAAGTCCACCAGCCACCGGTTGTGGGCGTGCACCCCGGCCCGCCGGTGCTCGTACTCGTGGGCCTTGGGCGGCTTGGCGAACAGCACGAAGCTCGGGAAGAACGGCGGCACGGTGTTGGGGAACACCACCTCGCCCACCACACCGTCGCTCTCCTGTTGGCTGTTGCGCATCTCGTTGTCCCAGTTGCGCAGCCGCCGGTTGTCGCCCAGGTCCTTGTAGGGGTTCTTGTACTTCCCCCGCCAGGCGTCGAAGTCGTCGTGGAACTGCGGGTCCAGGTACTCCCGGTAGGCGGCGTGGCTGCCCCCGGCGTGGCAGTCGCTGGAGATGACCGTGTACCGCTCGTCGGTGCCGGCGTCGCTACCGGTCTGGGGCTCGTCGGTCACGGTCACGGTGCGGTCCTCCACGGGGTACGGCCGGGCACGACGCCCGACGCTCCCCTTCCGAAAAGTAGAACACGTTCTAGCAAGCCCGGCAACCGGATCAGGGATCAGGCCGCCGGCAGGGCCACGGGGAAGGGGTTGGCCACCGGTCGGGCGATGGCGTCGTAGCCGGCGTCGCCCAGCTCCAGGTACTCGGTGAGGCACTCGTTGGAACCACCGAACACCGCGACCTCGGTGACCATCCCCCAGGTGTACCCACGCTCCTCGGAACCCCCGATGTTCACGAGCTCCTCCCGCGTCTCGCCCGGCTCCAGCAGGTACGGCCCCCCGTACCAGCCGCGGTCGTCCATGCCGGTCGGTCCGGTGTAGAGCCACTTGTCGTGGATGAGGTGCACGGGCTCGTCGCCGGTGTTCGTGAAGGTGACCCGCCCCTGGTAGGTGGTGGTGTCGTGGCTCCCCGGGAGGGTGCGGGTGACCTCGGCGACCACCTCGACCACGTCGCCGACCTCGCAGTCGGCCTGCGCCGGGCCCGGCTCGGACGACCCGGACGACTGCGACGGGACGGGGGTGGGCACCAGGCCCCCGGCCGGCACCGGGGTGGGAGCGGTCTCGACGATCGCCCTGTCGTCGTCGGACCGCGTCAGCAACGCCCCGATGAGCACGGCCACGAAGACCGCGAAGATCGCCAGGGCGAACCCGACCCTCCCCGGGCCGCTGCGCCGCCCGCGACGCACCGGCGCGCCGGTCAGATCGGCCACCGTGTTCCGGAGGCGGTCGTCGAGTTGCCGGCCTTCGTCGCTCAGCCCCTCGTAGTCCTGGTCGACCATCACCCCTCCTCGGGGCCGCACCATGCGGGCGCGACCTCCCACCCGAACGGTGCCAGAGCCCCCCGACGCCCGCCAGGGACCAAGGTCCGCGCCTCGGGTTGCATCGCGTCGTCATACCCCGTAGGGTATCCACCCATACCCCCAGGGGTACCTGTGCCCGTGCCGAGACCAGGCCGACGAGACAAGAGGCTGCCCAGCATGACCATGACCAGTGACCGACCCGACGTGGCCGGCCCCCCGCCGTCACCGACACCGGGCGACAGCCACGACGGTGCCCACAAGGAGCCGTGGTTCGCACGACTGGGTCGCTTCTCCGGCACCCACCGCCGGTGGGCGATCGTGACCTGGCTGGTGGTCACCGTGGCCGCCGCCCCGCTCGCCGTCACCCTCACCAGCGCCCTCTCCGGCGCCGGCTGGGAGGCCCAGGGCTCCACCGCCGTGGCCGTGCGCGACGAACTGCGACGCGACTTCCCCGAACTGGGCGCCGAGGCCGCCGTGGTGGTGTTCCACCAGGACACGCCCATCGCCGACGATCCCGCCGGCCTCCAGCAACTGGTGGCCGACCTCCAGGGGGCGCCCGGGGCCGAGACGGTCGTGGATCCCCTGGCCCAGCCCGCCGAGGCCGGGATGATCTCCCAGGACGGACGGACCGCCATGGTCCCCGTCGCCCTCGAGGCGACGGTGGACGCCGACCTGCCCGAGGCGGCGGGCGAGCTCATCGACCACGTGTCCGGGCTCACCCTCCCCGACGGGGCCCGCGCCGAGGTCACCGGCGAGTGGCCGGTCTGGAGCGACTTCAACGAGACCAACGAGGA
>DAIMFV010000092.1:0-12719 GCA_036724365.1 Acidimicrobiales bacterium | reverse complement strand
GTGTGGCTCCAACAGCACGATGCCGACGCCGCCACGTCCTGACACGACGACTGATACGACGACTGATACGACGACTGATCTACGGCTGATCCGACGGGCCGGCTGATGTGAGCAACCCCGGCACCCGTCGGTACGATCGGGCGCCATGAGCGCTCCCGATCTCGCCGCCGCCGCCACCGTCATCGACATCGCCTCCGGAGTGGTCGACGCCGCCACCCGGCGCCTGGCCGCGGCCGGCTCGATCGACGACCACCAGGTCCTCGCCTACGACCTGGCCCACGCCGCCGCCGCCGTGGCCACCGCCGAGGGGCTGCTGGACTACGGCGCCAAGGGCGACCTCGAGGGCCGCATCACCTGCGCCTTCGTGGCCGATGCCGTCGGCGAGCTCGCCGGCAAGGTCTTCGGCCGCGAGGACGACTGGGGCGTGGAGCCGGGCGCCTTCGACGGCACCCGGGCCTTCGTGGGCACCTACCGGGCCCCGGAGTTCCTGGCCGGCATCGCCGACCCCGGGCCCCGCCACCTCGACGACGACTTCGAGATGGTCCAGGACACCTTCCGCCGCTTCGCCGAGGAGAAGCTCAAGCCGATCGCCGAGCACATCCACCGCAGCAACGGCGACATCCCCGAAGACATCATCTCGGGCCTGGCGGAGATGGGCGCGTTCGGCCTCTCCATCCCCACCGAGTACGGCGGCTACGGCGAGGGTGGCGAGGGCGAGTACATCGCCATGGTGGTGGCCACCGAGGAGCTGTCACGCGGCTCGCTGGGGGCCGGCGGCTCGCTGATCACCCGCCCCGAGATCCTCGCCCGGGCCCTCATGGCCGGTGGCACCGAGGAGCAGAAGCAGGAGTGGCTGCCCAAGCTCGCCACCACCGAGGTCATGAACGCGGTGGCGGTCACCGAGCCCGACTTCGGCTCCGACGTGGCCGGGGTCACCGTCTCAGCCACCCCCACCGAGGGCGGGTGGCTGATCAACGGGGTGAAGACCTGGTGCACCCTCGGCGCCCGCGCCGACGTGCTGCTCCTGCTGGCCCGCACCGATCCCGACAAGTCGCTCGGCCACCGGGGCCTGTCCATGTTCATCGCCCCCAAGGAACGGGGCGACAGCCACGGCTTCGAGCTGGTCCAGGCCGCCGAGGACGGTGCCCCGGGCGGCGGCAAGATGGAGGGCCGGCCGATCGACACCATCGGCTACCGCGGCATGCACTCCTACGAGCTGTCCTTCCAGGACTGGTTCGTGCCCGCCGAGAACCTGATCGGGCTCGAGGGCGGCATGGGCCGCGGCTTCTACTACCAGATGGCCGGGTTCGAGAACGGCCGGCTCCAGACGGCGGCCCGCGCCCTGGGCGTGATGCAGGCCGCCTACGAGGCCGCCCGCCAGTACGCCCTCGATCGCAAGGTCTTCGGCCAGCCCATCGCCGAGTACCAGCTCACCCAGGCCAAGCTCGGCCGCATGGCCGTGCTCATCCAGGCGTCGCGCCAGTTCTCCTACGTGGTGGCCCGGCTGATGGCCAAGGGCGAGGGCACGGCCGAGGCGTCGATGATCAAGGCCTACGTGTGCAAGGCCGCCGAGTGGGTCACCCGCGAGGCCATGCAGATCCACGGCGGCATGGGATACGCCGAGGAGTACGACGTGAGCCGCTACTTCGTCGACGCCCGGGTGCTCAGCATCTTCGAGGGCGCCGACGAGACCCTGTGCCTGAAGGTGATCGCCCGCCGCCTGGTGGCCGAGGCCTCCGCCTGATCTCGGCTACCGCCGGGTGAGCCCGGTCAGACGCCACAGTCGGCGAGATCGCCGACCGGGTCAGGCGCCACAGTCGGCGAGCTCGCCGAGCACCGGGAACGTGAGGTCGGGCGTGGTGGCGGGCGGTGTGCCGCCCGGGCCGGCCAGGGCCACCGCGATCACGAAGATCAACGGCGACCGGGGGGGCTCGACGCCTTGGCACAGCTCGACGGGCTGGCCGTGGGCCGTGTTCCCCACGGCCGTGGTACCGGCGTGTCCGGTGACCCAGCGGTACGGGAAGTCGTTGCCGGCCAGTTCGGCCTGGTTGTCGATGAGCACGGTGCCGGTCACGGGGAGCCCGAGGACCGTGGTCCGCAGCGGCGTGCCGATGATCACCGCGTGGCGCCCCGGGGCGTCGGCGACGAACCGGTTGGCCTCGATGCGGTTGCCGTCGTCCTCCACCCGGATGCCGTACGTGGTGTCGGCGATGACGTTGGACCGCACCGTGTTGTCCGAAGCGAAGTCGTGCACCACCCGACGGAGCGGTTCGTCCACGTAGGCGGGGTCGGTGCAGTCCATGGGCAGGGTGTTCTCACCCATGCGGGAGCCGACCCATATCCCGGTGGTCTCGTCGACGATGACGTTGCCCTCGATCAGGTTGCGGTCTGACGGGAAGCGCCGCTCGAAGTAGGACGGACGGTCCGGGTACTCGCCGCAGTTCTTGTAGAGGAAGATGCCACCCGCCGAGTTCCGCTCGATCACGTTGCCCACGATCTCGTTCTCGTAGGAGCCGTCGACCGAGATGCCCTCCCGGCCGACGCCCCAGAACCAGAAGTCGGTGCCGGCGAAGGTGGTCAACTGACCGCCGGGGCCGTTCTCGCGGAACCCGTTGCCCACGATGTGGTTCCCCTGGACCCGGGTGCGCCGCGAGCCGGTCTCGAGGTAGATGCCGCTGCTGCCGGTGGCGGTGACGGTGTTGTTCTGCAGCGTCACGCCCTCGACGTAGCCGTCGACGAACACGCCGACGCCGCGAGAGTCGCGGAACGTGGAGCGCTCGACCACGATGTTCGCCAGACCGTTCTCGTACTCGGCGCCCTCGGGCAGGGTGCGGAACCCGTCTCGGGTCACGCGCAGCGAGTTCAAGAAGCCCGACACCGTGCAGTTGCGCACGGTGACGTCGTGGAGCGGCACGTCGATCGGCGTGCTCACGAGGATCCCCCGACCACCGGCACCCGGCGCGCTCTGGATCAGCGCGCCCTGGCAATCGAGCGTGACGTCGGACGCGCGGATGTCGAGCCCGGCGGTGTAGGTGCACGACGGGTCGAGGTGCGACGACACCGTGACCTGGACCCGCTCACCGGCCCGGTCGCACCCGATGAGCACCGAGCCCGCCGCCGGCGGAGGCGGTTTGCAGGCGGTGGTGGCCGCGGCGAGGGCGGCGACGGCGATGACGACGGCGGCGCGGCGGCGCGGCAGCTTGAGGCTCCCCATGGGATCCATGGTGCCACGCCACCTGCCGCGGGACGGCCGCGCCTCCGGGCGGGCAGACCCGTCAGCGCAGGCGAGTCAGTGCAGGCGAGTCAGTGCAGGCGCCAGGTGTGGGCGGCCCCGTCGCGCAGGGTCTGCACCCGACGCGTGGCCTCCGCGGCCCAGGCCGGCTCGCGGTGGCGGACACCCACCGCCCAGGCGGTGACCCACAGCTCGTACACGGCCTGGTAGGTGGCGAACCCCGACCACGGACGGGGGTCGAAGGCGAAGCCGGCGAGGAACAGATCGAGATCGGCGGGGTCGGCGCCGTAGCGCGTCCCCGCCACCACCGACGGGGCGGCGTCGAACGATGCCCCGCCCTCTCCGGCCAGTTCGAGGTCGGTGAGCAGCGGCCCTCCGGGACCGTCGACCACGTTGCCCCGGTGGAGGTCGCCGTGCACCACGGACCGGCCGAGGGGATCGTCGGCGACCGCCGACCGGTAGGGCTCGACCAGCTCCCGGGCCCGCCCGCGCACGAAGCCCGCCTCGGGATCGTCGGCGGGCAGACCGGCCACGGCGTCGACCACCGCGGCCAGGGGGTCGAACACGGGGACGGAACCGGCGGCGACCACGGTCCGCTCGCGCAGGGTGCGGGCCAGGAGTCCGAGGTCGAAGGCATCGGTGGGGGTGGACCGCTCCACCCAGCTCCAGGCCGTGACCACGTCGCCGGCGACCGCCCAGGGCTGATCGGCCGGCTCCACCAACGGGGTCACCGGCACCCCGAGCGAATCGAGGAGGCTGGCCACCCGCACCTCGCGCCGGGCCGTGGCCCTGCTCTGTTCGGTGCTGGGGCGGACCCGCACGAGCACGGGCCCACGGCGGACCACCAGGGCGGCGCCGTCCCGGACGATCTCGGTGGCGTAGTGCGCCGAGCCCCGCGACGACAGCGGGCGGGCCGCCACCAGCCGGTCGAGCACCCGCTCGGCGGCGAGCAGGCGGTGGTCGTCTGGGCCACGCACGACAGGGCTGACCCGGACGGGTCAGACGGGGGGGACCGTCTGCTGCTCGTCCATCATCTGCGCCATGAACATGCGGATGAACTCGTCGGCCTCGTCGTTCATGCCGCCGGCGACCCCGCCGTACACCGCACCCGACGAAGCCGGCTCGTGGCCCTTCTCGCGGGCGTAGGCCACCGCCTCGGCCAGGTCGGCGGTGAACGCCTCGGCCACGCCGGGCTGGGTCTGGGGGCGGGTGACGGCCATGTGCAGGGCGTTGGGGTACTGCTGGCCGTTGAAGCGCCAGCCCTTGGGCCGCATGTGGTCGTTCACGTGGTAGATGTCGAACTCGTCGCTGGTGAAGCTGAACAAGAAGCTGGGGTCACCCAGGAGCCGCAGCTCGGGATGGCTGCGCACCGCGTCCTGCATGGCCTTGGACGTCTCGAAGATCGCCGAGGCGTAGGCGCGGTACCCCTCCTTGCCGAGCTGGACCATGGCGGCCCAGGTGGCGGCCAGCAGGCCGCCCGACCGGGAACCGTCCATGCCGGGCGAGCAGTACTTGCCCCCGGTCCAGTCGGTGAGGAAGAAGTACTGGGCGTTGCGCCACGACTTGTCGCGGAACAACACGGTGGACGTGCCCTTGAAGGCGTAGCCGTACTTGTGGGTGTCGGCCGAGATGCTGGTGACGCCGGGGAGGCGGAAGTCGAAGACGGGGATGTCGAGGCCCAGCTCCTGGCCGAACGGCAGGATGAAGCCGCCCAGGCAGCCGTCGACGTGCAGGGGCACACCGGTCTCCACCGCCAGGTCGGAGAGCTCCTCGATGGGATCGATGGTGCCGTAGCCGTAGTTGCACGCCGAGCCCATCATCCCGATGGTCTGGTCGTCGATGTTGGCCCGCATCCACGCCACGTCGGCCTTGGTGGTGACGGGATCGACGGGGGCCCGGCGGACCTCGATGCCGAACAGGTGGCAGGCCTTGTCGAACGCCGGGTGGCCGGTCTCGGGCTTGATGAAGTTGGGCCGGGTGACGCCGCGCTCCTGGGCGGCCTTCTCCCGGTAGGCGAGGATGGCGTGGGTGATGCTGCCGGTGCCGCCGCTGGTGACCAGGCCGGCGGGCTCGCCGTCGGTGATCGCATCGGCGTTGAACAGGTCGAGGGCCATGGCCAGCACCTCGCCCTCGTAGCGGGTGGCGCTGGGGCAGATGTCTCGCTGGAGGATGTTCACGTGGGCGTACAGCCCGAACACCTCGTTCATGAAGGCGTAGTGGTCGTGATCGCCGCAGTACATGGTGCCCGAGACCCGGCCGGTCTCCCAGGCCTGGTCCTCTTCCTTGGCGAGCTGGGTCATCTCGGCCAGCACGTCGTCACGGTCGCGACCGTGCTCGGGGAAGGTGCGGTTGACCGGGAACCGGTCGCGGTACGGATAGCTGCTCATGACACGATGTCCTTCCGCCCCCTCGAAACCGAGTAATCACTCGGACCATAGCACCGGTCAGCCAGCCTTCCACACCCGGGCCCCCCGGCGGGCGTGGGTCGACGTGGTCCTGGAGATCGCCAGGCTGGCCTCACGCCGGTTCGTCAGGCCGACAGGTCGGCCGGCACCAACTGCTCGTCGAGCAGCCGCTCGAACCGGGCCGGATCACCGCCCACGAACCTCCGACACAGCGGCAACCCCGCGGTGTAGCAGAAGATGTAGGCCCGCCAGGTGGGGTGGGTCAGGAAGGCGATCGACTTCACCGCCCGCTCGTGCGACAGCAGGCCCCACCGTTCGAGCTCGGCCACCGCCTCGTCCTCGGGCCGCCGACGATCGTGGAGCAGCAGGGCGGCGTTGCCCCGAACGGCCGAGAGCGCCTCGCCCGCCGACGCCACCGCGGCCACCACCTCGGTGTCGTAGCGGATGCCGAGCGGGTGCAGCAGGTCGGCGAGCACGGGCTCGTGGCCGGAGCCGAGGAGGGCCTCGAGCGCCAGATCGGCGAGGCCCTCGGCCAGGAGGCACTGCGGCGTGCCCACCAGGAAGATCGACTCCTCGAGCTGGTGGCGTCGACGGACCAGCCCCACCTCCTTGCGGCAGTGCTCGGTGTGGTGGCCGGGGTAGGCCTCGTGCGCCACCAGGTGACCGATCGCGGTGGAGGCCACCGGCAGGTCGGTGTTGATCGCCACCCGGCTGCGCAGATCGCCCTCGTAGTAGTTGAAGCCGGACCACGGCTGGTCGGTCACCAGCTCGAACACGACCTGCTCACCCTCGGGTAGCCCGAACGCGATCCGGGTGCGCTCCCGGAACGCGTCGGCCAGGGTGTGGACGGCCGCCGTCAGCTGCTCGGGCGACAGGAGGTGGCTGGTCCGCCAGGCGTCGTAGCGCTCGGCGAGCGACCCCGACCCCGGCAGGACCGCCTCGAGGCGACGGTGGGCCTCGGCCAGGACCTCGTGGTCCACGAACTCGGGCCGGACGCCGTAGCAGGACTCCACCTCGTCGACGAACGCCACGGTCTCACCGGCCAGCTGTCGGGCCGCGGTGTGAAGCCCGATGGTCTGCGCCCGCAGCCAACGGCGGCGGGCGATGTCGAGGTCGCCGTCGCCCGCATCGAGGTCGGCCACCAACACCCGCAGGTCGGCCACGAGGGCGGGCAGCGGCCGCTGCGGTTCGGATGCCACCCGGTCGGCCAGATCGGCCGGGCCGTAGTAGGCGTCGACCAGCCCGTCGAGGTGGCGACCGAGCCGCAGCCCCGTCTCCAGGTAGCGGGCGACCGGCTCGGGGCCCGACACCTCGGGGACCGCGGCGGCCACGGCTGAGGCCACCGTCGTCAGCCGAGGTGGTCGTGCAGGAAGGCCACCGTGTCCGCCCACGCCTGCGCCGCGGTCTCCGGGTCGTAGACCTCGGGCCGGGCGTCGTTGAAGAAGGCGTGCCCCACCCCGGGGTGGATCCGGAGGTCGACGGTCTTGCCCAGGTCTCGGAGGCGCTGCTCCAGGGCCCGCGCCGCGTCGGGGCCGAAGAACCCGTCGTTTGCCGCGTAGTGGCCCAGCACCGGCGCCTCGAGGCGGGTCCAGTCCGGCTCGGCGTCGGGCCACGGGATCAGCCCGTACCAGGGCACGGCGGCACCGACGGCGTCGGGGAAGGCGCAGGCGGCCACGAGGGTGAGCCCACCACCCATGCAGAAGCCGGTGACGCCCACCCGGTCGCCGGTGACCGCCGACAGCGACCGGAGGTGGGCGATGGCGCCACCCAGGTCCCGGGCGGCCCGCTCCAGGTTGAGGGCCATCATGAGCTTGCCGGCCTCGTCGGGCTCGGTGGTCTGCTCGCCGTGGTACAGGTCGGGCGCCAGGGCCACGAACCCGGCCGCCGCGAAGCGGTCCACCACGTCGGTGATGTGCGGCACCAGGCCCCACCACTCCTGGATCACGATCAGGCCGGGACCGGATCCCGACGGCGGGACCGCCAGGTAGCCGCTGGCACCGTGACCGTTGCTCGGGAACTCCACCATCTCACCCATGGGGTCACCGTACCGGCCCGGAGGTCGGTCGTCAGCCGGGCGTCAGGCGGGGCCGGGCCAGCCGACCGGTTGGGCATCGGCCGCGAACGGCAGGAACAACAACCCGCTGTCGGCAGTGATCAACATGCCCTCGGGGGTGACCCGGTGCAGGCGGAGCGACGGGATGCCGGGGCCGTCGCCGAACGACCACGACCGCGGCTCGCCCAGGGCCCCGGTGGCGGGGTCGATGGTGCGCAGTGACGCCGTGTAGGTGTCGCCCGAGAAGGTGGCGAGGCGGAGCTCGGTACCCACGGCGACCACGGTGGAGAGCGGGCTGTCGGGGAACAGCGACTCCGACGAGCCGGCCAGCCGGTCCGAGAACGGCTTGCTCCCGTCGGGCATGGCGCTCTGCCACACGGCCTGGCCGGTGCCCAGGTCCCAGGCGGCCAACCCGCCGCGGGTGGTGCCCCGGGTGGTCGTGGTCTCCGCAACCAGCAGCGACCCGCTCACCGCGACGGGGACCGCGGTCACGTCGGGTGGGAGCGCCAGGCGAGTGGACCCGCCGGTGGCCAGGTCGACCGACAGCATGGCGCCGTCGGCGGTGGGCGCGAACAGGCGGTCTGCGGTGATCAGGGCGTCGTCGTCGTCGAGGGAGCCGCCGGCCTCGGCCGTGGTCGTCCAGCGGACCTGGCCGGTGGTGCCGTCCCAGCGCACCAGGCAGGTGCCGCCGAAGGAGATGCTGCCCACCAGGTCGGGCGAACCGGGTACGGCGAGGACGCTGTCGGCGAAGTTCATGGTGGTCGGGAACCCGCCGTCACGGCCAGGGCAGGTGGGGCTGAGCGCCGATCGGGGGGCACCCGAGGCGGGGTCCAGCACGGTGATGAGCTGCGTGCCGGGCTTGGCCGGGTCCTGGTCGCTGACGACCACGCCGGCGTCGGACTCCACCACCCGCGCCGACGGGGACTCCAGGCGCCGGGTCCAGCGGGGGGTGGCCGACGCGGTGCCGTAGGCGTGCACCTGGTCGTCCTCGGTGACCACCACCAGGGTGTCGTCGAACACCGCGAAGCAGGTGGCGCAGCCCGCGCTGACCTTGTCGGGGAGGGGCGCGGTCCACGACCGGGCGCCGGTGGCGGCGTCGAGCGCCCACACCTCGTCGGCCACGCCGAGCAGCACCGTGTCGCCGATCTGGGCGAGCGACGCGTCGTACACGTTGGTGGGGAACAGATCGCTGGACCACACCGGATCGGGCGTGTCGCGCCCCTGCGTTAGGGGAAGTCGGGCCACGAAGCGCGCATTCTCCTGGGGGTCGTAGACCACCGCGGCCACCTCGGTGACCGCACTGGCGCCGTCGACCACCTTGCCGTCGGCACCAGCGGCATCGAGCTCCAGCACCGCGCCGCTGCCGAGGGTGAGCCTCGACACGTCGACGTCGAAGGCTCGATCCAGGGACTCCTTCACATCGGTGGACACCGACCGGGCGAACACCACGATCGCCGCCGAGATGCCGCCGATCAGGAGCAACACCGACAGCAGGCACCCGAGGCCCGACGCGGTGCGGGTGCGTTTCGGCACCTTGGCCACCGAGATGGTGAGGTCGGGCGTCCACGGCACGCCGTCGTCACCGGCCCCGGTGGGATCGAACCGTTCGGAGCGGGGCGGTGTGGGCGCCGGTTGGGGGTCAGGGGTGGCGATCCGGTGGTTGCGACCGCACGACAGGCAGGCGGCGTGGCCGTCCATGTCGGGCAGCGGCAGGATGGCCCCGCAGGACTTGCACAGCGACCCACCGTCCACCGCTCAGTAGCCTCCGGCGAGCTTGCGGTGGTCCCAGGACACCACCTTCTCGGTGTGGATCCGCACCCCCACCCGCTTGCGCACCATGAACTCGGCGGCGCCGTCGATGTCTTCGGGAGCCAGGTCGTGGTAGCGCTGCAACACGCCCCGGGCCACGTCCATGATCGTCTCGTGGTCATCGATGATCTCGGCCCGCCCCACCAGCTCCACGCCCCGCAGGTTCTCGTACTGGTCGCCGTCCTCCACCAGCACGGTGATGCGCGGATCTCGCCGGAGGTTCTGCACCTTCTGGCTCTTCTCGAAGGTCTCGAACGCCAGATCGCCGTGCAGGAAGCCGTACCACATGGCCACCAGGTGGATGGTGCCGTCGTGGTTGTGGGTGGCCACGTTCAGCGTGTGGCGGCCCTGGAGGAACGTGTCGACCTCATCGGGGGTCATCCGGATCAGCTCGCGGCGGCTCATGGCGCCAAACCGTACGCCCTGGGGCGCCCCCGACGGGTCAGCGAGACAGCTCGGGCGCGGCCGGCGCGTCGACCCGGCCCAGGCCGTCGGCCACCGGCTCGGGACCGCCCGGCCCCACCAGCCGGTGCACCCGGGCGAGCGGCACCGCCTCGACCCCCTGCGCCGGCTCCGATCGACGACGCACCGCCGGCCAGAGCGCGGGCGGCAGCGTGCGGCCCCAACCGGCCACCAGCCACACCGGGACCCCCTCCGTGGTGGCCACCGCGGCCACCGGCCACGACCCCGGGGCGGCCAACGCCACGTCGGGCCCGACGGCCACACCATCGAGCACCACCAGGTCGGCCCCGGCCGCGGCGGCACCCAGCAGGGCGGCATCGACGGACGTGACCGCCACCTCGTGGCGGTCGAGGGCCCGCTCGAACCCGTAGGCGTCACCCTCCAGGTCGACGGCGGTGACGCGGACATCGCCACGCGACGCGAACGCGGGGACCAGTCGGTGCGGACCACCCACCACGACCACGCTGGCCCCCTCGGGGAGCGAGTGGCCCAGTTCACCCACCGTGGGGTCGGCCACGAACTGGTCGAGGCACCGCCACGCCTCGTCGGCCGGATCCGGGGCCGTCACCACCCGCGCGCACAACGACCACAGGGCACCGTTGGCGGGATGGCGCTCGATCAGGCGCCGGGACGCGGTGACGAGCGAGATGGGGTCCGCGGCGAAGCCGGCGAGCGATGCGGCGGCGGCGTGGACCACGTCTTCGGCGGGCGCGCCATCGGCCCGGGCCACGTGGCGCAGGCGCTCGATGGGGTGCACGGGCGCTCAGGCCTCGGCTGTGGGCACGGGCCCGGTGGGGCCGGGCTCAGGCCTTGGTTTCGGTGCCGTCGGTGCCGTCGGCCTTCCCGCCTTCGTCCATGCCCTGCTTGAACTCCTTCTGCGCCTGGCCGAGCGACCGGGCGAGTTTGGGGAGCTGGCTGCTACCGAAGAGCAGCAGGACGACGACGAGTACCACAATCCATTCTGGACCCATGCGCGCCACGCTACCGGAACCCACCGGCCCGCACACCGTCGGCGCGCGTCCGCGCCGCGCGCGGGTCCCGTCTGGGATGCTGCACCGGTGCTGGAGTGCGTGGTGAACATCAGCGAGGGCGTGGACCTGCAGACGGTGGCGGCCATCGCCGATCGGGCCGGACCAGACCTGCTCGACGTCCACACCGATGCCCACCACAACCGCAGCGTGCTGACGCTGGTGGGTGAGACGGCGCCCCGAGCCGTGACGGCGGAGGCCTTGCACCGGCTCGATCTCCGCCACCACGCCGGGGTGCACCCGCGCATCGGCGTGGTGGACGTCGTGCCCTTCGTGCCCCTCGGCGACGCGACGCTCGACGATGCCGTGGCCGCCCGGGACCGGTTCTGCCGCTGGGCCGCCGCTGAGCTGGCCCTGCCCTGCTTCGCCTACGGGCCCGAGCGGTCGCTGCCCGACGTACGGCGTGGCGCGTTCACCACGCTCACCCCCACCACCGGGCCGGCGAGACCCGATCCCCGGGCCGGCGCCGTGGCCGTGGGCGCCCGGCCGGTGCTGGTGGCCTACAACGTGTGGCTCGCCCAGCCCGACCTGGCCCGGGCGCGCGAGGTGGCCGCTGCGGTTCGGGGCCCGCACCTACGGGCCCTGGGGCTCCAGGTGGGTGAACGGGTGCAGGTGTCGATGAACCTCGTGGCCCCGCACGAGTTGGGGCCGGCCCCGGCGACCGACCGCGTGGCCGCTCTGGTACCGGTGGCGGGGTGCGAGTTGGTGGGGCTGGTGCCCCGGGCCGTGCTCGACGCGGTGCCCCGGGAGCGCTGGACCGAGCTCGACCTGGACGAGGACCGGACGATCGAGGCCCGACTGGCGCGCCGGGGCGGGTGAGTCAGGCGCCGACGCCGTCGGCCGCCTCACCCTCCACGGCGGCTCGACGGGCCGACGAACGCTGGCGGCGGATGCGGCGGCGCTCCCGCTCGCTCAACCCGCCCCAGATCCCGAACTTCTCACCGTTGGCCAGGGCGTACTCGAGGCAGTCCTCGCGCACCACGCACCCGCGGCACACCTCCTTGGCCTCACGCGTGCTGGCTCCCCGCTCCGGGAAGAACAGATCGGGGTCGACGCCGAGGCAGTTGGCGAGATCCTGCCAACCCTTGGTCTCGAGCTCATCAGATGTGTTGTGCATGGCGTTCCCCTGGGTCGTCCCGGACGGCTGGGCCGCTCGTACGATCGGTCACCTGCTTCGGCGTGGCCCGCCCACCGGGTTTCCGGTGGCCAATACCACGTTTGGAATTACATAGGTGTGATCTTCGCCGCTAGGAGCCGTTTGCGCAAGCGGAAGTTGTGACCGATGCCGCTTCGGGCCCTTGTCCAGCACGGCGCGCGGCCTGCCGACCCCCGCCGGACACCTCGCCGGGCGAGGCCCCGATCGACCGGGCTACGGCTCCCGAGGGCGCACCTGCGAAGATCCACCCGACGCACCATCGACGGAGAGGCGCCCCGTGAGCGACACCGACCAGGCGTGGGAACCCCACGCCACCGCCGACGCCGGCTACGCCCTCTACCGCAAGGAGCGGCGGGTGGTGGCCGACGACGGCCCCCCCACCGCCTACCCCTCCCGCACCCCCGACGGGCCCGCCGTGCCGGTGATGGTATTCGCGGGCGTGTAGGTAAGGCCGCGGGCGGTGCAGGGAGCGGGGGGGGGGGAGGGGGCTACAGAGAAGGCCACAACCAGCCTGATGTCTTCGGTTTTCCAGAACGCACTGGCGTTCAGGAACTGACCCGCTACCGCTCCAACG
>DAIMFV010000091.1:0-12781 GCA_036724365.1 Acidimicrobiales bacterium | reverse complement strand
GTTCGTCTGGCCTCCTGGGGGCCACCATCTCGGCACCCGTCTGGGCCCTCATCCGGCCCTTCGGGCCACCTTCTCCCGCTGCTGCGGGAGAAGGGCCGCGCGGGCGACGAGTCCGCCGATTTCGCGACGCCCTTCGTTACACTCCGCAGCATGCTGGTCTACGGCGGCATCGACGAAGCTGGATACGGCCCGCTGCTGGGTCCCCTCTGCATCGGGGCCACGCTCTTCGTGCTCGAAGGCGACGACCCGGACCGCTTCCGCGAGCGGGCCAACCAGGTGATGGCGGTGTTCGACGAGCCGTTCCTGCTCGGCGACCGCGAGTGCGCGCTCACCGCCAGCGGCGGCCTGGCCGTGGCCTACCCCGGAGCCGGGCCCGAGGAGCTGCTCAGCCAGGCCGACGCCGCCATGTTCCGCGCCAAGGACCTGGGCCGCGACCGGGTGGAGACCTATGACCGCGCCCTGGCCGACCTGCTCAGTCGTCGCTTTCGCCTGGAGTCCGCGCTGCGCCAGGCGGTCCGCAACGGCGACCTGGAACTGCACTACCAGCCCGAGCTGCACCTGCCCACCCGCTCCATCCACGGGGTGGAGGCACTGGTTCGGTGGAACCACCCCGACGAGGGGCTGTTGTCGGCGGCCGAGTTCGTGCCCATCGCCGAGGACAGCGGGCTGATCGTGGAGCTGGGCCGGTGGGTGTTCGCCGAGGCCTGTCGCCAGCTGGCCGAGTGGCAGGCCGCCGGACGCTGGCCGTTGATGCGCGTCAACGTGTCGGCCAAGCAGCTGAACCACCCCGACGTGGTCGACGACCTGGTCGCCATGATCGAAGCCTCCGGCGCCGACCCCGGGTTCTTGTGCCTGGAGCTCACCGAGACGGCCGTGATGGCCGACGCCGACCTGTCGCTCGAGGTGCTGGGCAAGCTGGCCGGGCTGGGCCTGCAGCTGGCCATCGACGACTTCGGCACCGGCTACTCCTCGCTCAGCTACCTCAAGCGCCTGTCCATGCACGTCCTCAAGATCGACCGGTCGTTCGTCGACGGGCTGGGCCGCTCCAGCGACGACGTGGCCATCGTGGCCGCCATCATCTCGCTCGCCCAGACCCTCGGGCTCACCGTCACCGCGGAGGGCATCGAGTCCAAGGCCCAGCTCCGCGTGCTGATGGAGCTGGGCTGCGAGTACGGACAGGGCTGGCTGTTCGCCAAGGCCATGCCGGCGACGGAGGTCACCGCCCTCCTCGACGCAGCCGCGCCGTTCGACTGACCGATCCGTGCGGCGTGCCACGGCCTGTCCCGTGGCAGCATGACCGACCATGACCAGCCGTCTCCGCGCCCTCGCCGGCGCCACCTCCATCGCTGCCGTCGCCGCCCTGGCGCTACTGGCCCCGTCGCCTGCCGCCGCCCACACCGAGGCCGAGCTCGTGGCCGTCCCGGCAGGCTCCGAGACCACGCTCTCCCTACGTCCCATGCACGGCTGCGACGGGTCGCCCACCGTGGAGGTGGCCATCCAGGCCCCGGTGGAGGGGGCCACCGCCGGAGCGGTCGAGGGCTGGACCGCCACCGCCGAAGCCGACGGCCGGGGCAACACCGTGCTGGAGTGGACCGGCGGCTCGCTCCCCGACGAGGAGCACGGCGCGTTCCCGGTCACCTTCACCGCCCCCGACGAGGTCGGCGAACTGCTGCTGTTCCCCTCGGTGCAGGTGTGCGAGAACGGCGAGGAGCTGTCGTGGATCGACGGCGGCCCCGCAAGCGACTATCCGGCACCGAGGGTGCTGGTGCTGGCCGCCGGGTCCGAACCGGCCACGTCCATCGACGACGTGCCGCCCGATGCCCCCGGCCGAGACCAGCTCACCGCCATCGTGGACGTCGACAACCCCGCCGCGTCCACCACCGACCCTGGTTCCGAGACCACCACCGAGCCCACGGCGACCGACGACGGTACCGAAGCCACCGTGACCACCGACCAAACCGACGCCACCGTCGGGATCGAGCCGGTCACGGCCGACGGCTCCGCCGTGGACGAGGACGGCGACGACACCGCCGTGCCGGTGGTGCCGATGGTGATCGCCCTGGTGGTGGTGGCCGCCGTGATCGGTGCCGTGGTGGTCCGCGGTCGCCGCCCCACCGCCGAGGACTGATCCCCGTCCGACCGGTAGGGTCCCGCCGTCCAGGGGGACCAAGGGGAAGGAACCACCCATGACCGAGATCCACGGCTTCTGCCGAGACGACTTCGCCCCGGTGCGCGAGCGCTTCGCCACCGGCTTCACCGAGGGCCTGGAACGGGGCGCCAGCGTGGCCGTGACCCTCCACGGCGAGCCGGTGGTGGACCTGTGGGGGGGCGACGCCGACGGGGAGGGCACGCCGTGGGAACGCGACTCGATCACCAACGTCTGGTCCACCACCAAGACCATGGCCGCCACCTGCGTGCTCATGCTGGCCGACAGGGGCGAGCTCGATCTGGACGCCCCGATCGCCGAGCACTGGCCGGAGTTCGCGGCCAACGGCAAGGGCGGTGTGACCATGGCCCACGTGCTCGGCCACACCGCGGGGGTGGTGGGCTGGGATCCCGGCATCAGCCCGGTCGACCTCTACGACTGGGACAAGGCCACGCGGGTGCTGGCCGAGGGACCGCTGTGGTGGGAACCGGGCACGGCGTCGGGCTACCACGCCCTCACCCAGGGCTTCCTCGAAGGCGAGGTGGTGCGGCGCGTCACCGGGCGCTCGATCGGCACGTTCTTCCGTGAGGAGGTGGCCGGGCCGCTCGGGGCCGACTTCCACATCGGGCTGCCCGCGTCGGAGGACCACCGCTACGCCCCCATCGTGCCCCCGGGCCGGACCCTCGACGATGTGCCCGGAGCCGATCCGAGGTCGCTGCCCGTGCGGGCCCTGCGGAGCTGCCCGGTCACGGGTGCCGAGCCGAACACCCGCGCCTGGCGGGCGTCGGAGATCCCCGCGGCCGGCGGCATCGGCAACGCCCGGGCCATCGGCCGCGTGCACAGCGCCTTGGCCTGTGGCGGCGCCGTCGACGGCGTACGACTGCTGTCGGAAGAGGGCGTGGCGCGGATCTTCGTGGAGCAGCACCACGACATCGACCTGGTGTTCGGCACCAAGATGCGCATGGGCACCGGCTTCGGGCTCCCCAACGAGACGGTGCCGCTGGGCACCGGTGAGCGGACCTGCTTCTGGGGCGGCTGGGGCGGGAGCCTGGCGGTCATCGACGTGGACCGCGGCCTCACCATCTCCTACGCCATGAACCGCATGGCCGATGCCCTGCTGGGCGACTTCCGCGGCGCCCTGCTGGTGTTCGCCGCCTACCAGTCGCTCGCCGACTGAACCCAGGAGCACCCGTGACCACGCCCACCTCGACCGACCCCGCGCCCGCCGGGCTGGACCGCTACGCGGCCTTCGACGAGCTCACCTTCGACCGGCCCGCTCCCGGGGTCCTGCGCATCACGCTCGACGCGCCGGGGCTGAACGCCGTGAGCCTCGCCGCCCACGGCCAGCTCGCCGACGTGTGGCAGACCGTCGACCGCGATCCCGACACGAACGTGGCCCTGCTGCGCGGCGCCGGCAAGGGGTTCTCGGCGGGCGGCAGCTTCGAGCTGATCGACCAGATCCTCGACGACTACGCCAGCCGCCTGCGGGTCATGCGCGAGGCGCGGGACCTGGTGTTCAACGTCATCAACTGCTCCAAGCCCATCGTGTCGGCGATACACGGCCCGGCCGTGGGCGCCGGCCTGGTGGCCGGCCTCCTGGCCGACGTGTCGGTGGTGGGCCGCACGGCCAAGATCATCGACGGCCACACCCGGCTGGGCGTGGCCGCCGGCGACCACGCCGCCATCTGCTGGCCGCTGCTGTGCGGCATGGCCAAGGCCAAGTACTACCTGCTCACCTGCGATCCGCTCTCGGGCGAGGAGGCCGAGCGCATCGGGCTGGTCTCCATCTGCGTCGACGACGACCAGGTGCAGGACCGGGCCCTGGCCGTGGCGGTGCAACTGGCGGGCGGCGCCCAACAGGCGATCCGCTGGACGAAGCAGACGCTGAACAACTGGTACCGGGCCCAGTCGGGTCTGTTCGACGCCAGCCTGGCCTACGAGATGGTGGGCTTCGGCGGCCCCGACGCCCGCGAGGGCCTGGCCTCCCACGGCGAGCGCCGGGACCCCCACTTCACCGGCCCCACCGCCGAGTAGCCCACCGCTGAGCAGCCCCACCACCGAGCAGCCCCGGCGCCGCTCAGCCCTGGTCGCCGGACTCGGTGGGGTCGGGCCCGGCAGTGGACGATCCTGCGGCGCCGCGGCGGCGGAGGGCCACCGCGCCGCCGGCCACGGCGGCGGCCACGACCACGGCCCCGCCCACCAGCAGGCCGGTGTTCGATCCGCTGTCGTCGTCGCTCCCACCGTCGCCCGACGCCGGGTTGTCGGCGGCGTTGGCGAGGGTGGTGGTGGGCGCGGGGACGGTGGTGGACCCGCCGGCCTCTCCGCCGGTGGCCCGACCCCGGAACGGGCCGGTGACCTCGTAGGTGATACCGCCGGCCGCGGAGTCGTTGTCCATGGCGGGCACGATCTCGGCCAGCGTCTTGGGGGTGGGGCCGCGCTGGCTGGAGAAGTACAGGCGGGTGCGGTCGGGGTTGAAGCACGGCCCGGTGACCTCGGAGCCCTCGTGCTCCGCCCCGGTGATCCGCACGAAGGGGGCCACGTCGCCCTCGGTGGTGATCATCACCACCTCCATGTTCCCCCCGTCTTCGGCCACGTAGAGGTCGCCGGTGCCGGCGTCGACGGTGATGTTGTCGACGCCGGACAACACCGCGCCCTCGACGCCGAGGCCGTCGGGGTCGCCCTTCCAGATGAGCGTGTGCTGCTGGGCCGCGATGTCGATGGCGTGCACCGAATGGTCGCCCTTGGTGGTGAAGTACACGATGCCCTCGTGGGACCAGCAGCCCTCACCCCCGTTGAAGGGCGTGGCCCCGGGCACCTGCTCCCGGGTGGGCGCACTGGCACCCGACGGGTCGGGGACCTCGGTCCACGTCACGGCGCCGTCGGCGGCCACGGTGGCCGCCTCCAGGAGCCCGGCGGACAGGTCGGGGTAGGCCGTGGGCGTGTAGCGGTAGAACAGCCCGGTGGGGTGGTCCTGGGTGAGGTAGAGCGTCTCGGTGGCCTCGTCGACCGCCACCGCCTCGTGGGCGAACAGGCCCATGGCCTCGTGGGCCACGGCGTCCTTCTCGCCGGTGGGATCGCACTCCCACACCCGGCCCTTCTCCTCGAAGTTCTCCTCGCCCGACAGCCACGTGCCCCACGGGGTGGGGCCGCCGGCGCAGTTGGAGTTGCTGCCCTCGAGGATCCGGTAGGCGTCGACGATCTCGCCGTCCTTGTCGTAGCGGACCGCGCTCACCCCCCCGGCGTCGGGCGCCATGAACGAGAAGACCTCGCTGTTGCACACGTGGATCCAGCCGCCGTCGTCGGTGGGGAAGGTGGCCCCGCCGTCGGGGAAGGCGTGCCAGGCGTAGCCGGTGCCGGCCACCGGCTCGCCCGCTACGGCCACGGCGCGTGACGTGAAGCCCTCCGGGAGCAGCAGGCCGTTCTCGTCGGGCTCGGTGGCGAGCGGCCCGTAGGGGCTCTCGCCGGGGGTGGCGGTCTGGGCACCGGCGGTGGCCATGGCCAGGTGGGGCAGCACGGCGCCCCCGGCGCCGGCCGCGATGGCCCGTTGCAGGAAGGCCCGTCGGTCCATCTCGCTCCTCGTGGTCGGGGCCGGCGGCCGGCCCGGGTGGTTCGGTGGGACGCCTTTGCTTACAGCCCCCTGACCGTGCCTGCACCCCACTTCGGTGCCAGGGGCATGGCCCGGCCCGAGGAGGGTAGGTGACAGGGTGATGATCATCACCCACGAACGCTCGGTCGACGAACGTCGGGCCCGGGAACCGGGCCGCGGCCGTCAGGCCGACCATCCCCGCCAGTTCCCCCGCCGGGCGTGGATCGACGTGGGCCGCCGCGTGGTGACCGAATCCCGCGATGACAACGTGCCGCTGCTCGCCGCCGGCGTGGCCTTCTACGCCCTGATCTCGCTCGTGCCGGCGATGGCGGCCGTGATCGCCACCTACGGGTTGGTGGCCGACCCCGCCGAGGTGGCCGACCAGATGGCCTCGCTGTCCGAGGCCCTGCCCGCCCAGGCCGGCGACCTGCTGGTGGAGCAGGTGGAACGGATCGCCGCCTCCTCATCGGGTGCGCTCGGGGCGGGGGCCGCGCTGGCGCTGGCCACCGCACTGTGGACCGCCTCGTCGGGGATGCGGTGGATGATGTCGGCCCTGAGCCTCACCTACGACCAGCGTGAGACCCGTACCTTCCTCCGCCTGCGGGGGCGGGCCCTGCTGCTCACCATCGCGGCCACCGCGGCCCTGGTGGTCAGCGTGGGGCTCATCGCCGCCCTGCCCGCAGTGTGCGGCCTGCTGGGCATCCGTGAGACCGGGGTGCTGGTGGCCGGGGTGCTCCGTTGGCCGCTGCTCGCCGCCCTGGTACTGGTGGGGTTCAGCGCCCTCTACCGATTCGGGCCGGACCGGGCGCCGGCCCGGTGGCGCTGGGTCACGCCGGGCTCGTTGGTGGCCACCGTCATCTGGCTGGCCGCCTCGGCCGGGTTCGCCCTGTACGCCGCGGTGGCGGGCTCCTTCGACGAGACCTACGGCCCCCTCGGCGGGGTGGTGGTGCTGCTGTTGTGGCTGCACCTCAGCTCGCTGGCCGTGCTGGTGGGGGCCGAGGGGAACGCCGAGATGGAGCACCAGACGGCCCGCGACACCACCACCGGACCCGACCGGCCCCTGGGCGCCCGCGGTGCGGTGGTGGCAGACACGGTGGGCGCGTCGAGCCAGGAGCGCCGCACCCCACCCGACGGCGTGGACAGTTCGCCCGATCGGGAGTGAACTGACCTCATCCCCCCCATCCTGGAGCGCACCATGACCGATCCCGTGCCCGCCGGCTACCCCATGCTCTCGCCGTACCTCTCCGTCGACGGTGCCGCCGCCGCCATGGACTTCTACTGCGACGTCTTCGGCTTCAGCCGTCGGGGCGATGTGATGACCGCCCCCGATGGACGCATCGGCCACGCCGAGCTGGTGCTCGGGAGCTCGCTGCTGATGCTGGCCGACGAGTGGCCCGAAGCCCACAGCCTGAGCCCGGCCACCATCGGTGGCTCACCGGTGATGCTCAGCATCTACGTGGCCGACGTCGATGCCGTGTACGCCGCCGCGCTGGCGGCGGGAGCCACCGGGGTGCGCGAGCCCGAGGACGAGTTCTACGGCGACCGCATGGGCGCCATCGTGGACCCGTGGGGCCACCGCTGGAGCATCGCCTGCCACATCGAAGACGTCGACCCCGAGGAGATGGCCCGCCGGGCCGCCGCCGCCATGGGCGGCTGACCCGGAGCGCCGACCGACGATGCAGCCCGAGCCCGCCGACCTCGCCGACCTCGCCAACCGGTTCGTCGAGGTCCGAGGCCTCACCGAGGCCATCGCTGAGCCCCTGTCCGCCGAGGACCAGACCGCCCAGTCCATGCCCGACGTGAGCCCCACCAAGTGGCACCGGGCCCACACCACCTGGTTCTTCGAGGAGTTCGTGGTCGGGCCCCACCTGCCCGGCTACGCCCCCTGCCACCCGGCGTACCGGTACCTGTTCAACAGCTACTACGACGCCGTGGGCGCCCGACACCCCCGCGCCGAGCGGGGGGTGATCACCCGTCCGGGGATCGAGGAGGTGGGGGCCTACCGCCGCCACGTCGACCGGGCCGTGCTCGACCTGCTGGCCGGTCCCACACCGCTGCCACCCGCGGTGCTCGACCTGGTGGAACTGGGGTTGCACCACGAGCAGCAGCACCAGGAGCTGGCCCTCATGGACATCAAGCACGTGCTGGCCGCCAACGTGTTGGATCCCGCGTACCGCGTCGACCGCACGCCGGTACCGGACCCCACCGCCACGGTTGGCACCGCTGTTGCAGCCGGGGCCCCGTCGTGGTTCGAGCACCCGGGCGGTCCCGCCGAACTGGGCCATGCCGGACCGGGGTTCGCCTTCGACAACGAACGTCCCCGCCACTGCGTGCACCTCGCCCCGTTCGCCCTGGCCACCCGGCCGGTGACCTGCGGGGAGGTCCTGGCGTTCATGGCCGACGACGGGTACCAGCGTCCGGACCTGTGGCTCTCCGACGGCTGGGCCACGGCCACGGCCGGCGGGTGGGACGCACCGCTGTACTGGAAGCCCGAACCGGGAGACCAGTGGTCGGTGTTCACCCTCTCGGGTCGACGACCGGTCGACCCCGCCGAGCCGGTGGTGCACGTCAGCTACTACGAGGCCGACGCCATCGCCCGGTGGGCCGGCGCCCGCCTCCCCACCGAGGCCGAGTGGGAGGCGGTGGCCGCCGCCGAGCCACCCGCCGGGAACCTGCTCGACCTCGGCTCCGACCAGGGCCGGCTCCACCCGCAGGCCGCCGAGGCCGCCGCCCCGGATCCCCGGGGTCCGCAGGTGGGGCAGCTCTACGGCGACGTGTGGGAGTGGACGGCCAGCGCCTACCTGCCCTACCCGGGCTTCCGCACCGCGCCCGGCGCGGTGGGCGAGTACAACGGCAAGTTCATGGTGAACCAACACGTGCTCCGCGGCGGCTCCTGCGCCACCCCGGCCGGCCACGTGCGGGCCACCTACCGCAACTTCTTCCCCCCGGCGGCCCGTTGGGCGTTCTCGGGGCTGCGCCTGGCCCGGGGGGTCGACGGACCGTGACGGCACCCGTGATCGACGTGCACCTCGACGCCGACGACTGGCAGGTCCGCCGAGCCCAACGGGCCCGGCGCACCCTGGCCGCCGATCCCCCGTTCGTGGACCCGGTCTGGTTCTACGACGAGCACGGCAGCCGCCTGTTCGACGCCATCACCCGGTTGCCCGAGTACTACCCGACCCGCACCGAGCGCAGCCTGCTCGAAGCCCACGCCGACGAGATCGTGGCGTGGGGCGCCGACGCCCTGGTGGAGCTGGGCTCGGGCACCTCCACGAAGACGACCCTGCTCCTCGACGCCATGGCCCGGGCCGGCACCCTCCGCCGCTACATCCCCTTCGACGTGAGCGAGGAGACGCTCCGCGACGCGGCCCACCGCCTCACCGACCGCTACCCGGGCCTCGCGGTGCACGGTGTGGTCGGCGACTTCCACCAGCACCTGCCGACCATCCCCGACGGTGGCTCCCGGTTGGTCGCCTTCCTGGGCTCCACCATCGGCAACCTCGCCCCTTCGGAGCGGCGCCGGTTCCTCCCCGACCTGGACTGCGCCATGGAGCACCACGACCGGCTGCTGCTGGGCATCGACTTGGAGAAGGACCCCGATCGGCTGGTGGCGGCCTACGACGACGCCAGCGGGGTGACCGCCGAGTTCAACCGCAATGCTCTGCGGGTGCTCAACCGCGAGCTGGGCGCCGACTTCGACCCCGACGCCTTCGATCACGTGGCGCTGTGGGACCCCCACCAGCGCTGGATCGAGATGCGGTTGCTGGCCCACACGAGCCAGGTGGTCACCGTGCCCGGTCTGTCCGAGCCGCTGCGGTTCGGGGCCGGCGAGGGCCTCCGCACCGAGATCAGCGCCAAGTTCACCGTCGACGGCATGACCAAGGAGCTGTGGACCCACGGCTTCGTGGTCGACGAGGTGTTCGTGGACGCAGCCCAGGACTTCGCCCTGCTGCTCGCCCACCCGTACTGCTGACGGGAGCTGGTGACAGCCCAGGCGCGCCGATGGGCCGACCCCGGGGGGTCGGCCCATCGCGGAAACCGGTGTCAGTCGGCGTGCTGGGCGGCGCGCTGCTTGGCCTCGGCCACCTCGGCCTCGGCGCGGGACTTCTCGGCCTCGGCCTCCTTGCGGGCCACGTCGCGGTCGGCGGCGGCCTTGTCCTGCTGGGCCCGGCCCTCTTCCTCGAGGTGCTGCTTGCCGGTGACGGTCCCCGCCACCTCCTTGACCTTGCCCTTGACATCTTCGACGATGCCGCTGATGCCAGCCTTGGGTCCGGTGTCGTTGTCGCTCATCAGGTGATCTCCTTGGGATGGGGTGTACCCATCCGCTACCCGGATCCGGCGCCGGTCAGAACGACCCGACGGGTGACAACCGGCACGGGCGACCCGAGAACCACCGGTGGTGGACTCAGCCGGCGGGGTGCCCCAGCGTGGCCATGATCTCGGTGATGGCGGCCCGGTGGGCCGGGCCGGGCAGGCCCATCCCCGGGTCGTACCCGAACAGGTCCTGGAGCGGCACCGTCGAGTAACCGTCGTCGAGCAGCTCCAGGGCGCTCAGCGGCACCAGGGCCGGGTGCACCACCCCGCAGGCCCGGGCCAGGGTGAGCAGCTCGAAGCGCACGGTGGCCAGGTAGCCGGCGCACCGCACCGACTTGTCGGTGGGGTCGAGGCCCCGCTGCAACCACGGCGACTGGGTGGCGACGCCGGTGGGGCAGTGGCCGGTGTGGCACCGCTGGGCCTGGATGCAGCCGATGGAGAACATGGCCGTACGGCCCACGTTCACCAGATCGCACCCGAGCGCCAGGGCGAGCAGGGCGTTCTCGGGGATACCGAGCTTTCCCGATCCGATCCACACGATGTCGTCGGCCAGGCCGGCCTCGTGGAAGCGGCGGTAGACGCGTGGGAAGGCCCACTTGAAGGGCAACGCCACGTGGTCGCTGAACACGAGCGGGGCGGCGCCCGTGCCCCCCTCGCCCCCGTCGATGGTGATGAAGTCCACGCCCCGGTCGGTGACGGCCATGCGGGTGGCCAGGTCCTCCCAGAACGCGTCCTCCCCCACCGCCGACTTGATGCCCACCGGTAGCCCGGTGGCCTCCGCGATCGACTCCACCAGGTCGAGCAGCCCGTCCACGTCGGAGAACGCGGTGTGGGCCGACGGGCTCTTGCAGTCGACCCCGACCGGCACGCCGCGGATGGCGGCGATCTCGGGGGTGACCTTGGCGCCGGGGAGCATGCCGCCCAGGCCGGGCTTGGCCCCCTGGCTGAGCTTGAGCTCGATGGCCCGGATGGCGGGCACCTCGGCCACCCGGTCCACCAGGCGGGGCAGGCTGAAGGACCCGTCGGCTTCACGGCAGCCGAAGTAGCCGGTGCCCACCTGCCACACCAGGTCGCCCCCCTCGCGATGGTACGGCGACACGCCGCCCTCCCCGGTGGTGTGCAGGCATCCGGCGAGGGCCGCCCCCCGGTTGAGGGCGGTGATGGCGGCCCCGCTGAGCGATCCGAAGCTCATGGCCGAGATGTTCACGATGGAGTCGGGCCGGAACGCCCGGGCCCGGCCGCGGGCCCCGCCCAGCACCTTGGCAGCGGGGAGCGGGCGGGCCGGGTCGGGCCGGTGGGGTTCGCCCGCTGGAGCCGCCACCGGGAAGGCGGCGTGCTTCACGATCAGGTAGTTCGACACCCGCTCCAGGTCGTTGTCGGTGCCGAACCCGAAGTAGCGGTCGGTGGACTTGGCCGACGTGTAGACCCAGCGACGCTGGTCTCGGCTGAAGGGCCGCTCATCGTCGTTGTCGGTCACGATGTACTGGCGGAGCTCCGGCCCGATCCCCTCCAGCAGGTACCGGAGGTGACCGACCAGCGGGTAGTTGCGCAACAGGGCGTGACGCCGCTGGGTCAGGTCCCACCCGGCCACCCCGGCCAGCGCGGCGCCGGCGGCGGCCGCCACCGTCCGGGCCTTCACGGTCGGACGTCCGATGCTGGGCGGGATCGAGGCTGCTCAGGCGGGCGCACCGGCCCATGATGGCCGCCCCGCAACGAGGACGACAGGGGCCAAGGTCCCGCCGAACGTGCGCCCCTGAGGCGGATCAGGGGAAGGTCACCGTCACCGGCTCGCCGGCGGTGACCCCCACGGTCTGCAGCACCTCCACCACCTCCAGGCCGGCGAAGGGGTTGTCCGGGTCCACGGCGTGGGCTGGCATGTGGCGTCGCCAGGATCTGGCTACGGCCGACCGGCCGGCTGCGTAACGTATCTGATCTGATACGGTCAGTCTCATGAGTTCGACTCTGCTGTCGGAGGCACGTGAAGCGGCCGGCCTGTCGAAGACGGACCTCGCCGGGCGCGCCGGTACGTCGAGACCCACGTTGTCCGCATACGAGCATGGCCGGGTGTCGCCGACGCTCGACACCGCGGAGCGGATTCTCGCTGCGGCCGGCCATCGCCTGACCGCTGCGCCGGTTCTGAGTTGGCGTGACGTCGAGATCAGTGGCGGACGCACGGCGGCTGTGCCTGATCGGCTTCCGGACCTTCCCGCCCGCGAGGCGGTCCGGCGTCTCGAGATGCCGCTCCACCTGGACTGGTCGAGGCCGGGACGGAGGGTCGATCTCGCCGATCGCAGGCAGCGAGCCCGGGCCTACGAGGCGGTGCTTCGGGAGGGTCGACCGGAGGACATCGCGTCGATCGTCGACGGAGCCCTGCTGGTCGACCTCTGGGACGATCTGGTCCTTCCGCGCCGGCTCCGAACCGCGTGGCAGCCGCTCATCGATGAGGTGGTCGGCCGAGATGGGTGATTCCACGCTCACCGAGCTTCAGCACCTCCTGCTCGAGCTGTTCTTCGAGGGCTCCTCGTCGACCTCGCGGTCGACTCGCCGCCCCTCGGCGCACCGACGATCACCGCGGTCGGACCGACCCACCCACCACGCGAGCTGGCAGCTCGCAAGCTGCTCGCCCTGTTCGACCGACCGGAAGCTCGCGACTTGGCTCGCGCTCGTCAGCGCTACGGGTCTGAGCTTCGCTGCCATTGGCCGGTCAGGCCGGCGGTGCCACGAGGTCGAAAGCC
>DAIMFV010000090.1:0-12912 GCA_036724365.1 Acidimicrobiales bacterium | reverse complement strand
CAGAACCGGGACTGCACCGCAACCCCCACGAATCGGCGTAGCTCAGGTCCACCCCTCGGACCTCAGTTACGCCGGAACCGGGGGTCGGGGGGTCAGCGGGGGACGGGAGCGTGCAGGCCACGGGCTTCCAGCAGGCGGCGGTAGGTGGCCAGGGTGCGGTCGATCACGCGTTGCTGGTCGAACTCGGCCGCGGCCTTCCTCACCGACGCGTCACCCAGGCGGGCCCGCAACGCCTCGTCGCCGGCCAACCGGGCCACGGCGTCGGCGAGCGGCTCGACCTGCCCGGGCGGTACCAGCAGCCCGTTCACGTCGCGGTCCACCACCTGTGGACAACCGCGGATGTCGGTGAGCACCAGCGGCAGCCCCGACGCCGCCGCCTCCATGGCCGACCGGGGGAACCCCTCGCGGTACGACGCCAGCACGTACACGTCGAAGGCCCCGTACAACCGCTCCACGTCGTGGCGTTCACCCAGGAAGGTGATGCCCGACTCGGCGGCCACCCGGTCCAGGTCGGCGGCGCTCAGGCCGTCGGCCTTCTCGGGATCCAGCGGTCCAGCCACCAGCCACCGAACCGTGGGGTGCGACCGCCGAAGGGAGGTGGCGGCGGCGATCACCTCCCGCAACCCCTTCTCCCACACCAGCCGGGCCACGACCCCCACCGCCACCTCGTGGTCGGCCAGACCCAGCTCGGCCCGCACCGCAGCCCGGGCCGCGGGGGTGGGCGGACCGAACCGGGTGAGGTCGATCCCGTTGCCCAGCACCTGGAGCCGGTCGGCGGGCACCCGCAGTCGGCGCAGCACCGGCAGGTCCTCGGCGCTCTGCAACAGCTCACCGTCGGAGCAGGCTGCGGCGGCGCGCTCCAGCCCGTAGACCACGGCCCGCCGGGCCCACGGATCGTCGGGGCTGGCGTAGAGCCCGTGCACGGTGTTGACGACCACCGGGACCCGGGCCGCCCGGGCCGCCGGCCGGCCGAACCAGCCCGGTTTGGGGTTGTGCAGGTGCACGATGGCCGGGCGCTCGGACCGGAACAGCCGGTACAGGTCGCGCGCGAAGGTCAGATCGCGTCGCGGGTCCATGGATCGGGTGGCGCTGGCCACGGCCACATGGCGGAGCCCGGCCGCCTCCAACGACCCCACGTACGGGCCGGGGGCCGACACCCCCACCACGTCGTAGCCGGCGGCGGCGAAGGCCAGGAGCTGGGGCTTGAGCAGCAGCTCCAGGCTCAGGTCGACCGTGGTGACGTGCATCAGCTTGGGAGCCGGCGACCCGGACTCCGGGCCGGGGCGATCGGGTGACGACGACATCGGGCGGGAGCGTAGACGGCCCATCCCTCGACTGGTCCCTCCGGGCGGGACCCGACCGGGCGCCCGCCTCGCAACCGGTGCCAGGGTCGGGGCGGCTACCCTGCCCCCGTGTTCCAGCGCCACCCCAAGCTCACCCTGGTGGGCATCGCGGTGGTGTCGTTCGTGGTCGTGGTCGCCCTGATCCAGTTCGCCGGCGACCTGGCCACCTGACCGGAGGCAACGCTCGTGGTGAACCAGTACCCCGTCAAGACCACCATGGCCGGCTCCATCGTGCGCAACTGCCGGCTGGTGGCCGACGACACCGGCACCACGGTGTGGCACTGGGACAAGGACCTGGGAACCGCCACCGTGCTCCTCCACGTCGACCAGGCCCCCCAGCGGGTGGGCGCCACCCAGAAGTGGCAGGTGGGAGACCTGGTGTTCGAGCCCCAGCGGGGCTGCGGCTGCCAGCACCCCATGTACACCTTCGTGCCGCCCACCACGGTCTGAGCCACCCGAACCATGGCCCTCACCCCCACCAAGCTCGTGCTGGGCGCCGCCGCCACCGCCCGGTTGGCCCGCCTCGTCACCCGGGACACCATCTTCGACACGCCTCGCCTGCGCTACGTGCAGCGGATGGACCGCACCGGTCACCCCAAGTTGGCCGAGCTGGCCGTGTGCCCGTGGTGCATCTCCGTCTGGATCGGCGTGGCCCTGGCCGTGGCCGCCGACCGCGACCTCCCCGGCTACCAGGTGGCCACCGCCGCCCTGGCCTTCTCGCTTGCGGCCGGCGTGGTCAACGAGCTCGGCACCGAGACCGACGACTGACCACGGGCCGCCCACCGCCCCCAGGTGCGAAGCGGGCCGCCGGGTCCTGCCGTAGGCTCGGGCGCCTGTCCAGCCTTGGGAGGGCCTGCCGTGACCATTGACCCCACCGACCCCGGCGACACGAGCGACACGACCGACGTCAGCCGGCGCGAGGCGCTGCGCAAGGCCGCCGGCATCGGCGCCGTGGCCGGGGTGGCCTGGGCCGCACCGGCCATCAACGGTGTGTCGGTGGTACCCGGCTTCGCCGAGGCCGCCAGCAGCCAGCCGCCCATCACCGCCACTGGCACGGCCACCAAGTCGGTGGGCTGCTTCAGCGGCGCCGGCGGCGGTGACCAGTTCCTGGTGACGCTCGGTGACGGCTGGTGGCACTTCTACTTCCAGGGCTGCAGCCTGGGGAGCAGCGAGTCGGTCGCCCTCGCCGACCCGCCCGGCGGACCGTCGGCCAACGCCTACAAGGCCCCCACCAACTACCACTGCCGGATGGAACTGCTCAACGGCACCACCCCGGTGTACGACACCGGCTGGGTGAGCGACCCCATCAACGGCATCGCCGACACGGGGGGGCTCATCTTCATCGGCACCTCGGCTTATCCCAACGGGTACGGCGACATGAACTGGCGGATCACCTGCGAGACGTTCTGACCACTCGGTGAGCGACGCAGAACACGGAGGCGCCGCGAGCGACGACGCCCCCGTGGGTGAGCCGGCCCACGAGGCGGGCACCGGTCGCGGTCCCACCCATCCGGTCGCCCGAGCAGGGGCGGCCGGAGTGGAGGTCGACGGCCACCACCTCCGCTGGTGTCCGTGGGCCCCTCCAGTCCTGCTCGACGCTCGGGCCGAGGCCATCCGGCAGGCGCTCGACGGCAGCCCGCTGACCGACCTGGTCGACGCGCTGGCCGAGGTGGAGCAGCGGCCGGTCCACCAGGTCCGGTCCGAGCTCGACCAGGTGGTGCGCCAGCTGGGCCGGCACGGCCTGCTCGAGGAGTCGCCACCGTGGTCGTGGTGGTCGCCGGCTGCCCTGCACCGACCCCTCACGGCGTGCGACGCCGAGGCGTGGAACCTCGATCGGTCCGACGTGTTCGACCTGGAGATCGCCGGACGGCGGGTCACGGTGGCCATCGACGACCCCGTGGTGGCCGACGGGCTGCGGGACTCGGGTCGCTACCGGGTGCACGAGCCGCCCGCCGACCTGGGCACCGCCCCGGTGGAACTGGTGCTCGCCACCTCGGACCAGCCCGGTGGCGTCCATCGGTTGCTCGGTCGGGCCGGGCGCACGTTCGCCCGCTCCACGGACCGGGCCGTGGTGGTGCGCTCCCTCGTCACTCACCTGGCGGCGCTCGAGTGGGCGATCGCTCCCGGCGCCCATCCGGCGCCCGCACCGACGCCCGAGCCGACGGCCGCACCGTCCTCGGCCCCATCGCCCCGACCGGTACCCCTCGTGTGGTTCGACGCCGTGGCCCTGGTGCTTCCCCGGGGCGGCGTCTCGCTCCTGGCCGGCCGGGCCCGGTACGACTGGGCCCGCCTGGCCCGGCCGTTGGCCGCCGCCGGCATCAACGCCCTTCCGGGACCGGCCGTGGCCGTCGACCCCGCCACCCGAACCGTGGTCCGGCCGCCGTCACCCGACCCCGAGCTGGTGGCCCTGGCGCACCGCTGCGGCGCACCACCGGGACCGGGTCCCGGAGCGGGACCGGGAGCGGGTCAGCTCACCGATCTGCGGGTGACGCGCCTCGACCACGTGGCCAACGACCTGGACCGAGACCAGCTACAGGCCCAGGGCCATGATCCCGACGCCCTGGGGCCTGCGCTCTCGGCCCACCGGCTGGCGCTGCTCGCCCACCCCGCCGCCCTCGACGGGTTCGCGCCCGCCCCACCGGGCCCCGACCAGGCCCACCACGTCCTCGCCACGGTCGTGGCGGTGGCCACCGCACCGGGTGTGGCCTCGCGGGTCCACGTGCGCACCGCCGACCTGGTGGCGTCCCTACGAACGACCTGACCGGCACCGGGCCGACGACGGGAGGGCCGGCTCACCCCCGTCGGAACACGTGGGGCAGCCAGCGCCGATAGCGCGTGAACGCGGAGTCCTTCGCACCGACCGGAAAGGCCAGCGCCCTTAGGTAGGCGACCCGGTCACCCAGCGACGGGAGCTCTCGCACCAGGTCGAGGCGAGCCCGCCCGAGGCCGGCGTCGCCATGGCGGGGCCGGGACACCAACACCCGCTCACGGGGAAGGACCACCGTGGCATCGGCCCAGGCGTACCACTCGTCGGCATCGACCTGGAGGTCCCGCCGCACCAGGTCGACCGCGGCCCACAACACCGCCTCACCCCGCCAGAGCCGGGCCTCCTCGACCACGGCCGCCACCGGCACCGAGCGCTCGGTGAAGTAGCGGGCCAGGTCGCGCCGGTTGGACCAGGTGGGCGTCATCGACCCGACCACCGCGTGGTACGCGGCGTGCACCACGCGGGCGGGCGGGCTCAGAGCCCGGAGGGTCTGACCACCGAGCTCGAAGGGCTCCGTGGTCTGGTGGAGGTGATCCAGCGGGATCCGTTCCCCGTACACACCGTCGGCGAGGGAACGGTGGACGTCGACCTCGATCTGATCTGCGGCCCGCACCTCCACCGACTTGGCGAACCGTCGATCCCACCCGGGTCGGGGTTCGGCGTAGGGCCGGACGCCGCCGCTCGCCAACAGCACGCGCACGGCCCGGTCGATGTGGGACGGTGGCACCAGGATGTCGACGTCGGCCCACGTGCGCTCCGCGGGGTCGGCCAGGTCGAGGTGGGCGATCGCCGGGCCCTTCACCACCACGCACGGCACGTCTGCCCGCTCCAGGAGGTCGTGCACCTCCAACAGCCGCTGTTCGAGCTGCAGGCACCAGATCAACGCCTCGCGGTGGGCGTCGACCAGCAGCGACTCGGCCTCATCGGACAACCCGATCGAGCCGGCCCGCACCGCAGCCAACAGGGGCCCCGTGAGACGGGACGAGCGCGCCGCCGTGACCAGTGAGGACGAGAGGGTCACCGGCAGCTCGTCGGGAAACGATGGCGCACCGCGTAGACCGTGGGCCGCGACCACCGGCAACAGGTGGGAGACGTCGACCGGGACCGTGGGGCGTTCGTCGACGGGGATCACTCCCCCACGGTAGCGGGGTCGGCCGGCCCCGGATCGGGGCCGGTACGCTCGCCGCGTGCTCCTCCCGACCCCTGGCGAACCGGCATGAGCCTCGACGATCCCGGCCCGTCCGGGACCGTGGCGCCTGCTCGCTTCGAGACGAGCCCGACCATCCCGCACCCGCCGATCCGCTGGGGCCGGCGGCCGGGCTGGGCCCACCGGGTACTGGACGACGAGGTGCTGCTGCTCGGCGCGGACCGGGAGCTGGTCACCCTCACCGGGCTGGCCACACCCGTGTGGGTGGTGCTGGACCAGCCAGGTTCCACCGCGGAGGTGACCGAACGGATCACCCGCCAGTGGCCGACCCGCCCCGTCGACGCCGAGGCGGTGGCCGAGGCCATGTCGCTGCTGGTCGACGGCGCGGGGCTGGCGGGGGTCGAGCCCGGGGCCGCCCGCGGCTGGGGGGTCGCCGACGGCGGTGGCGTGCTCGAGGTGGTGGTGGCCCGCCCCCTGCTGCCCGAGCTGGCCCGCAGGTGGCCACCCCTGGGCCTGCGGGCGACGGTGGAGCAGCCCGCCGGACCCGGACCGATCCAGGCTCGCCTGGGCCTGGGCCGAAGCGGGCTCTTCGTTCCCGACAGCCTCAACCAGCTCAGCGACGACGCCCACGAGAGCGCCTGGGGGGTGCTCGAGCAGAGCCTCACCTCCATCGCCGTGGCCCAGCTCGACCACCTGGTGGCGGTGCACGCCGCAGTGATCGCCCACCACGGCGTGGCCATGCTGGTGCCGGCCACCTCCGGCGCCGGCAAGAGCACGCTCACTGCGGCGGCGGCCCGGGCCGGGGCCACGGTGCTCAGCGACGAATACGCCCTGGTTGACCCCGCCACCGGCCTGGTCACCGGTTGGCCCCGACCGGTGCGGCTCCGTCGACCCGACGGCACCGAGGAGCGCGTGGACCTGGCGGAGCCGTCCGAGCCGTTGCCGGTGGGCCTGGTGGCTTCGGTCACCTACCGACCCGGCACCACCAACGACTGGGTGCCGGCCGGCGCCTCGGAGGTGGTCCTCGACCTGCTGGCCAACACCATCGTGGCCCGCACCCGGCCCGACGCCGCCCTCGATGCCGCCCTCGCTGTCAGCCGGAATGCTCGGGCCGTCACCGGTACCCGGGGTGACGCCGACGAAGCCGTCGCCGCCCTGCTGGCGCTGCTGGACCGACCGGGCGACGAACCAGGCGACGAGCCGGGCCGCTGACCGGCCCGAACCGGTGGCCAGCGGTCCGCGGTCACCACGCGAGCTGGTCGTCGGGGCCGTCGTCACACAGGGCCCGCACCACCGCATCCACCAACCCCGCCTCGGACTGGTACCAGAGGCCGAACCCCCGGATCCGGGTGAACAGCTCGCCGAGCTGCTGGAGCCGTCGGGTGGCGTCGTCGGTCTCGTACACCAGCGAGAGCGTGGCGACCGCGGCCTCCGTCGACGAGAAGGGCACCACGGCCCGCTCCGACGGGTGGAGGACGCCCCACCCCACGAGCGGGTAGCGGCCCGGCCGCACCGGGGGCTGCTCGCTGCCGGTGACCACCGGGGCGTCCAGCCCCTCCAGCACGGCCGGATCGTGGTCCACGCCAGGCACGGGGATCACCAGCTCGGCGGTGGTGAGGTCGATCTCGGGAAACGGCGGATCGGCCACGTGCACACCGGCCCGGGCCAGGCGGGCCTGCATCGACGGCCCGAACACGTCGATCTGCGCCGGCAACAGCACCGCGCGCCCGTCGACCAACGCCGCAGTGGCCTGGACCCGGAGGTGACCCGGCTCGGTGTCGTAGCCGAGGGTGTCGTCGGCCAGCCGCCACAACAGCGCCCGCAGCACCCTCGACGGGTAGCGGCTGCGAACCAGGGGCACGCCGCCGGCCACCAGCAACCGGAGGTCCTGGGTCCCCGCCCGTGGCGTCGAGGCCGACCCGACGTCGGGGGCCGCGGCCTCGATCCCGTCGATGACCTCGGTCCCGTCGGAGAGCTGCAGCGCGACCGCATAGCTGTGGCCGGCCCGCCGGTCCCGTACCCGCCGCCCCTCGAAGAGCCGGTCCAGCACGGCCGCGGTGGCCTCGGTGTCGTGGCGGATGCCCACGTGGTGGTCCCCGACCCGGTAGGTCCGGATGCCGGACCACCGGGCACGCGGCTCGTCGCCGCTCAGCGGACCACAGGCCCCGTCGGTGAGCAGGTAGCGGGTCCCCGGCGGCACCGGGTCGGACCCCTCCCCCGGGAGGAGCGGGTAGGGATCGACACCGGCGAGCCCGGTGGCCAGCGCCAGCACCGCCTCGGCGCCGCCGGCCATGGGTGCAGCCAGCCGGCCCTCCTCGTCGAGGTGGTAGGCGCTCGGGGTGCCGTAGGCCCGGAAGGGGTCGACGTCGCCGACCCGCAACAGCACCCCGCCCCCGAACCCGGCCGCATTCACCACCTCACGGTTGGCGTCCTCGGCGCCCACGGCCAGGAGCACCAGCGAGATGCCGGCCCGCTCCAGCGGCTCGACCAGGACCGCCAGCAGGTCGGCCACGGCCGAGCAGTAGCCGCAGTAGGGGCTCCAGTTCACCAGGAGCACCGACCCGCCCCGCAGGTCGGACAGCGTGCCGGCGTCGCCCGCACCCGGGTCCCGGTCGGGATGGCCGAGCGCCCGGACCTCGGTGTCGTCCACCACCTCGCCCACCGCCAGGCCGGGGACGACCACCACCGACCAGTCCGGATCGTCGGGTGCCGGCGGGCGGACCCCGGCCAGATAGCCCTGCTCGCCCATCTGCCGGGTGAAGCCGACCACGTCGTGGGCCACCACCCCGGGATCGGCACCGGTGGCCGCGGCCAGTTCGTCGACGATCTGGCCCACCGTGGCCCGGCCGTCGAAGCTGCCCCAGATCACCGAGCCCAAGGGGCCCACCACCGAGGCGGACCGCCACCCGTCCACCAGCACCAGGTCGCCATCCACCACCGCCTGCTCGACGGTGGGCCCCGGCACCGGGATGAACCGGTCGTCGATCTGGTCGGGGGTGATCGTGATCCCGTCGGGTTCGGTCATCGCCTTTCCTCGCTGTCTCGGCACGGGCCAGCGCGTGATCCTAGGGCTCCCCGGTGGGGTCGGACCGTGCCTCACCTGGACTCGGCGGGCGGTACGCTTGGCCGTTGCGACCCGGAGGGACGGGGGCGAACCCATCGCGACGCGCCGCGGCCGAACCCGCTCCCCCCCGGCCCGACACCCGCCGGTTCAAGCCCGAGCTCACCCCCACCTGGCTGCACCTGGCCACCCTGCTGGCCGGCCACGAGCCACCGCCGCCGCCCGGCAGCCGCGCCGACGAGAGCCCCGGCCCGACGCCGGTGGCCACCGGCGGGTACCGAGTGGCGTACCTCGGAGGCGGGCGGGGCTTCACCCCGGCCGTCACCGCCGCCGTGCACCCCGACACCGACGTGTGGTGGTGGGATCCCACGCTGGCGGGGGCCGAAGCCGCCGGTGCGCTGCGCGACGCCGCCGCCCTGCCCAACCTCACCGTGCACCAGGATCCCGAGGTCCACGTCGGCCTCGGCGGCGGACCGCGCGACCTGGTGGTGATCGACGGTGTCGTGGACGCGGTCGACACCCACCAGCGGGCCGCGGTGCTGGCGGCGGCCACCGCTGCCCTGCGACCCGGTGGCCTCCTGTGCGTGGCCTACCGGACCGAGGTCGGCTGGACCGAGGTGGCGCCCGTCCACCACCTGCTCCGCCACCTCCTGACCCGTGATCCGCGCCCGGTCGAACAGGCGGTGCCCGACGCCCTGGCGGCGGTCGACGCGCTCCATGCCGGCGGGGCGCAGTACCTGGTCGAGCGCCCCGTGGTGCAGGCCTGGTGGCAGGACCTGCGGGCCCGACCGGTGGCCGAGGTGCTCGAGGCGCTGGGCCCCGGCCCGCTTCGGCCCACCTCCCACGCCCAGGTGGCCCAGGCGGTGGCCCCCGCGGGCCTCACCTACGTGGGCCCGGCCCACCCCGACGACCTGTCGCCGCCGCGCCTGCCCGCCCGACTGGCCGCCGTGGTCGACGACCAGGCGGCGCCGCTGGTCCACGAGGCGCTCGCCGACCTGGCGCTGCGCCGCGCCCACCGCACCGACGTGTTCCGGGTCGGCGCGCACCCCGTGTCGGGCCGGGACCGCCACCGCCGCATCGACGCCCTCTCCGTCACCGGCATCGGCCGAATGGACCCCGCCGACGCCTCGCTGCGCCGCCTGGTGGCCGCCGCCACCCGCCGGACCCTGACCTCGGGCCCGGTGCCGGTGGCCGACCTGACTGCGCCGGCCACCGCGCCAGCCGACCGGGAGGCCTTGCTGCGGACGCTGCTGGCCCGCGACCTCGTCCACCCGGTGGTGCCGCTCGACGACCGGGCGGTGGCCGCCGCCCGCCGGCTCACGGCGTCGACCAACCGGAGTCCCGTGCCGCCCCGCCACCGCATCCGGGTGGCGGCGGCCCTGGGCAGCGCGCTGTCGGGTTCGGCGGCGCTCACCGCCGACCAGCGCCACGCGCTCGGAGCGCCATGACCGGTTGGATCGACCTCCCACCCGCCGCCTCCACCGGACGGGGCTCGGCCTCCTGGGGCGACGGCTACGTGGTCGACGCCCCCTACTTCGAGCCCGTGCTCACCGATCTGAGCCCGGCGTGGCTGTCGTTCCTGTCGGTCCTCCACGGCCAGCCGCCGTTGGACCTCGCCCGCCCGCTCACCTGGCTGGACCTGGGCGCGGCCAGCGGGATCTCGGCCTGCATGGTGGCGGCGGCCAACCCCACCGTCGATGTGTGGGGCTTCGACCACAACCCCGGCCACGTGGAACGGGGCCGGGGTCTGGCCGCGCGAGCCGGCCTGGCCAACTGCCATTTCGAGGAGGCGTCGTTCGCCACCCTGGCCGCCGACCGCACCATCGGTCCGGCCGAGGCCGACGTGATCGTGGTGAGCGGGGTGTACTCGTGGGTGTCGGCCGCCAACCAGGGCCACATCCGCGAGATCATCCGCCAGCGGCTCCGCCCCGGCGGGTTGGCCTACGTCATGTACGAGACCGCCCCGGGGTGGTCGTCCATGGTCCCGCTGGCCGAAGCCCTGCGCCTGCTCACCGACGCCGACGGACGCCGCCCCGATCAGGCGTTCCACGACGCCGCCGCCGCCCTCCAGGCCCTGGCCGAGGCCGGCAGCCCGTACTTCCCGCTGGGCGCCCGCGAGCAGGTGCAGATGGACGGTTGGCCCGACGCCGACGGGTTCTACGCCGCCCACGAGTACCTGGGCCACCACTTCGGGCCCCTGCTGTTCGACGACGTGGTGCACGCCATGGGCGAGGCCCGCTGCTCCTACCTGGGCCAGGTCGACGCCACCGACCACCTGGCCGCCTACTGGGCCCCGCCGGCGGTGATCGACGTCGTCCACGGCGCCCCCGACCCCGTCACCCGGGAGCTCTACCGCGACCTGATCGGCCAGCGACCGCTGCGCCGCGACCTCTACCGCCGCGGCCTGCAGATCTCCACCCCGCTCCAGCACCAGACCGCCCTGGCCGACCTCCAGGTGGTGGGGCTCGGCCACCCGTTCCGGGACGATCCGGTGAACGTGGTGGCGGGCGGCATCACGCTGGATCCCGCCTTCTACCAACCGCTGCTGGGGGTGCTCACCACCCAGCGGTTGGACATCGCCACCATCCTCGAGATCCACACCGACTGGACCTTCCTGGATGCCGCGGTGGCCCTGTCTCTGCTGGTGGCCGCGGGGTATGCGGCCCCGGCCGCCACCGGACGACCCTCACCCGACGCGGTGGCGGCCTGCGACCGCCTCACCGGCGTGCTGATCGACGAGAACCGTCTGGGCGCCGACCACGCCACCGTGCTGTCACCGGTGGCCGGCTCGGCGGTGGAGGTGGACTCGGTGGGCGTGCTGGCCCTGGGCGAGCTGTGGGACGGCGCCGCCCCGGACCCCGGCGAACTGGCCGACCGTGTGCTCGACGGCCTTGGCCACCAGGGTCGCCTGATCCGCCACGAGCGCGAGCTCGTCGCCGACCGGGACACCGCCCGGACCGTGGCCGCCGAGCGGACGGCGAGGCTGCTCGGCCTCCTGGGTCCGCACCAGATCAGCCACCCCTGACCCTGGGCCGGTGCCCGAGGGGGCGGGTGGCCACGATCCCGGCCGGCGACGGACGGTGGAGCCGTGGTGCCGGCAGCGACCTGACGACGCCGCCCGGCGCGCCTCGCCCGTGCCCCCGCTCGGCCTGTACTCGCCCTGGAACGCGAACCGGGGTGGCACCTCAGCGGTGCCACCCCGGTTCAGATCGCTGCAGCTGTGCAGGTGCTAGACGCCGACGCGGACCTCGCCGCGGGCGCCGGCGCCGCCGGACACACCCTGGCCAGCGTAGCTGGCCAGGCCCTGCGGGGCACCGCCGCCGCCACCACCCGGTGCGTTGCCGGCCTCGGCTGCGGTGGCGCTGATGTAGGCGAAGTCGCCGCCTCGGCCTCGGCCGCCGGCCCCGCCACCGGGAGTCCCGGGGCCACCGGTACCGGCACCGCCGAGGGTGCCGTTGGGGTCCGGGGCGGTGGACCCGGCACCGCCGACACCGGCGTGGCCGGCACCGCCGCCGCCACCACCACCGTTACCGCTCCCATCCAGACCACCGGCACCGCCGGCGAAGGCGACGGTGCCACCGGTGCCACCGGTGCCACCGGCCGCGATGGCGCCACCGCCGTACATGCCGAGGGCACCACCATTGGCGCTGAGCAGCGTGCCGCCGAACGATGAGGCGCCGCCCGCAGTGCCGCTGGCGCCCATGGGGCCGGCCGTGCCGCCGGCGCCGACCACCACGTTGTACATGGAGCAGGGCGCCACCGTGATGGCGGCGCCGAAGCGGTCCCCGCCCCCCCCACTGCCACCGCCGGAGGCGGTGAGGTTGCCGCCGCCGCCGCCACCGCCGCCGCCCCAGGCCCGCACCAGCACGCTGAGCTCGGCCGGGCCGGTGTTGTAGGTGCCGTTGGCGGTGTAGGTGGTGGGACCGGTGCTGAGCTGACCGTCGGGGCACATGCTGAGCGCCTGAGCTGCGGCCGGGAGGGAGAGGCCGAAGCTGGCGACCGTGGCGGCACCCCAGGCGGCGCCACCGGCGAGCAGCACCTTGCGTCGGGTCCACTGGGCCGGGTTGGCCACCACACCGGCGGCGACCAGCTCGTCGAAGGCGGGAGCGAGGTGCTCGGGCACGTCGGCGGGATCGAGGTCGGTGGCGATCAGACGCAGCGCCTCGACAGCCTCACCGGTGAAGCGGTGCACCGACAGACCCTCGCGGTCGAGCACGACGGCCTCGCCGTCGATCTCCTCGACCCGAAGTCCCTCACGAAGTCGTACTGGCATCGCTCATTTCCTCCCAGGTACCCAAGGCGGGTGTCGTTCGTCACAATATCACGTGACGAGCGGTCACCGTAGCACGGTCGCGGTCGCCGGTGCGATAGTTCGAACGGACGGTACCCACCGGTAACCACACCCACCGTGGGAGAGGGCACCGACTGCTCGCCCTGAGGCACCAGCGGGGCTCCGCCCGCCCTTGGCCCGCCACCGGGGCCCCGCACTACCGTGACCCCCGGTCCCCACACACCTCTACCTCTCACAGGAGCACCTCCCCCATGGCTGATCTCGGTTACGACGGCAAGGTCGCGGTCATCACCGGCGCAGGCG
>DAIMFV010000089.1:0-12961 GCA_036724365.1 Acidimicrobiales bacterium | reverse complement strand
TGGGCCTGGCCTGGCAGTTCGCCTCGACCCGGGCCGAGGGCCTGCCGGGGCCGATGCCCACCTTCGACGTGCTGCGCACGCTGCTGGCCGACGGGTTCGCCCCCGACGGGCCCGCCGGCAAGGGCATCCTCCTCCAGTTGAGCGACTCGCTCGCCCGGGTGGCCAAGGGGTTCGCCATGGCCGCGGTGATCGGTGTGCCCGTGGGGTTCGCCCTGGGCACGTCCAAGCGGCTGCACCAGATCTTCGATCCGCTCGTGCAGCTCCTCAAGCCCATCTCGCCGCTGGCCTGGTTCCCGATCTGTCTGACCATCCTGGTGAAGACCGAACCCGCCGCGGTGTGGGTGATCTTCCTGGCCGCGCTGTGGCCGGTGGTGATCAACACCGCTGCCGGCGCCGGCTCGGTCCCCACCGACCAGGCCGATGTGGCCCGGGTGTTCCGGTTCTCGCCCTACACGCGGATCCGCGAGATCGTGGTGCCCCACGCCATGCCGTCGATCATCACCGGTCTCCGCCTCTCCATGGGCGTGGCCTGGATGGTGATCGTGGCGGCCGAGATGCTCGCGGCCTCCAGCGGCATCGGCTTCTACATCTGGCAGTCCTACAACGGCCAGGGCCTGGCCTACGTCCTGTCGGCGGTCATCCTCATCGGTGGCACCGGCGTCATCCTCGACCTGGCCTTCCAGGCCCTCGGTCGTCTCGTCACCCACACGGAGGCACGGTCATGAGCCTGCAGATCGAAGGCGTCTGGAAGGGGTTCGCCCACGGCGGGTCCCGGCAATGGGTCCTGCGGGACGTGGACCTGGAGGTGAAGCCCGGCGAGTTCGTGTCGCTGATCGGCCACTCCGGCTGCGGCAAGAGCACGCTCCTCAACGTGTTGGGCGGCCTGACCACCGCCGACGCCGGTGAGGTCCGGCTGGACGGCGAGGTGGTCGCCGGGCCCAGCCCCGACCGGGCGATGGTGTTCCAGAGCTACTCGCTGCTGCCTCGGCTGAGCCTGGTGCGCAACGTCCACGCCGCCGTCCGCTCGGCGCGCCGGGACTGGGCGGCGGAGAAGGTCGACGCCACCGCCGAGCGGTACCTGCACGGCGTCGGCCTGTGGGAGCACCGCGACAAGCGGCCCCACCAGGTTTCGGGCGGCATGCAGCAGCGCTGCGCCGTGGCCCGGGCGTTCGCGGTGGAGCCCCGGGTGCTGCTGCTCGACAAACCGTTCGGGGCGCTCGACGCCCTCACCCGGGCCCGCCTGCAGACGCAGCTGATCGACCTCTGGTCCAGCGAGTCCGAGACCGAGATGGTGGTGATGGTGACCCACGGCATCGACGCGGCGATCCTGTTGTCGGACCGGGTGGTGGTGATGTCGAACCCGCCCGGTCGCTCGGTGAGCGCGGTGATCCCGGTGGAGATCCCCCGGCCCCGAGACCGGGTGTCGGTGATCGACGACCCGCACTTCCGCGACGTCCAGACCGAGCTGCTCGCCCTGCTCTACCGGGACCAGGCCCGGGAGGTCGAGGGCGCCGTGGCCTGATCGCTGCGAGGGGAGGGGGCGTGGTGGGGCCGGGCGGTCGGCACCCTCGTGCCCGGCTGTGGCCCCCAGTCCGTACCCTCGACGGCATGGCCATCGAGGACGAACTGCTCAACCGGGTCACCTGGAAGATCCCCAACGCCCTGGCGCTGGTGGGCTCCGCGGCGGGCGGTGAGCGCAACGGCATGACCACGAGCTGGATCACCCAGCTCTCGATGGAACCGGTGCTGATCGGCGTCGGGGTGGACAACAGCGCGGTGACCCACCGACTCATCACCGCCGGTGGGGCCTTCTCAGTCAACCTGTGGAACGCCGAGGACACCAGGGTGTTCGTGAAGTTCTCCAAACCGGCGACGGACGACGGCGCCACGCTCAACGGCCGCCCCGTCCACGCCGAGGTCACCGGCGCGCCCGTGTTCGACGAGGCGATCGCCTGGATGGACTGCTCCGTGCGCCACACCCTCGATCTGGGCACCCACACCCTGTTCGTGGGTGAGGTGGTGGCGGCGGGGATCCGTGACGACGAGGCCCGGTCGGCGTCCATGGCCGACACCCGCATGAAGTACGGCGGCGTGAAGCGCAAGGCCCACGGCTGAGGCGCCTCGCCAGGCGCGCTGCTCGGGCGCCCGGTGACCGCGCCCGAGCAGGCCAGACGTGGCCCGCTCCGGCCGTCGGTGCGCCCCGGGTGGGGTCGCCGGGGCTACGGTCGATCCGACGCCCCGCGGGTGGGCGACGGGAGGTCGAACGATGGTCTACGCGGTGCTGCCGGATTCCGGCGTCTACCAGTTGGTGCTGTTCCTGCACATCCTCACGGCCATCGTGGGGTTCGGGTCCACGTTCGTGTGGCCGATGCTCAGCGCCAAAGCTCGCAAGAGCGGCGATCCTGGCCTCATGCTCAAGGTGTCCGAGATGATCGACGAGGCCGGCCACGTGCTGTCGTCGCCGTTCATCTGGGCGTCGGGTGCGCTCGGTCTGCTGCTGGTGGTGTTCGGGGCCACCGCCGATCCTGCGTACTGGGAGTTCTCCGAGACCTGGATCAGCATCGCCATGACGCTCTACCTGGTGGCGCTCGGCGTGTCGCTGGGTCTGCACGGCCCCAACCTGAAGCGCATGCTGGCCCTGCAGCGTGAGATGGCCGCGGCCGGTCCGCCCCAGGGTGGCCCGCCCCCGCAGCTCGCCGAGCTCCAGGCCCGGGGCAAGAAGGCCGGCATGTTCGGCGGCATCCTCCACCTCCTGTTCGTCCTCATCCTCCTGGACATGGTCTTCAAGCCCTTCTGACCGGGCACGGCCGGGTCACGGACGCGGGACAGCGGCGCGGCGGCCGTGGGCCGGCGGCCGTGGGCCGGTCCGCCGCGGCTCCATCGGCCTGACACCTCGTCAGATACGGTGGCGGGGCCATGGCCGCCCTCGACCTCACCTCCCTCGTCGATCCCGCGCACACGGCGATCGTCACGTCCGAGGTGCAGAACGGGGTGGTGGGGGAGCGCTCGGCCCTGCCGGCGTTGGCCGAGGCGGCCGGGCCCATGATCGACCGGCTCGCCGTGCTGCTCGCCGCCGCCCGGCCCGCCGGGGTGCGGGTGATCCACGCCACCGCCGCCCGCCGGGCCGACGCCGCCGGCTCCAACACCAACGCCCGGTTGTTCTCCGCGGTCAAGAAGTCGCCGGTGGCCCTGTTGCCCGGCTCGCCCGAGGCCGAGGTGGTGCCCGCCCTGGGCCCCGAGCCCGAGGACCTGGTCCTCACCCGGCTCCACGGGCTCAACCCCATGGCCGGCACCGACCTGGACCCCGTGCTGCGCAACCTGGGCGTCACCACCGTGGTGGTCACCGGCGTGTCGGTGAACGTGGCCGTCACCAACCTGGTGATGGACGCCGTCAACCACGGCTACCAGGTGGTGCTGCCCCGCGATGCGGTGTGCGGCATCCCGGCTCCCTACGCCGACGCCGTGATCGACAACACCCTGGCCCTGCTGGCCACCGTCACCACCGTCGACGACCTGATCACCGCCTGGAAGACCGCCGCAGGGAGGACGACATGACCGGTCAGCCGGTGAGGGACAGCGACGACGACCCGCGGGCAGATCTGCGGTGGCCCACCATCCCGGCGGTGCTCACCGATGCAGCCGGGCGGCTGGGCGACCGCGAGGCGATCGTTGATCAGGACGGCGCCGGCGGGTTCCGCACGTGGACGTGGAACGACGTGGCCGGCGAGACCGAGCGCGCCGCCGCCGCCTTCCTGGCGGCCGGCATCGAGCGGGGCGACCGCGTGGCGATCTGGGCACCCAACTGCGCTGAGTGGGTGGTGGCCCTGGTCGGTCTGCAGAGCGTGGGCGCCGTGCTCGTGCCGCTGAACACCCGGTACAAGGGGGCCGAGGCCGCCGACATCGTCGAGCGCAGCCGGGCCCGCATCCTCGTCACCGTCGACGGGTTCCTCGGCAACCACTACCCGGCCATGTTGGCCGGGCACGCCCTGCCCCACCTGGAGCGCATCGTGGTCCTGCGGGCGGGCGACGGCTCCGGTGACAGCGACGCCGAGCCGGGTGCCACGGTGCCCACCGAGACGTGGGAGGCGTTCCTCGCGTCGGGTGCTGCTGCGGGCATCACCGCACAGCAGGTGGCCGACCGACGCGACCGCGTGCTGCCCACCGACACCGCCGACCTGCTGTTCACCTCGGGCACCACCGGTCGACCCAAGGGCGTGATCTGCAGCCACAGCCAGGTGCTGCGCACCGTGGCCACCTGGGCCAACGTGGTGGGCCTGAACCAGGACGACCGCTACCTGGCGATCAACCCGTTCTTCCACTCCTTCGGCTACAAGGCCGGCATCGTGGCCTGGTTGACCACCGGCTGCGTGCTGGTGCCCATGCCGGTGTTCGACGTGCCCGAGGCCATGCGGCTCATCGCCGAGCAACGGATCTCCATGATCCCCGGCCCGCCCACGCTCTACCAGACCATCCTCAACCCCCCCGAGCGGGCGGCCCTCGACTCCAGCACCCTGCGCCTGGCCGTCACCGGGGCGGCCAGCGTGCCCGTGAGCCTGATCGAGCAGATGCGCACCGACCTCGGCTTCGACACCGTGATCACCGCCTACGGCCTCACCGAGGCGTGCGGGTTCGCCACCATGTGCCGCCGGGGCGACGACGCCGTCACCATCGCCACCACCTCGGGTCGGGCCATGCCGGGCATCGAGGTGCAGGTGGTCGACGACGACGGCACGTCGCTGCCGCCCGGCGAGGCCGGTGAGGTGGTGATCCGGGGCTACAACGTGATGGCCGGCTACTTCGAGAACCCCGAGGCCACCGCCGAGACCATCGACACCGACGGCTGGCTGCACACCGGCGACGTGGGCGTGATGGACGACCGCGGCTACCTCAAGATCACCGACCGCAAGAAGGACCTGTTCATCTCCGGCGGCTTCAACGCCTACCCGGCTGAGATCGAGAACTTGCTGCTCGACCACCCCCACATCGCCCAGGTGGCGGTGGTGGGCGTGCCCGACGAGCGCCTCGGCGAGGTGGGTGCGGCCTTCGTGGTCGCCGCCACCGGCACCACCCCCGACCCGGCTGAGATCGTGGCCTGGGCCCGCGAACACATGGCCAACTACAAGGTGCCCCGCACCGTTCGGGTGGTCGACGCGCTGCCGTTCAACGCCGGCGGCAAGGTGATGAAGTTCGAACTACGCGAGCAACTCGCTCAGGAGGAATCCGCATGACCACGCTGATCGCCGAGGCGAGCCTGCCGGCCGACTGGTACGACGGCGCCTCCCAGGTGCTGTTCCTGTTCCGGGTCATCATCGGGGTCACCCTCGCGGCCCACGGGTACAACAAGTTCTTCGGCGGCGGCAAGATCGCCGGCACCGCCCGGTGGTTCGACTCCATGGGCATGAAGCCCAACGGCACCGTGCACGCCTACCTGGCGGCCAGCACCGAGATCGGCTCGGGTGTGCTCATGGCCCTTGGGCTGCTCACCCCGCTGGCGGGCGCCGGCTTCGTCGGGTTGATGGTCGTGGCGGCGTGGACGGTCAACAAGTCCGGTGGCTTCTTCACCATGAACCACGGTTGGGAGTTCAACCTGGTGCTCGCCGCTTCGGCCGTCACCGTGGCCACGCTGGGCCCGGGCAAGCAGAGCCTGGACTGGGCGCTCGGCTTCGACTGGGCCTTCACCCCCAACACCGGCTTCTTCATCTCCGCGGTGCTCGGCGCCGCCGCCGGCATCGGCCTCATGGTCACCTGCTGGCGCCCCCCCGCCAAGGACGACGCGTGACGACGCCGAGCGCCCACATGACGGGACCGGCGCAGTGCGCCTCCTAACCTGACGAGCCGTGAGTTCTGACGCCCCGTCAACCGAAGCCGCCGACGACGCCGAGCCCCGCGCGGCAGACGGTCGCGTGCCGGGCCGACGGGGCCTGGCCACCCGTCAGCGCCTGCTCGACTGCACCACCGACATGTTGCGGTCCAGCTCGTACCGAGACCTCAAGGTGGTCGACATCGCGCGGGAGGCCGGCACCTCTCCGGCCACCTTCTACCAGTACTTCCCCGACGTCGAGGCGGCCATCCTGGTCCTGGCCGACGAGATGGTCACCACCGGCGTGGAGCGCTTCGCCGAGGTGGTGGCGGCCAACTCGTGGAAGGGCCGGTCGGGGTACGAGACCGCCGAAGCCCTCGCCGACGCGGTCCTGACCTTCTGGGCCGAGAACCAGCCGGTGCTGCGCGTGGTCGACCTGGCCACCGACGAGGGCGACGGGCGGTTCGCCAACGTGCGCACCCGCCTGCTGAACGACCTCAACAACTCGCTGGCCGCCGCAGCGCGAGACCACCAGAAGACCGGCAAGGGGCAGGCCGACGTGGACCCCAACGCCGTCGCCGGCGTGCTGGTGGCCATGCTCGCCCACGTGGCCGCCCATCGCCTCGGCTTCGAGTTCTGGGGGGTGCGCACGGCCGACCTGCGCACCACCATGGCCCGCATCATCTACTGGTCGGTCACCGGGGCCAAGCCGCCCACGTGACCAGCGGCCTACGCTCCCGACCATGAGGCTCGACGACGTATCCGGTGACTCGTCCCGCATCGAGGACCGTCGCGGCCGGGGCGGATCGGGCGGCTCCGGGTTCGGCGGAGGTGGCCTGCCCATCGGCAAGGGCGGTGGCCTCATCGGCATCGTGGTGGTGCTGGTGCTGGCGTTCCTGGGCAAGGGCATGGTCGGCGGCGACGGCGGCGACGGCGGCGGCGGCACCGGGGTCGACATGGGCGACATCCTCGGCCAGATGGGCGGTGGGCCGGCCAACGTGGCCCAGGCCCCGACCGAGGCGACCGGGGGCGATCCCGACGCCCAGTACGAGTTCATCGACAAGTTGGGCGCGGTGCTCGACGACTACTGGGAGCACGAGCTCTCGGCATCGGGCCAGCGCTTCGAACAACCGGGGCTGGTGATCTTCGACGCCCCCACCACCACCGGCGGTTGCGGCGTCGGCCAGCCCGAGTTCGGGCCCTTCTACTGCCCGGGCGACAGCAAGATCTACCTCGACTTCACCTTCTACGAGAAGCTCGAGGACCAGCTCGGCTTCAGCGGCGACTTCGCCATGGCCTACGTGGTGGCCCACGAGTACGGCCACCACATCCAGAACCTGCTCGGCATCAACGACGAGGTCACCCGGGCCGGCCGGGGCGCCAGCGAGGCCGAGGTCAACGACCTGTCGGTGCGCACCGAGCTCCAGGCCGACTGCTTCGCCGGTGCGTGGGCCCGGTCGGCCTTCGACGACCAGCGGCTCGAGGCCGGTGACTTCGAGGAGGCCATCACTGCGGCCAAGGCGGTGGGCGATGACGCCATCCAGCGCCAGACCACCGGGCGGGTGAACCCCGAGGCGTGGACCCACGGGTCCTCCGAGGACCGCCAGCAGTGGTTCCAGACCGGGTTCGACTCCGGTAGCCCCAGCTCCTGCGACACCTTCAAGTAGGGAAACCACCATGGTCTCGATCAGCCCGAGCGGCACCCTCGCGGTGGGCATGCAACTGCCCATCCAGTCCAAGTCCACCAACTTCGCCGAGGCGTGGGAGGCCGATGCCGGCGCCGCCGAGCTCGCCCGTGTGGCCCGGGCCGCCGATTACGCCGGGTTCGCCTACCTGGCGGTCTGCGACCACATCGCCATCCCGTCGGAGAAGGCGCCGGCCATGGGCACTGAGTGGTGGGACACCGTGGCCACCCTGGGCTGGCTCGCGGGCATCACCGACCGCACCCGCCTGCTCAGCCACATCTACGTGCCCGCCTACCGCCACCCGCTGCAGGTGGCCAAGGCGTTCGCCACCCTCGACGTGGTGTCGGGCGGCCGGATCATCCTGGGCGTGGGCGCCGGTCACGTGCGCGAGGAGTTCGAGCTCCTGGGACTGCCCTTCGAACAGCGGGGCCGGCTGCTCGACGAGTCCATCGACGCCCTCCGGGCCGCGTTCGCCGAGGACTACCCCACGCTGCCCGGGCCGCGCTGGCCCGCCGCCGACCTCGGCCAGCACCCCCGCTCGATCCAGGAGGACGGTCCGCCCATCTGGGTCGGCGGCTCGTCGCCGGCCGCGCTCCGTCGGGCCGCCGAGCGCGGCGACGGCTGGTTGCCGCAGGGTCCCGTCGACGCCGACATGATCGGGCGGCTCACCGACATGCGAGCCGCGGCCGGGCGCCACGATCCCTTCGACATCGGCGCCCTGGTGGGTCCCACCTACGTGGGCGATCCGGACTGGGACACCGGTCCGCACACGCTGTCGGGTCCGCCCGAGAAGCTCGCCCACGTGCTCCGCAAGTTCTCGGCGCTGGGCGTGGCCCAGGCCCAGGTGCGGCTGCGCTCACGTTCGGTCGATGAGCTGGAGGACCAGATCGAGCGCTTCGGCCGTGAGGTCCTGCCCCTCCTGGCCGACTGACCGCCGCCCGCCGCCGCCGACCGTTTCGCTCGCCCCTGCCCCCCGCCACCGGCCGGCCGCCGACCGCCGGCATCGACACGACACATCACGACCCGACCGGGTCGGACCGGCCGGTCCGACCCACGATCACTGGAGGAACCCGCGTGCTGCTCGAAGGAAAGGTCGGCCTCGTGTCGGGCATCGGACCCGGCATGGGCCGCGACATCTCACTCGCCTTCGCCCGCGAGGGCGCCGACGCGGTCCTGCTGGGCCGCACCGAGGAGCGCCTCCACGCCGTGGCCGCCGAGGTCGAGGCCCTGGGGCGTCGTGCCCTGCCGGTGGTGTGCGACATCGCCGACGAGGATGCCTGCAAGGCCGCCGCGACCGCGGCGGCCGAAGGGCTGGGGCGCATCGACATCCTGGTGAACAACGCCTACCACGGGGGCGACGGCAAGCCCTTCATGGATGCCGACCTGGCGGACTGGCACACCACCATGGACGTCAACCTGTTCGGCTCGCTGTACCTCACCCGGGCCTGCGTCCCGCACCTGGAGGCGTCGGGCGACGGCCGGGTGGTGATGATCAACACCATGTCGGTACAGCGCATCCAGCCCCGGTGGGGCTCCTACGTGGCCTCCAAGGGCGCGCTCGCCGCCGTCACCAAGACCCTGGCCATGGAGCTGGGGCCCCGGGGCATCCGGGTCAACGGGGTGCACCCCGGCTACATCTACGGCGACTCGGTGGAGTGGTACTTCAACCACCAGGCCGAGAAGCGGGGCATCACCTTCCAGGAGGTGTACGACGAGGTGGCCTCGGAGACCTGCCTGGGCTACCTGCCCCACTCCGAGGAGATCGCCGGCACCGTGGTCTACTTCGCGTCCCCGCTGTCCAAGCCCGTCACCGGCCAGATGATCGGCGTGAACGCCGGCCACTGGTTCAACGGGTAGTGCCGTGACCGGCATCGTGCGCGGGTTTGGTGGGCGTTCCCGAGTCCTTTCGCTGCCAGCCTCGTGGTGCGCCTTCGGCGCTCAACGGCTGGTTCCGCTCGGGCAGTTCCTCGCTTCGCTGCGGAGCCCGGACGGCGTTTGCGCCGTTAGCGCGGGTGGTCGCGAGCGGGAGACCCGACCGGGCGAACGTCGCAAACGTTCTTGGGGGTGGCCGAGATGACCGACGTACCCGTGAGCCCCGGCCCTGCCGACGACGCCGGCACCGTGCGGCTGTTCGCCTTCGTCCGGCGGCGGGAGGGCACCACCACCGAGCAGTTCCTGGACCACTGGCGCAACCACCACGGACCGCTCATCCGCGACACGCCGGGCTTGGGCGACCGGGTGGTGCGCTATGAGCAGCACGCGGCCAGACCAGACGACCGCTCGGGCTGGGACGGCGTGGCCGTCCAGGAGTTCGAGTCCTGGGACGACTTCATCGGGATGCTCTCGGACCCGGCCGGCGCGGCCATGCGCGCCGACGAGGAGGCCTTCCTCGACCCCGCCTCGATCAAGGTGGTGTTCACCCACGACCGGGTGGTGGTGATCGGCGACGACGCCGCATCCGACGCGTCCTCCGCCTCCGCCTCCGCCCCGTCACCGGAGGTGCACGGTGGCTGAGGCCGTGCCGCCGACGGGGCCATCGATGCCGCGCTTCGCGGGCCGCCGCGTGCTGGTCACCGGCGGGGCATCGGGCATCGGCGAGGCCACGTGCCGGTTGTTCGCTGCCGAGGGGGCCACGGTCACCGTGCTCGACCGCAACGACGAAGGTGCCCACCGGGTGGCCGACGTGGTGGGTGGGCGGGCGGTGGTGGCCGACGTACGCGACGCCGAGGCGGTGAACCGGGCGGTGCTCGCCGCCGCCGAGGCCATGGGCGGTCTCACCGACCTGGTCAACAACGCCGGAGCCGGCATGGCCAAGCCCCTCATCGACTACACCGACAAGGAGTGGGCGCTGCTGATCGGCGTCAACCTCACCGGCACCTTCCACGGCATCCGTGCCGCGGCCCCGATCATGCTCGAGGCCGGCGGCGGATCGATCGTGAACAACGCGTCGCTCACCGGCATCCGCCCCACCCGGGGCGAGGGTCCGTACTCGGCGGCCAAGGCGGGCGTGCTCAACCTCACCCAGACGGCGGCGGTCGAACTGGCCCCGTCCGTACGGGTGAACGCGGTGGCGCCGGGCATGGTGCACACCCCGCTCACCGACATCGTGGTGGCCAACGACGACTGGCGCTCGGCCGCCGAGTCCGGCACCCCGCTCGGCCGGGTGGGCACGGCCGAGGAGGTCGCCCAGGTCATCGCCTTCCTGGCCAGCGACGCCGCGTCCTACGTCACCGGCCAGACGGTCGTGGTCGACGGGGGGTCGGTGCTGCCGAGCCTGCAGTCCGACGCCCTGCTGCGGGCGATCTCCTCGTCGGGGTTCGGCACGTGAGCCGGGTCGTGAGCCGGTCCGCCGGCTGGGGCCTACCGACCGGGTCGACCGGGCCGACCGCACGGAGGCTGCCGTGTTGACCGACGCCGATCGGATCCGCAACCTGCTCGGCACGTACTGCGAGCTGGTCGACACCGCCGACTTCGCCGGTGTGGGGGCGCTGTTCGCCCGAGGCGCCATGGGCGGGCTGCACGGGCCGCCGTTCGCCGTGGGATCAGCGGAGGTGGAGGCCTGGTACCGCGACGGCCTGACCGTGCACGACGGGTCCCTGCGCACCCGCCACCTGGTGACCAACTCGGTCATCGACGAGCCGGCACCCGACGGCACGGTCACCGTGCGGTCCGCCTACCTGGTCCTGCAGGCGGTCGACGGGCTGCCGCTCCAACCGATCATCACCGGCCGTTACGTCGACCGCTTCGACCGCGACGACGGCGGTTGGTTCTTCGTGGAGCGCCGCTTCACCGCCGACCTGGTGGGGGACCTGTCGCACCACTGGGGAGGACCGGTGTCGTGACCGCCGCCGAGGAGCTTCGTCCGCTGCTGTTCGGCAACGTGCCGGTGGAGGCCTGGCCCTCCGACGACGACGCCACGGCCGAGCCCTGGGCATCGTTCGTGCGGGCCCGTCGCCACCTCGCCGCCGGCGATGCCGACCTCGCCATCCGGGAGTGGGCGCCCATCGCCACCTTCGACCTGTGGGAGCCCCGCCACCGGCTCCAGGCCTGGACGTTCCTCCGCTCGGCCGGCATCCAGCCCGACGAGGGCATCGCCCGCTCCGTCCTGGGGGTGGTGGCCGAGGTGTCGGTGGGCGACGGTCACGATGCGCTGGCCGCCTACGCCGACGGGTCGATCCGCTTCCTCCACCACGAGGGCGGGGTGTTCGCCATCGACAGCGCGCGCTACGACCTGGTGATGGGAACCACGGCGTTGCTCGGTGTCGGCCAGCAGGTGGCCGACCAGCTCGGACCGTGGCCCGGGCCCGACCTGCCGCCGCTCGAGGCGGGGGAGACCCGGTTCACCATGCTGACCCCGGGCGGCCCGGTGATCGGCCAGGGGCCCGACGACGATCTCCGGGCCGACCCGCTGGCCGGGCCGTTGTACGACGCGTCGACCGCACTGCTGGCCGCCGTGGTGGGCGACACCGCGCCCTGACCAGCGCCGGTGGATCGCGGGCGACGTCGAGGGGGTGCTGGGTCCGCTAGCGGACCCGATCCCAGAATCCGGTGAGCAGCGCGGCGGCGCTCGCCGGATCCTCGATCGCCCAGAAGTGGTGGAGCCCCTCCAGGGTGGCCACCTCGGCCCCGAGCATCTCGGCCACCTCGTGGGACTTGGCGGTGTTGCTGAAGGCATCGTCGGTGGCGTCGATCACCAGGCCCGGACGACCGGTGGGCGTCATGGCGTCGCCCCACGAGGCGTAGGTGTTGGGCACGGCCGACCGGTAGAGGTCGAGGATGCAGGCGCCCATGGTGGCGTCCATGGCTCGGACCGTGGCCAGGGCCGCGTCCCGGGTCATGCCCATCTCCTCGAACAGGGGGGCCTGGTCCTCGGCAGGCATGGCCAACTGGGCCTCGATGAAGGCCTCGCCCTCGCCCGGCGTCTGCCAGATCTTGGCGAAGTCGTGCCACTCCTGGGCCGGGTGCACGATGGTGGCCACGTCGGCCGCCCAGGACCGCACCAGCTCGGGTCGGGTGGTGGCCACCCGGTAGGTGAAGCCGGCCCCCCAGTCGTGGCCCACCAGGTCGACCGGTTCGTCGATGGCCTCCAGCTCGGCGGCCAGCCAGTCGGCGTAGTCGTCCTTGGTGGCACCGAAGCCGGAGGGGCGATCGGTGCCGAAGCCGGGCAGGGCGAGCGCCACCGACGGCTCGGTGATCTCGGCCCGGAGCAGGTCCCAGTAGGCGGCGGTCTCGGGCACTCCGTGGACGAAGACGATCATGCGCGGACCCTACCCGTGTGACGTGCTGGCACAATGCCCACATGGAGCGTCGCGTCTCGGTGATCACCCTCGGCGTGGCCGACGTCGAACGGTCCCGGTCGTTCTACGCGGCCCTGGGGTGGGGGGGGGAGTCGCCCGCCGGCGAGGTGGCCTTCATCGCGGCCGGCGGCCTGGTCCTGGCGCCGTGGGACCGGGGCCTCCTCGCCGCCCGCAGCGCG
>DAIMFV010000088.1:0-13004 GCA_036724365.1 Acidimicrobiales bacterium | reverse complement strand
CGGTGCCGACGTGGCCGGGCGGCCCGACGCGATCGAGCTCGCCCGCCACACCCTCGAGCAGGTCGGTCTGGGCGATCGCACCGACCACTTCCCGGCCATGCTGTCGGGCGGCGAGCAACAGCGGGTCGCCATCGCCAGGGCCCTGGCCACCGGGAACCCGGTGCTGCTGGCCGACGAACCCACCGGCGAGCTCGACTTCCGCACCGGAGTGTCCATCCTCGAACTGCTTCGCGAGCAGGCCGCAGCAGGGTCGACCGTGCTGATCGTCACCCACAACCGGGAGATCTCCCGCGTCGCCGACCGGGTGGTCGAGCTCTCCGGTGGCCACATCGTGTCCGACGGTCCGCCAGCCGGAGGCCGCACTGAGGTGGCCGACCTCCAGTGGTGAGCGACGAGCGCACCGGCCGGGTGGCGCCGCCGCTGGGTCTGTGGCTGCGGTGGTCGCTGCGCGACCTTCGGGCCCGTTGGGCGCAGGTGGCCGCCATCTCGCTCGTCATCGCCCTCGGCGTGGGGACCTACACCGGACTGTCGTCCTCGGGGGCGTGGCGCCGTGCGAGCTACGACGCCTCCTACCGGTCGACCAACGTCCACGACCTGCTGGTAGAGACCGCCGAGGGCACGACTGCCGACCGCGACGCCTTGCTGGCCGCGATCGCGAGCATCGAGCATCCCGAGTGGATCGAAGGCACCACCACGGCGCTGATGGTTCCCGTGCAGGTCGACGCCTCGACGGTCGATGAGACGATCCTGGTGCCCGGTCGGTTGGTTGGCGTCGAGCTCGAGGGACCCGGTGCCGACATCGATCGGCTGGCCGTGACCGCCGGTCAGCCGTTGACGCCGGGTGCAACGGGCCAGGTGCTGATCGACGAGCACTTCACCACGGCGCGCCAACTCGCGCCCACCGGCACCTTGAGGCTCAGCGGAGGTGAGCAGGTCGACTACGTCGGCACGGCGCTGTCGCCCCGGTACTTCCTCCTCGGGGCCGAGACGGGTGCGTTCTTCGGTGCGGCCGGCTACGCCGTGCTGTTCGCCCCGCTCGAGGAGGTCCAGGCCCTCGCCGACAAACCGGGGCAGGTCAGCGAGGTGGGCATCGCCCTCGCGCCCGGCGTCGACGTGGCCGCCGCCCGAGCCGAGATCGACCGGGCGCTCGCCGCAGAGGCCGAGGCCGCGTTGTCGGTGACGCCGCTGACCGAGGAGCCCGGCTATCGCCTCCTCTACGACGACATCGAAGGGGATCAGAAGCTCTACACGATCTTCGCCGGGCTGATCCTCGCCGGCGCCGCCTTTGCCGCGTTCAACCTCACCGGGCGCATCGTCGAGGCCCAACGCCGCGAGATCGGCGTCGGCATGTCGCTGGGTGTCCCCACTCGCCTCCTCAGCGTGCGGCCGCTCCTGTTGGCGTTCGAGGTTGCGCTGGTGGGCTCGATCCTCGGAGTGGGGGTCGGCCTCGGCATGAGCGCCGCCATGGGCTCGATACTGGAGTCGTTCTTCCCCATGCCCGTGTGGCAGACCTCGATACAGCCCGACGTGTTCGTCCGGGGTGCGGCCGTGGGCATCGTCCTGACGTTCGGTGCGTGCATCTGGCCGGTGGCCCGCGCGGTGAGAGTGCCGCCGATCGAGGCGATCCACACCGGTCCCCGCCGCACGAGCTCTGGAGGCCTGGCCCCCATCGTGCAGCGGCTTCCCCTGCCCGGCCGCAGCCTCGCTCAACTCCCGCTGCGCAACGTGCTCCGAGCGCCACGGCGAACGGTGCTCACCGCACTCGGCATCGCCGCCATGATCGCCACCCTCATCGGCGTCATCGGCATGGCCGACTCGTTCTTCGCCACCATCGACCGGGGCGAAGCCGAGATCCTTGGCGATGCCCCCGACCGGCTGACCGTGTCGATGCAGTCGTTCACCCTCGATGGATCACCGGAGGTGGCCGCGGTGGCCGATGCCGCGGGCGTGGCCAATGCCTCGAACGGGCTGCGCATCGGAGGCAGCGTGACGAGCGGCGACCAGCCCTTCGACATCCTGCTCGACGTGGTCGACCTGACCGACGGCGCGTGGACGCCGAGCACGCTGGAGGGATCGCTGGTCACCGACGAGCCATCGATGGTCCTGTCCGAGAAGGCCGCCCAGGACCTGGACGTGCACGCCGGTGACACCGTCACCCTTCGGCACCCCCTCCGCGAGGGCGCCGGGTACCGCTGGGTGGAGAGCGAGGTCCTGGTGGGTGCGATCCACCCGAACCCCTATCGGTTCGTCGCCTACATGGACCGATCGCACGCCGACCTGTTCGATCTCGAGGGCGTGGTGAACCTGGTGGAGGTCCAGCCCGAGCCGGGGGCCGATGCCGATGACGTGCGCCGGGCGCTCTTCGGTCTCCCCGGCGTGGGCTCGGTGCAGGCGGTGGCCGAGTCGGTCACCCTCATCCGCGACACGATGAGCCAGTTCCTCGACGTCCTCCTGCTCGTCGAGTGGGCCGTCCTGCTGCTGGCGGTGCTGATCGCGTTCAACTCGTCGTCGATCGGCGCCGACGAGCGGGCACGCGAGCACGCCACGATGTTCGCGTTCGGTGTGCCACCCCACACCGTGCTGGCCATCGCCGTCGCCGAGAGCTTCATCATCGGGCTGTTGGCCACCGCCATGGGTGTGCTGGCGGGTCTCGGCCTCCTTGCCTGGATGGTAGGGGTGCTCATCCCCACGACGCTGCCCGACATCCTCGTGGTCATCGAGGTGTCGCCGTCGACCTATCTGCTGGCTGCACTGCTCGGCATCGTCGCCGTTGCCCTCGCCCCGGTCCTGACGCTTCGCAAGTTGCGCCGCATGGACATCCCCTCGACCCTCCGCGTCGTCGAGTAGGTCTCTGCCCGCGCGGCTTCGCTCGCGTCAGGCCGACGTGGCCACCCTGCTCGTCGTCCGGGACGGCGCCGGGCGGCGGTCACCCGCGTCGACGGTCCGTCAGATCAGAGGGATGGTGCCGGGTCGCCCGAGTCGGATCGGGCGACCACCGCGACCGGCGTCAAGTCGCCTCGCTCGGCGGGGTGGGACCCGCCTTCGGCGTCGGCCCCGTTCTCGTAGCGGTGCGTGGTCCTCGGGCGGGCGATCGCCGACACGAGGTCCCAGGCCGTCAGGCTGATGCCGAACGTCGTCACGTCGCCACCCATCGCCGTCCGGCAGAGATCCTCGGGATCATCGACGGACAGGGTGCCCGGCCCGAACGACCGCAGTGGTGGGACTCGCTGCTCCCAGTCGTCCAGGTGGCCGGCGTCACAGACCGCCACCCGGGCACGGTGCCACGCGGCGATGTCGTGCGCCGTCTCGATGGTCTCTGGGAAGCGGTCGCGGTCGCGGGCTGGGAGGTGCAGCAGTTGGGCCGCGAGCACGGTCTCGAGCGCCGCGTCGTCGGCCAGGCCCAGGACCGACGTGAGGTAGCGGCCCACCTCGTCGATGAAGAGCGCCCAGCTGCACGGCGGGACCATGAGGTCGGCGACGGAGCGGAACGTGAACGCGATGGTCGGCCATCGCTCCGGGTCGGCGAAGGCGTCGACCATCAGCTTCTCGTAGAACGCAACCTCCTGGAGGCCCGTCTCCGACCGGACGTAGCGCGCCACGTGGCGGAGTAGGGAGAAGAGGTCGCACAGGAGGTAGACGTGGCGGAGCTCCCACATGTGCTGCCAGTCGTCCTCGTCGAAGGTGTTGGTCCGCTTCACGAACTCGCCGGGTCGGGCGACGATGCCGTGCTCGGCGCGGTACTCGGGTTCGTTCATCGGGCTGTTCGTGAGCATCGTGGTGGGATGCACCCGCGTTCGGACGTCTCGGTTCGTACAGGCCTGGAGATCCCGCTTGTACGACTCGACCGTGGATCCGGGTAGCGCCATCATCAAGTCGACCGCGAGGGGAAGGCGGTTCGCCGTGAACTCAGCAGCGAGCTCGGTGTACTTCTCGACCTTGATGTTCTTGCGTCGGATGACCTGGAGGGTGTCGTCGTCCATCGACTGCAGGGAGACGATGCCCTCGGCGATGATCCCGGCGTCGGCGAAGATCCTGATGATCTCCTTGATGTGCTTGACGGTGTTCTTCGCGTAGTTGTTGCCGACGGTCAGCGGGAAGCCGTAGGTCCGTCTGGCCCTGGCGAAGCACTCGGCGATCTCCACGTCGCGCTCGAAGATCCCGAAGTTGGCGTCGCAGAGCGAGATGTTGTCGAACCCCCGCTGCGCGCACCACTCGATCTCGGCGAAGACGCGGTCGAGGTCGAACTTGCGGATGCGGGAGTTGGTCGCCGACCCCCAGTCGCAGAAGGTGCAGCCGTACGGGCACCCGCGGTTCGTCTCGATCATGGCGGCGCGCCCGGGACCTGCGGCGAAGCTGTCGAAGAGACCGGTGAGGTAGGGCGACGGGATCGAGTCGAGGTCTGAGATCCGCTCGCGGTCGGGGGTGGTGACGATGCGGTCGCCGAGGCGGAAGCTCAACCCGGCCACATCGCTCAGCGGGCTCAGGTCGGCGGGTCCGTGACCCACCCGGCCAGCCAACACCTCCAGGATCTCCGCGAACGTGGCCTCGCCCTCGCCTCGGACCGCGATGTCGACGTGCGGGTGGTCGTGGAAGTAGCGCTCGACATCGGCCTCGTACTTCGGGGTGTCGGGACCTCCGTGGATCGTGATCGACGTCGGGCTCATCGACTTGATGCGTGCGCTGGACTCGAGGTTCGAGCCCTGGTTCCAGATGTAGTTCGAGAAGAGGAAGATCGCGGGCCGACCGCAAACCTCTGACACCTTGGCCGGCTGGATCAGCCAGCGGGGCACGAAGTCGTACGAACCTTCGAGCGCTCCGTTCCGGTGTGCCTTGGCGTAGGCCACGAGCAACCCGAGCGAGAGCGGCGGGATCATCCAGTTCTCGTGGATGGGGATCACGGGCACCCGGCTCGCGCCATCTGGCAGCTGGGCCACGTCGGCGGCGTGCTGGTCGACCGCCACCTTGGTGGCATGCAGGATGCTCAGGTGCCGACGGATCGCTTCGCGGTTCTCGTCGGCGGTCGCCGCGCTGTGGCCGTTGTTCGGGCGATCGGGATCGAACGGTTGGAGCAGGCCTGCGACGCGAAGTCGCGCTGACAGCGCGTCGAAGGACGTCCGATCCAGCGGGTTCGACGGATTCTCTGCCAGGAAGCGCCCGTAGGCATCGTCAGACGAGCACGGCTCGCGCCAGGAGGACGCGGCCACCAGACCAGCCGCGCTGAGCGAGAGCACGAGGCGACCGTCGTGGTGCCGGTGCTCGAAGTTGCCCTGGTGGATCCTGAACACGGTCGGCACGGCGAGAACCTGGTGTTCGTCGGACCCGACCGGCTTCGCCTCCGGGAGATCGACCGGTGTGGGGTGGGACGAGGTGGGCGACGGTGCATGGCCGTCGGGTTCACCGTCTGCGACCAGCGCGCCACGTTCGACGAGCAGGGAGACCAGTCCGAGCACCACGTCAGTCGTCAGGCCGAAACGGGCCGCGACCGCGTCTGCGGCGACGGCGGCAACCTCGGACTCGGGGGACAGCCGGGCGAGCAGATCGAGGCCCACGAGATCGAGCGGCGTCGCCGGCATCCGGGTGGTGCGCGGCAGGGCGATCCCGTCGACCGAGACCGCCACCATCGCCGAGCGGGATGTACGGATCCGTCGGTCAGCGTCGACGCCGCGCCGTTCGACGTCACTGGTCATCGGGATCACTCGATCTCTCCCCAATATGACTGATTCACCGCCCCCCGGGGGGATCAGGTGCGGTCACTCTAGCCCTGCGGTCGCATCGCACGCTCGGGGCGTCCCGGAAGCGTCGTCGTCTCGTAACGGAGCGAGGTCCGGCGAAGCGAGGCCGCCTTCGCTCTCAGGCCAGCAGCCCTGAGAGGCGCACCTGTCCATGTATGGGACGCACGCCAGCTCTGACCGGTGGTCGTCCAGGAGCGGGTGCGCGGGTCTGGATTCCGCACCCACCACGATGGTGACGGTGAATCCCTTCTCGACGCGGCCACGCGGCGTACCTCTCACCATCCCCCGTTCCGGGGTCGAGCGAACGGAGTGATCATCCATGAGCTACCGAGTCGATTCCGAGGTCGGGCAACTTCGTCAGGCGATCATCCACCGCCCCGACCTCGAGCTGAAGCGGTTGACCCCCACCAACAAGGACGACCTCCTGTTCGACGAGATCCTCTGGGTGAAGCGGGCCCGCCAGGAGCACGATGCGTTCGCCGACGCCCTCCGTGAAGCAGGGGTGACGGTTCACCACTTCGATGAGCTGCTGCGCCAGACGCTGGCTCTCCCGGAGGCCAAGAAGCACATCCTCGACGGCGTGCTCGACGAGCGGGTGTACGGCCCCATGGCCATCGACCCGCTCCGCAACCTGTTCGAAGGCATGGAGCAGGACGATCTGGCCACGCACCTGATCGGCGGCATCTCCAAGCGTGAGATCCTCGACCGGATCGACGGTCCGAAATCGGTGTGGTTCGCGGCGCTCGACATCGACGCCCTGGCGCTTCCGCCGCTGCCCAACACCCTCTACACGCGCGACACGTCGGCCTGGATCTACGGCGGGGTGTCGATCAATTCCATGCGCAAGAAGGCCCGGAAGCGCGAAACCGTCCATTACGAGGCGATCTACCGCTACCACCCCGATTTCGCCGCCGCCGAGTTCGACGTCTGGTCGCCGGGAACAGCCAGCGGCGTTGCCACCACCGAGGGCGGTGACCTGCTGGTGTTGGGGCGGGGTGCGGTCCTGGTCGGGATGAGCGAACGCACCCGTCCTCCCAGCGTCGAGCGGCTCGCCGCCCGCCTCTTCGCCGCCGACGCGGCCCACACCATTGTGGCCGTGCAGATGCCACAGGCCCGCAGCGTCATGCACCTCGACACGGTGATGACCATGGTGAGCCAGGACACCTTCACCAAGTACGCCGGGCTGGGGATGCTGCCGTCGTACACGATCAAGCCGGGCGACACCGACAAGGAGTTGGCCATCACCGCCCGCCCGCCCGAAGACATGCACCAGGTGATCGCGGCCGCCCTCGGCATCGACAAGATCAACATCCTCACGCCCACACAGGACGTGCGCGAGGCCGAGCGGGAGCAGTGGGACGACGGGTGCAACGTCCTCGCCGTGCAACCCGGTGTGGTGATGGCCTACGAGCGCAACGTCACCTCCAACACCCACCTCCGCAAGAACGGCATCGAAGTCATCACCATCACCGGCAACGAGCTGGGTCGGGGTCGGGGTGGTCCCCGCTGCATGACCTGCCCCATCGAGCGGGACGGGATCTGAGGTCGGCCATGTTCGACACGGCGAAGGCGATCATGGTCGCCACGTGGGGCGACTGACGTGCGGGTGGTCGTGGCGCTCGGCGGCAACGCCCTGCTGCAGCGGGGACAGAGGCCAGATGCCTCGCTGCAGGAGGCCAACGTGGTCCGTGCGGTCGAGTCGCTCGCGCCCCTGGCCCACGATCACGAGATCGTGGTCACGCACGGCAACGGTCCGCAGATCGGTGTGTTGGCCCTGGAGAGCGCCTCGGACCCCAACCTGACCCTGCCCTTTCCCTTCGACGTGCTCGGCGCCCAGACCCAGGGGATGATCGGGTACTGGCTGCTCCAGGCGCTGCAGAACGAGCTGCCCGGGCGGGAAATCGCCTGCATCATCAACCAGACCCTCGTCGATGTCGACGATCCGGCTTTCGCCGACCCCAGCAAGTTCATCGGCGAGATCTACGACGAAGCCCGGGCCCGTCTGATCGCTGCCGAGCGGGGCTGGACCGTGAAGCCCGACGGCACGGGTTGGCGGCGGGTGGTGGGATCGCCCGCGCCCAGGGAAGTGGTCGAGACGCCGGTGATACGGCTGCTCCTCGACAGCGGCGCGGTGGTGGTGTGCGCCGGCGGTGGTGGGGTCCCGGTGGTCCGCACCGATGGCGGCCGTCTGGAGGGAGTCGAGGCCGTGGTGGACAAGGACCACACGGCCGCGGTGCTCGCCCAGGCCCTGGGCGCCGATGCCCTGCTCATCCTCACCGACGTGGCCAACGTGTTCCGCGCCTTCGGCACCCCCGACCAGGAGCCGATCGGCCGCACTACGCCACCGGAACTGCGCGGCCTCGGGTTTCCGGCCGGCTCGATGGGGCCGAAGGTCGAGGCGGCCTGCCAGTTCGTGGAGTCCACCGGAGGATTGGCCGGCATCGGGCGATTGCAGGACGTCCGGCAGATCCTCGCCGGGAGCGCCGGGACCATCGTGACCACCGGTTAGGGCCGAGCCGCCGCGCCGAGCCCACCGGAGCGTGCACCGCTCGAGTGGATCGCAAGCGTGCCGATCCGCTCGAGGTCCTGGCGCAAGGCATCCGTGCGGTCGCGGTGCGCGGGCAGGATCGTGGCGTAGAGGGGCTCGAGCATGGTCCGCGCCACGACCTGGAAGGTCTGCTCGATCCTCGTGCCGCGGTCCACCGGTGCGAGCCGGATCGCCCATTCGGTGCTGTCGGGGTAGAGCCGCGTGGGAACGGTGCGCCACACGAGCTCGTACGGCTCGGCGCTGACGACCTCACACAGCCGTCCCCACCGGAAGATGCCCTGCTCGTTCTTGCCCCGGAACCGGGCACCGGGCCGGGCTTCGGTGGCTTCGCCGACCCACTCACCGTCGACGCACTCGTGGCTCCACTCGCCGACCCGGGTGGGGTCGCGAACGACGTCCCACAGCGCGTCGATCCCGGCATCCACCACGACGGCGGTCGAGCCGTGGTGCTGCACCCGGCGACGGCGAGGGTTCCAGCAGGCACGTGTGCGCCGGCGGTAGGAGGGTCCGAAGCCGTAGAGGAGCAGCAGGCGCGGCACCAGCGGGACGAGCCCGAGCACCCGAGCGCGATCGTCGGCTCCGGCGTCGTCGATCAGCCAATGACCCTCCCGGCCGAGCCGCGCCATCGACGTGCCGTCGAGGTTCTGGGCCTGCTCGATGGCGCTCCACTCCGCGTTGGTGATGGCGCGGGACACCAGTGGCATCACCTCGTCCTCCTCGCGTCGAAGGTGCGGGATCAGGACCCCGGTCAGGTCCTCCAATGCCGCGACGACCGGCTCGCGCTCGTCTCGCTCTGCATAGGCGGCTGCCGCGGCCTCGACCTCGATGATCGCGACGGCCACGGCCTCGTGATCGGTCGCCATGTCGTCGAGCAGTGCGGCGGCTGCCGCGTCTCGTTCGCGCACGACGGGGTAGAGGCCCTCGTCTTCGGACCGGTGGTGCGCGTGGAGGAAGGCCATCACCCAGCGCAGGTGCTCGGCGATGGCCATCCGCTGGCGGTCGTCGGGAGGCGAGCCCCTCGTGAGCGCCACGCGTGCCCGCTCGAGGTCTCGTCGCAGCGCGTCGTGGACGATTCGCATCATCGTGGTGTCTGCGGGTGCATTCGGATCGACAGGCACGGCACACTCCTCTGGTCACCGGTGGGGCAGGATGCGCTCCAACGTGTCGGACAGCCAGCGCTGGTACTGGTCGGGTGACCAGCCGGACCCTTCGACCAGCAGCAGGTACACCTCGGGGCTCACGATCGCCCAGGCGCCGTCGCGTTCGTCGACGGACGGGGGACGTCCCACGATGAGCTCCAGCCCGGCCTCGACGTCCTTGCGCTGGCGTTCGCGGGTGGCCGCCAGCAGCTCGGCGACCTCCTGGTCCCTCATCGCTGCTTCGCGCACGAGCTTGGCGAACGGCGCCGTTCGTTCATGGATGGAGGCCAGGAGCGTTGCGGCCGCGGCGAGGCGATCGGCACGGCCGCCGTGGCCCATGGCGACGAACTCGGGCCGCTCCGCGACTGCCAGCGGCTGGTCGTCGCCCACCACAGCCTGATCCACGACCGCATCGAGGAGCTTCCGCTTCGACGAGAAGTGCGAGTAGAGCGTCTCGACCGCGACCCCGGCGTCACGGGCCACCTCTCGCATGCCGGTGTTGGCCCAGCCCTTCGATGTGAACAGCGCGGTTGCCGCGCTGGTGATCGCCGCCTTCGTCTCCTCGGCCCGCTTCGCCCGCAGCGACGAGTCGTAGCGCCGGCGGGGGACGGGGTCTCCAGCGGCGCTCGGGGCGATGGTCCGAGCCGGGCTCATGTCCAGCAATGTAGAACAGAACATTATTGAGTACAAGGATGTTCTGCTCGTTGCGGCGTTGGCCTCCTCAACGACACGTGGGCCGGCGTGGCGGTGTTCGCGGATGCTCAGATCACGCTGCCTGCGCGAGCTTCCGGACGCTCCCCCTCGACTGGTCGCTGCCCACGACGGTGGGAGGCGGGCCGTACGCTCGTGGGTCACCCGTTCCACGAAACCCGCACGCTGGAGGACGCCCGACATGCCCGACCCGTCTGCTTCCGACAAGCCGAAGGGGCCGGCGTCGTACTTCCCATCGATCGAGAAGAAGTACGGCCAGCCGATCGAACACTGGCTCGACCTCGTCGCCGCCCGTGACGACGACAAGCACATGGAGTCGGTCGAGTGGCTCAAGTCCGAGCACGGCCTCGGGCACGGTCATGCCAACGCGATCGTCGCCCACGTTCGGGCGGAGCAGGCTGGGTGAGCCCAGGTCCCGGCGCACCGGCTGGCAGGTCTCGGCCACGTCTGGAGACGTCTCCGCGGAGTCCAGGGCCCCGGCCCTGGACTGGCATGGCCGTCGTCGACCTGACGATGAAAGCCTCGGTACCCAGGTCGCCACGGCTGACACCGCCCACCAACCGGCCGAGCGGCACGTGAACCGAGCAGGATCGCCCAGGTGAGACGACCAAGCGTGACATTGGACGGCTTCGAGACCGTCTACGACTTCTATGAGCCACACGAGCAGAGCCGGGCCTTCGCCCGCTTCGGCCACCTCGTCCTGTCCCGGGTCTACCGCACAGCGGTCACCGGCGACGACGGGGTGGACGATGCCATCGCCGAGGCACTTCGGGCCGGAACCCGGCTCGTGATCTCACCCAACCACACCACAGCCGATGACCAGTACGTGATCGTGTCGATGGCGGAGAAGGTCAAGGCCCTGCACCCGTTGCGGGGGCGGGCCTTCATCCCCGCCGAGCCGTCGCTCTTCTCCCGCCCGGGGTTGCAGGGCCGACTGCTGCGATCGGCCGTCGATGGCCTGGGGGCCGTGCCCACCTTCCGGCTCGAGGACCTCCGCCGCCGAGGTATCGAGGTGACGCCCGAGGTCGAGGAGCGGTATCGGCAGGCCATCGTACGGGCCAGCGAGACGCAGGTGGCCAAGCTGGTGGCTGGCCACTCGATGGCCGGCTTCTGGGAGGGCACCCGCAACCGAAGCGACTACCGCGTGATCCAGCCCCTCCGCAAGGGCATCGCCCACACCGTGATCGCCGCCGCCGAGCGGGTGCCGGTCGCGCTGTTGCCCGTGGGCTTCTACTACGGCGGGGAGCCCGATGACTATCAGCGGCCAGTGCTCCCCGGTCGGCACACCCCCCTGGTGCACCTGGGCCTGCCCATCCCAGTCGCCAGCACCGACCCCCAGGAGCTGATCCAGGAGCTGCACCCGGCCATGCAGCGCTGCGTCGACCGGGTGGTGGCTCGGGCCGGCGAGGCCGAAGGGAAGACATCACATAGCCGGGACGCGAGGTGATGAGGGGTCGCCACCTGTCGCTGCTTGCAGCCGCCATGGCGGTGACGCTGGTCGCCGGCGCGTGCGCAGGAGACGGACGAGACGGAGGCGACGGTGCGGCCGGGCCGACCACGACCACGACCACCGTCGTGCGCGAGTGTCCGATCGACCCCGAGGCCTGCACCCTCCGCGGCGCGGGGGACGCGGCCGGTGTGCTGGTGGGTGCCGCGGTGGCACCAGGCCGGCTCGACGACCCGGCGTACGCGCGTCTCGTCGCCGAGGAGTTCAGCTCGTTGACGCCGGAGAACCACATGAAGTGGCCGCTGGTGCATCCTGAGCCCGACGTCTGGGTGTTCGAGCCCGCCGACCGGCTCGTGGCCTTCGCCGAGGAGCACGACCTGGCGGTGAGAGGGCACACGTTGGTGTGGGGCCAGGCCGTCGGCAACGGGCTGCCGGACTGGGTTGCCGCCATCGACGACCTCGACGAGCTGCAGGCGGTCATCGACGACCACATCTCGACTCTCGTCGGTAGGTACGCCGGTCGGGTCGATCGCTGGGACGTGGTCAACGAGCCGCTCGAGTCCCTGGGCGCGGCGCTCGATGCCAACCACTTCCTGGAGGTGCTCGGTCCGGACTACATCGCGAGCGCCTTCGAGGCCGCGCACCGCGCTGACCCCGAGGCCCGCCTGTTCCTCAACGAGCACTCGGTGGAGGTCGTCCCGGCCAAGGCCGACGCGTTGGTCGCGCTCGTCGAAGGGCTGGTCGCCGACGGCGTGCCGATCCACGGTGTCGGGCTGCAGGCCCACCAGTTCTCGGGCCAGCCGCCCGAGGCCGGGGTCCTCGAGGCGCTCGTGAGGCGGTTCTCGGACCTCGGTCTGGACGTCGCCATCACCGAGCTCGACCTTCCCCTGTCGGAGGATGGCGACCTGGCCGCCCAGGCCGACGGCTACCGCCAGATCGTGCGCGAGTGCCTCGAGGCCGGTTGCACCGAGATCACCGTGTGGGGCGTGTACGACGGCGCGACGTGGCTCGATGACTTCCTCGGGCGAGCACGCACCTCGCCGCTGCTGTTCGACCACGACTTCGAGCCCAAGCCGGCGTACACCGCCGTCGTCGATGAGCTGGTTGCCTCCGCGGCGTCCTCGGCACCGCCGGGCGACGGATGAGCTGACGACAACGGTCACGATCTGACCGTCGGGGGCGACCGTCGACTCGCTGGTGTGTGGCAGAGCTGTTCGGGGAGCGTTCCCGGAGAGGGTGCGGACGGGCTGCGATGGACGCGGTCAGGCGGGCGTGGCGGCGACCCGGAGGAGCAGGTCGTCGATGAACGCCGGGGTGACCGGCTGACCGAGGACGATGCGGCGGTGCACGGGCGGGGCCGCCCGGGAAGAGACGGGCCCGGCCGGGGCGGGGGGGGGACCCCCGCGCCAGGGGCCCCGGGGCCCTCC
>DAIMFV010000087.1:8258-13042 GCA_036724365.1 Acidimicrobiales bacterium | reverse complement strand
TCCTCGCCGCCGAAGAGGGCGTGGTGTTCCCCGACCACTTCGCCCCCGTCGCCTCCGGGCACGGCAGCCGACGCACGGTGGAGCGCGCCATCCACGAACTGGAGCCCGGCGTCACCGAGCTGCACGTGCACCCCGCGCACGACACCCCCGAGCTACGGGCCTACGACGAAGCCTGGTCGCACCGGGTCGACGACCACCACCTCACCTGCTTCGACCACGAGCTCCCGGTGCTGCTCGACCGCCTCGGCGTGGTGCGCATCGGCTATCGGGCGCTGCGAGCGGTGCAGCGCACCGGCACCGCCCCCGACACCATCTGACCGGACCGTCTGACCGGACCGTCTGACCGGACCGTCTGACCGGACCGTCTGACCAGCGCGGGCCGGCCTGCCGGGGCCGGACGGGGCGCGGTCATCGCATCGGGTGCCGGGCGCGACGGACCGGTCGGGGTGAACCCGTCAGCCGGTGGGCTGGGCGCCGTCCTGCTACGGGCCGGACGGACCGGTCAGGACGGGGGCTGGGCGTGGGCCAGCAGGGCGAGCAGCGGACCGGTGGGTCCCGATGCCTTGAGCTTGCCGCTCATCCACGCCGCGTTGGGCGTGAGCTCGCCGGCCACCAGCCGACCCGCCACTGCGGCGGTGGCGGTGAGCTCCACCACGTCGGGTCCGTCCGGGCCACCCGCGGCCCCGCCGCCGGCAGCAGCGGCGGTGAGCGGCTCGAACCGCACGGTCACGGCGACGTCGCCCCCCGGAGCCTTGGGCACCGACCAGCCCACCTCGAGCGGGCGGGTCAGGCCGGGCACCGGGCCACGGGCCTGCACGGGCGTGAGCCAGTCGAGCGGGGCGTCGGTCACGACGACACCGGGGCCCGAAGTCCGTGGAACAGGTCGTCTTCCACGCCGTCGCCGGTCACCGGCACCCGGGTGTCGGCCAGTTCGTAGTCGTCCCAGGGATAGATCTTGGCGGCCACGTCGTCGGGGAGGCCGAACCAGAACGGCGAGGTGGGGTCGACCTGGGTGGCGTGGGCCCGCAGGGCGTCGGCGCGCACGTGGTAGTAGCGCTCCACGTCGATGCGGGTGGTGATGAGGTGGTCGTGGCTGGGGCGGGCGAACCAGGCGTCGTCGAAGGGCGACTCCAGCCCGTGGTCCAGGAACGCCTGGTGGAGGGCCAGGAACCGGGTGCCGGCCTCGGGGAACCGCTCGGGATCGCCGGCCGCGTGCCACGCCGCCAGCGTGATCTCGTGGGCCCGGAGGTGGTCGGGGTGCGGGTAGCCCGACTGCTCCTCGCCGTAGGACACCAGCACCTGCGGGCGGTCCCGGCGGATGAGCGCCACCAGCCGGCCCACGGCCTCGTCGAGCGGGGCCCGCGCGAAGCAGTCGGGGTGGGCGTTGTGCTCGCTGTCAGGCATGCCCGAGTCGCGATAGCCGAGCATGTCCCAACGGGCGTAGCCGATGATGTCCACCGAGCGTTGGAGCTCGGCCCGGCGCACGGCGCCGATGTCGGCCCGCACCTCGGGGGTGTCGAGGGCCGGGTTCAACACGTCGCCGGCTTCACCCCCGGTGCAGCACACCAGGGTGGCCTCGATGCCCTCGTCGGCGTAGCGGGCCACCGTTCCAGCGCCCTTGGAGGCCTCGTCATCGGGGTGGGCGTGCACGGTGAGCAGGCGAAGGGGCTGGTCCACGTCGGTCGACGCTACCCCGGTGGGAACTCCGCGCGACCGGCCGGTAAATCGGCGACGTTTTCGCCGATGGCGTGGATAGGGTGTCTGGCTGCGTCACCTGACGTGGCAGGGAGGGACAAGATGGACAGCGGCGATCCCGAGGTCTGGCGGTGGATCTGGTTGATCACCGCCGTCGTGTTCGCAGTCGGTGAGATGGCGGTGGCGGGGTCGTTCTTCCTCGCCCCGTTCGCACTCGGGGCGGCGGCCGCCGCCATCGCGGGGTTCGCCGGGGCCGGCCTGGCCGTCCAGTGGGCCCTGTTCCTCGGCGTGTCCGTGGGATCGTTCCTCGCCCTCCGACCGCTGGCGCGCCGCCTGAGCAACAGCACGCCCCAGCCCGGGGTGGGCTCCAGCCGCCAGGTCGGCCAGCGGGCCCGGGTGATCGAACCGATCGACGGCGAGCACGAGTACGGCATGGTCCAGCTCGACCGCGAGAAGTGGCGGGCCGAGAGCCAGACCGGTCAGGTGATCCCGGTCGGCGCCACCGTGGTGGTGGTCGAGGTGCGCGGCACCCGCGCGGTGGTGGCCCCGGCCGAACCGGGGGCACCCGCCGACGGCCCGCCCGACCACCCGCCCGCGCCCCCGTCGCTCACCAGCTGACGGCTCCGCACACCCAGCCTTCGTTCCCGCTACCAAGGAGACCTCTGTGGGACCCCTCGTTGTCGTACTGGCGATCCTCGCCATCTTCTTCTTCATCTTCGCTGCCAGCGCCATCCGCATCGTGCAGCCCTACCAGCGGGGGGTGAAGGAGCGCCTCGGCAAGTACCACGAGACGCTCGATCCCGGCCTGCGCATGATCGTGCCGTTCGTCGACAAGATCCGCATGGTCGACATGCGCGAGCAGGTGGTCGACGTGCCGCCGCAAGAGGTGATCACGTCCGACAACGTGGTCGTGTCGGTCGACGCCGTCATCTACTACGAGCCCACCGACCCCAATCGCCTCGTCTACAACGTGGCCAACTTCATCCTGGCCGTCACCAAGCTGGCCCAGACCAACCTGCGCAACGTGGTGGGCGACCTGCAGCTCGACCAGGCCCTCACCAGCCGAGACAAGATCAACGTCGACCTGCGCCAGATCCTCGACGACGCCACCGACAAGTGGGGCGTCCGGGTGGTGCGGGTGGAGATCCAGCGCATCGACCCGCCGCCCGACGTCATGCACGCCATGCACGAGCAGATGAAGGCCGAGCGCACCCGGCGGGCCGTGGTCACCGAGGCCGACGGTCGCCGAGAGGCGGCCATCACCACGGCCGAGGGCGACAAGCAGGCGGCCATCCTGCGGGCCGAGGGCGAGCGCCAGCGCCAGATCCTCCAGGCCCAGGGCGACGCCGAAGCCACCCGGGCCCTGGCCGACGCCGAGCGGTTCCGCCAGCTCACGGTGGCCGAGGGTGAGGCCCGGGCCATCACCACCGTGTACCAGGCCATCCACGCCGGCGACCCGTCGCCCGACCTGTTGGCCATCAAGTACCTGGAGACCCTGGGCCGGATCGCCAACGGCCAGGCCACCAAGATCTACCTCCCGGCCGACTTCGCCAGCGGACTGGGTTCGCTGGCCACCGTGGCCGAGCTGTTCGCCGGCAGCGGCACCGACGAGGAGGGTCGCGAGACGCGGGCCTCCCAGGCCCGGGCCGCCCTCGACCGCCAGGTCGAGGAGACCGCCTCCCGACGCATCGCCCCCACCGCGGGTCGATCCAGTGCCACGACCGAGGCGGCCATCCCGGCCCAGGCCCCGGTGGTCGCGCCGGCACCGCTGCCGCAGCCGCCGGCCGCCCCGCCGCCCCCGCCGCCGGTCTGACCCCACCGGCGCTGCCGGCTTCGTCCGGCCCCGCCTCACCTCTCGGGCCCGACGTCTGTCGGACCCCCGCCTCACCTCTCGGGCAAGACCTGGTTGCCACGCAACCCGTTCTTGCCCGAGACCCGCGTCCGGACCGGATCGAAGCAGGGTTCCCGACACCGGGACCGACACCAGGACCCGAGGCCAGGACCCGAAGCCGGGTCCCGACGCCGGGACCGACACCAGGACCCGAGGCCAGGGCCCGAAGCCGGGTCCCGACGCCGGGACCGACACCAGGACCCGAGGCCAGGACCCGAGGCCAGGACCCGAGGCCAGGACCCGAGGCCGGGACCCGAGGCCGGGACCCGACGCCTGGCGAACGAGGCCCGGACGCGGTGCGTCCCGCCGGTGGACCACAGCTGGTGGTCCACTCGGCGGGACGCCGGGTTCGGCAGGCGCTCCGGGCGCTCCCGCCGCAGTTCGGACGGGCCCGGTGGCGAGCGGGGAGGGCGAGGTGCCGACTCCGAAGCACATCCGCGGTCCGTAGTGGGAAACGGGTGGCGCTGGCGGGTCGCCTGCCTGGGGTGGCGGTCAGCCCGGAGGCGATCGCTCCACTTCTCGATGCTGCTTCACGGTGTCCTGCACCTCCCGGGGAGTGTGGGGATTCCTTCCGTGTCGCCCGGAGCGTTGGGCCCTGGGCGCAGTTCCACCATCCCCGATCCACCGGTGGGCGTCAAGGGTCCGAACCCGCCGTACCCGGTGACCTGGGCCACCGGCCCTGAGGACCTTCGACCGTCGCCGCCATCCGCCCAACCCACCACGAAACGGCGTAACTCAGGCCCACCCCCCGGACCTCACCCACGCCAGAACGGTGGGGTGCCGAACCCACCACGAAACGGCGTAACTCAGGTCCACCCCCCGGACCTGACCCACGCCAGAACGGTGGGGTGTGCAGCAGTGGGTGGCCAGGTCAGCCGTTCGAGATGGGGCCCGGGTCGGTGCTGTCGGCCGGGTCGGCAGCCTCCGAGCGCGGCGACCGGCGGGGGCTCCGAGGACGCCGGGGGCCGTCCTCCACGCGCTTGGCGCGGAGGGTGGCGTAGCCGAGCATGCCGGCGGGGAACAGGAACTGCGGCATGAGCAGGGAGAACAGGCCGAGCATGATCGCCGACATGGTCCACATGCGGCGGCGCTTGGCGTGGAGCCCGAACACCACGGCGTTGCCCACCAGGATCAGCGGCGGGGCCAAGAAGAGCAGGGCGCTGGCGCCGTAGGCCTCGAACAGCGTGCGGGTGGCGTC
>DAIMFV010000087.1:7020-8248 GCA_036724365.1 Acidimicrobiales bacterium | reverse complement strand
GGGTTCGGCCCCTTCGGGCGGCACCGTGGCCATGACCGAGGCCATCACCGCCAGCACCACGGCGAGCACCGCGGCCATGATCACCTGCATGCCGCCGGGGACCCGCACGAGCTTGCTGAGGAAGCTGCCCTCGAGCGACTCGACGTCGACGGGCACCTGACCCAGTCGCCCCTCGGCCATGGCCGCCTTGGCCGAGGCCGGGGCGTCGCCGCCCGTCGCCGCCTTGGAGCCCTTGCCGCCGGCCCGCTCGGTGGTCACGGGCGATGGCGTGGCCACCCGCTCCTCACGTGGGGTCGACGCCGCCTTCTTGCGCGCGGCCAGGGCCTCGCGCTGGGCCCGGTTCTGGCGGGATCGCTTCTGCTTGCTGGCGTCGCTGCGGTTGGTGGCCACGACCGAACGCTAGGGACCAACCCCGACCCCGGACCAACCCACCCCCCGCGCAGCACCCGGCCCGGGAGATCCGGTCGCCCGACCGGTCGTCGCCCGCACGGCCCGGTTGTCCCGGCTACGAGGACCCGGGGCCCGAGGACGAACCGGTGGGGAGCCCGGCGTGCTGGCGGATCCAACCGTGCATGGCGATACCCGACGCCACGCCGGCGTTCACCGAGCGGGTGGACCCGAACTGGGCGATGGCCAGGGTCACCGCGCAGGCCGACACCGCCTCGGCGGACAGGCCGGGGCCCTCCTGACCGAACAGCAGCACGCACCGCTCGGGCAGGTCGGCGTCCTCCAACGGCAACGAGCCGTCGACGTTGTCGATGCCCACCAGCGCCAGCCCCTCGCCCGCCGCCCAGCGGGCCAGGTCGGCCACGGTGTCGTGGTGGTGCACGGGCAGGTAGCGGTCGGTGGCCATGGCGCCCCGGCGGTTCCAGCGGCGGCGGCCCACGATGTGCACTCCGGCGGCACCGAAGGCGTTGGCGTTTCGCACCACGGCACCGATGTTGCGGTCGTGACGCCAGTTCTCCACGGCCACGTGGAACGGATGGGCCCGATCGGCGAGGTCGGCCACGATGGCGTCCTCCCGCCAGTAGCGGTAGCGGTCCACCACGTTGCGGCGATCGCCCTGGCGGAGCAGGTCAGGGTCGAGGCGGGGGTCGTGGGGCCAGGGCTCGGGGTGGGGGCCCACTCCCACCCGGGCGGGCACGGCGGCCTCCTCGGCGTCGAGGCGGGGGGTCACGGCGGGGGGGTTCGGGGGGGGGGGGGGCCACGGGGCGGGGTTGGAGGCCGG
>DAIMFV010000087.1:0-7010 GCA_036724365.1 Acidimicrobiales bacterium | reverse complement strand
GGCGATCACGGCGGGCAGTTCGGTGAGGCTGGCGATCACCGCGTCGGGTTCGATGCCGGGCGGACAGGGAGCGCCGGTGCGGTTGAGCCACACGCCGCGACAGCCGGCCGCCTGCGGGGCGGCCACGTCCTTGGTGGGCTGGTCACCCACGTACACCAGCTCGCCGGGGTGGCAGCCGGCGGCCGCGGCGGCCATGGTGAAGAGGCGGGGGTCGGGCTTGCGGATGCCGATGTCGTCGGCGCCGAGGCGGAAGTGGAACCGGCCGCCGAGCCCGCTGCGCTCGGGGTCGGTGTTGCCGTTGGTGACCAGGCCGAGCACGTGGTGGCGGGCGAGGGTGTCGAACACCCCGACCACCTCGGGGTGGAGCCGGACCTCACCGTGGCGGTGGGCGAAGTAGGCGTCGGCCATCACCATCGCCAGCTCGGGGTCCGGTGTGCCCTGTTCCTCGAGGGCGACGGCGAAGGAGCGACGGCGCACCTCCGACAGCTTCACCGGACGGTGGGAGACGGCCTGGTGGTCATCAGCGTGGTGGTCATCGGCGAGACGGTCCCGCAGGCCCTGCAGGCCCTCGGCGGTGAGCCCCGCCACCCGGTCGGGGCGCAGGGCCCGGCCGGCCGTGAGGGCCCGGTCGAGGGCCTCCCACATGGCGGTGGTGAAGTCCCACAACGTGTCGTCGGCGTCGAAGGCCACACAGCGAACCGGCACGCCCGGCACCGTACGGGACCCACGGGCCGGAGAAGCCCTTTCGAGCCTGCGGCCGGACCGATACCGTTGGGGTCGCCGTGGACCGCGGCCGCTCGGAGCAGGAGCTCCCGTCAGCCACACCGATGGGAAGGCCCTGATGACGATCACCGATGAGTCCCGGTTCCACCTGCACCAACGGCTCGCCGAGGTACTCGGCCAGGAGGAGGCGAGCACCTTGATGGAGCACCTGCCGCCGGTGGGGTGGGCCGACGTGGCCACTCGACGAGACCTGGACCACGCGTTCACCCATCTCGAAGCCACCTTCGACCGCCAGCTCGCCCTTCAACGCTCCGAGTTCACCGACCGGTTCGGTCAGATCGACGGCCACCTCGGCCGACTCGATGGACGCATCGACGGACTCGAGCGGCGCGTCGACGGACTCGAAGCCAGGCTCGACAGCCGGTTCAACGAGTTCGAGGCCAAGCTCGATGCCAAGCTCGATGCTCGGCTCTCCGGGGTACAGGCTGACCTGAGCCGCCAGATGCTCACCACCACCCTGGCCGGCAACAGCGTGCTGGTGGCGCTGGTGTTCGGCATCACCCGCCTGCTGGGCTGAGCGGTCGTCGGCGGGCGCGCCTGGGTTCAGGGGTGCCCGGGCAGACCGCGACTCAGGGGCGGCGCCAGAGCAGGAAGGGGAGGACCAGGCCCGAGCCGGCGGTGCGCAGGCCTTCGGCCACGGCGGTCATGGTCCAGCCCGACCGCAGGGTGTCGTCCACCACCAGGCCCGGGCCGAGCGGCAGGGGCTCGCCGTCGAGCCGACCGTAGGTGAAGGCGTCGAGCACGTTGGCGGCCTGGGTGGCGGAGTTGTCCATGCGGGCCTGGGGCGGGGCGTCGGGGCGGACGCGGTGGATGGCGTCGACCAGCTCCATCTTGCCGACGTCGGCGAGCCGGGTGGCCAAGCCCTCCACCAACAGGGGCCGGGTGCGCGACGGCACCCAGGTGACCCAGGTCGGCCGGCGCCCCCAATGCCAGGCCTTGAGGGCGGCGGCCACGCCGCGGAGCAGGTCGTCGGAGGGCGGGGCGTCGCCGCCGGCGAACAGCTGGGCCAGGTCTTCGGCCCAGCCGGGGTCGGTGCCGAAGGCCAGGGCGCGCCCCTCCTCGGGCCGGAGGTCGGGCTTGATGTTGCCCTTGCGGCCGTCGAGGCCCCGGGGCCACTGCTTGCGCGGCTCCAGCACCACCACCGCCTTGCGGAGCTGGCGTTGGGCGGCGGCCACCGCGTCGACGTCGAGCTCCTGGACCACGGTCTCGCCGGTGCAGGCATCGCAGCGGCCGCAGTCCGCGGCCCCGGGGTCGTCGAGCTGTTCGCGGAGGAAACGCAGCCGACAGCCGGTGGTGGTCTGGTACGCCCGCATGGCGTCCTGTTCGGCCCGGCGGGCGGCGGCCAGGGCGGCGTAGCGGGCCTGGTCGTAGGTCCACGGCTGGTCGGTGCGGAACCAGGCGGTGCCCTGGCGGTCCACGGCGCCCTCCACGTCGAGCACCTTGAGCAGGGCTTCGAGGCGGCCCCGTCGCAGGTTCACCAGTGATTCCAGCTCCACCACCGAGCAGGGCCCGTGCTGGGCCAGGGCGCGCAGCACCTCGTCGACCGTCTCGGGCGGGGGCATGGCGGTGGAGTCGAAGTACGCCCAGATGTCTCCCTCGGTGCGGGTGGGGATCAGCACCACCTGGGCGGCCACCCGCCCGCGCCCGGCCCGGCCGACCTGTTGGTAGTAGGCGATGGGCGACGACGGCGACCCCACGTGGATCACGTAGGCCAGGTTGGGGTTGTCGTAGCCCATGCCCAGCGCCGAGGTGGCCACCACGCAGGCGAGCGAGCCGTCGTCGAGCGAGGCCTCGATGCGCTCACGCTCGGGCGCAGGCGTGCTGCCCGTGTAGGCCGCAGCGGCCACGCCCTGGGCGGCGAGGTGGGCGGCCACCCGCTCCGCCTCGGACACGGTGAGGCAGTAGACGAGGCCGGGCCCGGGGTGGGTGGTGGTCCAGGCGTGGAGCCAGGCGAGCTGCTCGGCAGCGGTGGGCACCTGGGCCACGGCCAGGTGGAGGGTGGGCCGGTCCAGCGACCCGCGGAAGGTGCGGGTGCGTTCGCCGATCTGGCCGGCCACGTCGGCCTCCACCCGCTGGTTGGCGGTGGCGGTGGCGGCCAGCACGGGCACGTCCGGCGCGAGGCCGGCGAGCACGTCGGCGATGCGGCGGTAGTCGGGACGGAAGTCGTGGCCCCAGTCGGAGATGCAGTGGGCCTCGTCGACCACCAGCAGGCCCACGCTGGCGGCGAGCGACGGCAAGACGTCGGCCCGGAACCGGGGGTTGTTCAGCCGCTCGGGCGAGATGAGCAGCACGTCGACGTCATCGGCGTGGATGCGCGCCTCGATCTGGTGCCAGTCGTCGATGTTGGCCGAGTTGATGGTGGCGGCGCGGATGCCGGCCCGCTGGGCGGCGGCCACCTGGTTGCGCATGAGGGCGAGCAGGGGTGAGACCACGAGGGTGGGCCCTCCCCCGGCGGCGCGCAGCAGGCGGGTGGCGATCCAGTACACGGCTGACTTGCCCCACCCGGTGGCCTGCACCAGCAACACCCGTTCGTGCCGGGTGACCAGGGCGTCGACGGCGGCCAACTGGTCTGCTCGCAGCTCCGCCCCCGGGCCGGCCAGCTCGACCAGCACCGCCGAGGCGGCGGCCGCCAGCTCGACCGACGGCGCGGGCAGGTCGGCGGGCACGTCGGTGGGCACGTCGGTGGGCACGTCGACCGGCGGCGGGACGGTGGACCCCGCGGCGGCGGGTGCGGGGCTGGGGGAACCGGCGGAGGACATGTCCGCCATGGTCCCATCCCCCACCGACAACGAAGCCGCCGGCCGCGCCCGGCCAGACCAGCAGGGAGGTCAGCGGACGGGCCAGCACTCGCAGGAAGGCCACCTCATCAGGCCGGTCAGCGGGTGGGCCAGCCGCCGTAGGGGACGGTGATGATCTCCAGCAGGTGGCCGCCGGGTTCTTGGAAGTAGGTGCCGCGGCCGCCGTCGTGGTCGTTGACCTCGCCGGGACGCGAGCAGGCCGGGTCGGCGTAGTACGCCACGTTGCGCTCGGTGATGCGGGCGAAGATCTCGTCGAACTCCTGGTCGGTCACCAAGAAGGCGTAGTGCTGGGTGTCGATGGCCACGTCGGGCTCGAACTCGATCACGTCGAGCGACACGGCGTTCGACGTCTCCACGCACAGGAACGGCCCGTAGCGGTAGGCCGGGGGCAGGCCCAGCACCTCGGTCAGGAACGATGCGGTGGCCTCGGCGTCGTGCACCTGTACGAGCGTGTGGTTGAGCTGTGGTGCCACGGCACCTCCCGGTGGACGGACGAGGTCAGGGACCGACCGGCCCCCGACCCCGTCGATTCTTCACGCCGGGGCGAGGGCGCGCACGAAGGTGTCGACGGTGTCGGTGGTGATGGCGGCTTCCTCGCGGAACATGTCGATGGTCTCCTGGACCTCGGCCTCCACCCCCTCCTGGGCCATGAAGTCGTCGTCGTCCACGAACAGGCCGCCGTCGGCGCGCACGTCGACCGACACGTCCAGGTCGGGCCCGCTCAGCTGCAGGCAGAAGACCCGCCACTCCAGGCTGGAGCCGGTGGAGGCCATGAACGACGACCGTTCGGCCATCTCCATGCGCACCTGCACCTGGCTGCGGGGCCAGGCCCCGAGCTCGTCCTTCACCTTGAGGCCGGTGCGTCCGCCCAGGGCGTAGAGCCGGACGTGGGTGGGGGTGAGCACCAGGTAGTTGTTGATGCCGAGGCGCGAGGCCAGCTGCTTGCGGCCGAACACCTTCTTGCGGCGGCCGGACGGGTGCACGAGCAGCACCGTCTCCACCGGTTCCGGGCAGCGCCCGTCGAGGTCGGTGCGGGCCTTGGCGGTGAACATCGAGTCGGTCATGGGTTCGCTCCTGTGGTGAAGGGTTCGGGGTCGTCAGGTCGGTCGGGTCGTCGGTCGAGCTGTCGGGCGGGTCGTCGGTCGGGCTGTCGGGCGAATCGTCGGACGGCGGGTCGGTCGTCAGCGGTGGATCGGGTCAGGCGGCTGGGCGCGGGGCTCGGCCACCGGACCCGACAGGTGGTCGTCGACGCCGCCGACCCACGGGAGCGGGGCGAGGTCGGGCTCCACCCACCGGGAGCGGGCGGCGTCGGACCACAGCAGGCCGCGCGACCAGTGGCGGGCGGGGGCGTCGACGTGGCACCACGGATGGTCGACCACCTCGTCGACGGCGTGGGCCCCCACCCGGCCCACCGCCTCCACGAAGTAGCGGGTGACGGTCTCGTGGCAGCCGGCTGGAGACCCGGCCGGTGCGGTGCGGAGGTTGTAGGCGCTGATCAGCACCCGAACCACGTCGACCACCTCGGCCAACGGGCCGGCCGACGGGTCGCCCCCCGGGTCGGCGAACGGCTCGGCCAACGGGCCGGTCAGTGGGTCGGGGCCGTGGTGCTCGCGGTGGATCGACCAGCACGCCACCAGGTGGGCCCGGTGGTCCCAGGACCGGCGCGGGAAGGTGCCGTCTCGCAGGGCCGCCACGAGGGCCGCCGGGTTCCCGCCCGTTGGTTCCATGGGGTCATGGTGCGCCCGGTCCGGCCGGGATGGTCACCGATTTCTGGCACACTTCGCGGACCATGGCCGGGGATTCCACAGCACTGAGCGAGATCGACCGTGAGATCCTCCGGGTGCTGCGCGAAGCGGGCCGGATCTCCTGGCAGGAGCTGGGCCCCCGGGTGGGCCTGTCACCCAACGCGGCGGCCGAGCGGGTGCGCCGGTTGGAGGCCCGCAAGGTGATCACCGGGTACCGGGCGGTGGTGGATCCGGTGGCGTTGGGCCACAACCTGGAGGCCCTGGTGTTCGTGAAGATGGTGCCGGGTGCGGTGCGGGAGCCGTTCGAGAGCTTCACCGCCACCGACGACCTGGTGAGTGACTGCGTGCACCTCACCGGCCCGCACGACTACGTGCTCACCGTGCACTGCGCCCACGCCGGCGAGCTGGACGACATCCTCATGGGCATGAAGCGCGAGCTGCACGTGGCCGACACCGAGACCCGCATCATCCTGCGCCGCATCCACTGACCCGGGCCAGCGGGGACGTGCCGGCGTCGCTGTGTTCGTGGCCAGTGGCTGACGGTGAGCGTACGCTGGCATCCATGAGCGACGCCGCCCACCGTCGGGACGAGACCCCTCGTGGCACATTGCTGCTGCCCGCCGACCTGAACCAGGATCAGCTCGCATCCGCGCCCGTGGTGGCATCGCTCGACACGTTGCTGATCGACGACCTCACAGACGACGAAGACGACGCGTTCGCCGCTGCGCTCGACGCGTGAGACTCGTCGTTGACACGGGCGTCTTCAGCGCCTCGCTCAGCCGCCGTCGCCGCGCCCGGCTCGAAACCCAGGTCGGGCGGATGGTCGGCAACCAGGTCTTCCTGGCCGCAGTCACCGTCAGCGAGCTCCGATACGGGGCACTCGTCGCCCAGTGGGGTGAGCTTCGACGCCAGCGACTCGAACAGTCGATCCAGGCAGCCACGGTCATCCCCGTCAGCGATGCGCTGCTAAGCGCCGTCGCCGAGCTCCGCTATGCATGCCGGCTCGCCGGTCACCCACTCCACGACCGAAGCCACGCCAACGACCTCTGGATCGCCGCCTCAGCCATCCACATTGGGGCATCGCTGCTCGCCGATGACGGCGTCTTCGAGAACACCCCCGGGCTGACGCTTCACCAGTAGCTGGGCCTGCCTCGAACGCCGGCTCAGGATCACACCACGAACGTCGCAAACAAGGCCTGTCGCGGCATCAGGAGCCGTCGGTGCCGCCGGCCTGGAACAGCTCGAGGGCGGCGAGCATCTGGGCCTTCACCGCGTCGACGGCGCGGGCGGGGCGCACCATCACCTTGAAGTCGGTGATGAGGCCCTGGTCGTCGCAGGTGATCATGTCGACGCCGTTGACGTAGTTGCCGTCCATGGTGGTCTCGAACTCCAGCACCGCATCATGCGAGCCGATCACCTTGCGCACGTAGCGGAACCGGCCGTCCCAGTCGGCGCCGGTGGGGTGGCGGACCGCGGTGGAGGCATCGGCCGGCGGCGCCACCGCGCCCACCAACGGCCCCACGCCCACGAAGGCGGCGGCCGCGGCGGTGAGGTACATGGCCACGGTGTCGCGCCCGGCCTGGGGGGCGAACAGCACCGGCGAGTGGAGGACGGCGTCGGGGTGCAGCACGTCGTGGAGCGCGTCGACGTCACCGTGGAGCACGTCCATCCACCGGGCCAGGCA
>DAIMFV010000086.1:256-13113 GCA_036724365.1 Acidimicrobiales bacterium | reverse complement strand
CGTCCTGGGTGGGGGCCAGCTCGCGGTCCTTCTCCCACTGGTCCTCGAGGAAGTCGAAGTGGCTCACGAAGCGGTCGATGAACCCGGGGTTGTTCTCCTCGTCGTAGCCGAGGGCGCGCAGCAGCACGAAGATGCCGAGGCGGCGCTTGCGGGCCACGCGGGTGCCGGCGGTGACGTCCTTGCCGGGCTTGTGCTCGACGTCGAACTCGATCCACTCGCCGCGGTAGGGGTGGATGGTGCCGGTGACGAGCTGGTGCTTGGCCAGGTTGCGGAGGCGGAACCGCTCACCGGGCTGGAAGATCACACCGGGCGAGCGCACCAGCTGCGACACCACCACGCGCTCGGTGCCGTTGATGACGAACGTGCCCTTCTCGGTCATCTTGGGGAAGTCCCCCATGAAGACCGTCTGCTCCTTGATCTCGCCCGTGTTGTTGTTCACGAACGTGGCCCGCACGAAGATCGGCGCGGAGTAGGTCATGTCCCGCTCCTTGCACTCCTCCACCGTGAACTTCGGGGTGGGGCGCAGGTCCTCGTCGTTGGGATCGAAGTCCAACTCGAGCTGCAGGGTCTCGGTGAAGTCCTTGATCGGCGAGATGTCGCGGAAGGTGTCGGCCAGGCCCTGTTCCAGGAACCAGTCGAAGGACTCACGCTGGATGGCGATGAGATCAGGTAGGGGCAGCACCTCGTCGAGGTTCGCGAACGAGTAGCGGTCCCGGATGGTTGAACGGGAGGACAAGGAGGTCTCCTCGAGAGCAGTCACGCGTGGGCAACCGTGGCGGGGCGCGCTGCTCCGATCAACCATTTCTGGGGCTCGACCCACGACACCACGGGGAGGCGATCCTAGGGGAACACGCGCCACAAAGCCAACCGGGGTTGTCCACAACCCGGGGAGCGGTGTCTGGTTGGGGTGACGGTAAACCGATCCCGAGGGTGGGTCAAGGACCCATCCCGGGTGGTGTGGGTCACATGGCCACGGGCGAGTCGGGCCCGAGGGGGAGGCCGAGCACCCACCAGGCCACGAACATCAAGATCCAGGCCACGGTGATGAACGCCACGTAGGGGATCATCAGGGCGAGGATGGTGCCGATGCCGGCGTCGCGCTTGTAGCGCTGGGCCACGGTCACGATGAACGGCAGGTACACCATGAGCGGCGTCACCACGTTCATGGGCGAGTCGCCCACCCGGTACGCCGCCAGGACGGTCTGGGGCGCCACGCCCAACCGGGTGAAGATGGGGATGAACACCGGGGCGAAGATCGCCCACTTGGGCACCACGCCCGGGATGATGATGTCGAGCAGCAGGATCACCAGGATCAACCCGATGAGCAGGGGCAGGGCACCGAGCCCCGCCGACTCCAGCACCCCGGCGAGCTCCACGGCCAGCACCCGGGGGATGTTGGTGTAGTTGAAGAAGGCGATGAACTGGGCGATCATCAACAGCATGAAGACCAGCCCGGCGAGGCTGGCGAACGTCTTGGTGACGCCGTCGATGACGTCGGCGCTCGACGTGATGGTGCCCGCACCGCGGCCGTAGGCCACGCCGCACACCAGGAAGATCAGCGTGATCAGGAAGATCAGGCTCGCCATGAAGGGCGTGTTGCCGATGATGGCGTCGGTGACCGGGTCGCGCAGCGGGGCCCCCGGCGGCGCCGTGGCCAGGGTGATCAGGCCCAACATCACCAGCATCGCCCGGAAGGCGTACTTGAGGCCCAGGGCCTCGGCCTCCGCGTCCACCGCATCGTCATCGTCGGCACCGCCACCGGAGGCGGCCTCGGGGCCACCCGAGCCCACCCAGGCGGGATCGCCTTCCGACTGGTCGTAGGTGCCCAGTCGGGGTTCGACCACCCGCTGGGTGACCACCACGGCCACCACGGCCATGAGGAACGACGACGCGATGGAGAAGTAGAGGTTGGCGGTGATGGTGAGCGGCTCGCCGCCGGTGCCGATGGCCTCGTTGGTGATCTCGTTCAGCATCGAGTCCACCGGCGTGATCAACACGTTCACCGCGAAGATGGCACCCACGCCGGCGTAGGCGGCGGCCATGCCCGCGAGCGGGTGGCGGCCCAGGGTGTAGAAGGCGGTGGCGGCGAGGGGGATGAGGATGAGGTAGCCGGCGTCGGACGCCACGCTGGACAGCACGCCCACGAAGATGATGAAGAACGCGATCAGCCCTGCGGGGGCCACGGCCACCAGCTTGCGGATCAGGGCCGCCATCATCCCGGCCTTCTCGGCCACGCCCACGCCCGCCATGGCCACGAAGGTGACCGCCACCACGGCGAACCCGGCGAAGTTGTTCACGAACGACGAGAGCATGAAGCGAACGCCGTCGATCGACAGCAGGCTCTGCACGTCGAAGGTCTGTTCGCGGATGACGTACTCGGGGATGTCGACCACCTGACCCAGTTCCAGGTCGTAGGCCACCACCGACCCACCCAACTCGCCCTGCAGCTGTTGGAGCTGGTCGATCGGGACCGGGACGGCCACCTCCTCGGTGACCGACACGTCGAACGCGGCGAGCACCGCCGAGATCACGGCCACGCCGATGATCAGGTAGAGGAACATGATGACGGGGTGCGGCACCTTGTTGCCGAGCCGCTCGATCTTGTCGAGGAAGCCGCCGCTCGGCGCCGGGTCCACGGTGGTGCTCTCGCTCATGGCTGGGATCTCCATGTGGGGGACGGTGGGCCGGCGCCAGCCGACGAGGTCGCGCGGATACCGGGTACCGCGTTCCTCCCTGGCCACGAGCGCTTCGAGGCCCGGCCGCACAGTAGCCCCAGGTCCCGGTCTCCGGCCCGAGCGGCGACGACGGGCGACCTGGTCGCTCGAGTCCTCAGCGTGAGGTTCCCCGATCGCGGGCCCGACCACCCAGAATCGTGCGCCATGGGCCATCCCACCGTCCCGCGTCCCGTCGTGACCGTCACCGACCCGGACGATCCACGCATCGCCGAGTACACCGGACTGCGGGATCACGTCCTGCGGCGACGACGTGAGGCCCCGGGCGGCGACCTCGACGGCATCTTCATCGCCGAAGGGGACCTGGTGGTGGAACGGGCCGTGCGCGCCGGCTACCCCGTGCGGTCGGTGCTGATCGACGCCACGCGCACCGCGCCGGTCCCTGGTGTCGTCCCGGCCGACGTCACCGTCTTCGCGGCCGGGCCCGAGGTGGTGCGGCGCATCACGGGCATGGGCGTGCACCGCGGGATGATGGCCGTCCTCGGCCGCCTTCCCGTACCGGAACCGGAGGTGGTGCTGGCCGGGTCCACCCGCGTGGTGGTGCTCGAGGGGGTGGTCAACCCCACCAACCTGGGCGTGATCGCCCGCAGCGCCGTGGGCCTCGGGGCCGACGCCCTCCTCCTCGACCCGACCTGCGTGGACCCGCTGTACCGCCGGGCCAGCCGGGTGGCCATGGGCGAGGTGTTCGGACTGCCCTACGCCCGCCTTCCCCGGTTCCCCGACGGCCTCGACGTGGTGCGCGCCGCCGGTTTCTCGTTGCTCGCCCTCACCCCGGACCCCGGGGCCGAGACGATCGACGAGGTGGCGTTCGCCCCCGACGAGCGGGTGGCGTTGGTGCTCGGCTCGGAAGGTCCCGGGCTGACGCCCGACACGATGGATCGCGTCGGCCGGCGTGTCCGCATACCGCTCCACGGTGGGGTCGACTCGCTGAACGTGGCCGCCGCCGCGGCCATCGCCTGCTACGTCCTGGGCCGCGGCCGTCCGTAGGGCGATCCCCACGCCTCGATCCTCGCCGCGAAGGGGTCGACGGGACGTCCCGACGAGTGCCGGGCTGTCGCCGAGCGGGACGCGTCCTGGCGTCAGCCGGTGTAGCGGGGATCGTCGAGCACGGCCACCGCGGCCGGCGCCGCCGGCGCCGTGGGCAACCCGGATGGTGCGGTCGTCGACGATTCCCTGGGGACCGTGGTGGCCGTGATGCTCGACGCCGTCGTGGTCGTCGCAGTGGTCGGCGTCGTCGATGACGATCCCCGGTCGACCGTGGTGGCCGTGATGGTCGGCGCCGTGGTGGTGCTCGGGGTGGTGGGCGGCGGGGCGGCCACCGCCTCGTTCACCAGCGGGGCGTAGGGCCGGCACGGCTGACCGCGAAGCGATCCGCACGGAGGACGCTCCGACTGCTCGTCGAAGGCGGCCGGCAGGCGCCGGAGCGGGTTCGACGACGGCAGCACGGGGAGCACCAACCGCGAGGCCATGCCCCCGCCGCGGGCGACGTCGTGGGTGGTGGCGCCGTAGCTGTCCGACTCGAAGCTCCACAGCGGGGCGTCACCACCCGGCGTGTTGATCTGCACCCGCAGGCGGCTGCCGGGGCGGAACGGGTGGGCCACGGCGAACAGCGGCACCTGGACGTTCACGAACTCGCCGGGCGTCAGGGGCTGGTAGTCCTGTTCGTAGAACAGGTGCTCCTTGAGGAAGGGCGTGGAGCGCGCCGGGTCCAGCGTGCGGAAGCCGGCGCGCAGCAGGCCGTGTTGCACGCGGACCTCCTCGGGCGGCACGTCGTCGCTCGGGTCGGGGTCCTCGTACACCTCGCTGAGCACCACCTCGAGCGGCGCGTCGGTACCGGTCGACCGGACCCACAGGTCGAGGTAGCCCTCGCCGGCGACGATCACCTCCTCGGTCAGCGGTGGTGTCTCGTACGACAGCCCCTTGCCCTCGGCCGTGGACTTCCAGTCGGTCACGACCTGGGGCTTGAGCCAGTCGCCGGACACGAAGTACCGGGTGCCCAGCACGTCGGGGTCGAAGGCGAACCGGTCGATCCCGCCCGTGGCTGGAGCGTCCTCCGAGAGCGAACCATCCGGGCCCAGGTAGAAGGTGCGGGCGCTGGCATCGCTTGGTGGCCACGACGGGAACGTCATGGCGAACCGCTGGCGCTGGGCCCCCGGGGAGGCGGGGAGGAAGTCGGGGCTGGCCCCCACCTCGAAGAGCACTCGCGCCGGCGGCTCCTGCTCGTAGGCGTCCAGGGATGCCTGGTACGTGCCGTAGGTGGGCGTCTGGGTGCCGGGATCGTAGAAGCGGTCCGGCTCGAAGCCGAGCCCCGGGACACCGAACTCGGATTCGAGCGTGGGGCCGCCGAACGCCCGGACCAGGTCGTTCACGCGTGGGATGGACCGGTCGACGTAGAACGACAGGAACTCGAACCACCGGGTGAGCACCAGGGGCGTGAAGCCGTCGGGGTGGTGCCCGTTGAACATCGTGAACTTCTTCTCACCGGTCGGGACCGAGACGAGGTCGTCGAGCAGGACCGAGAAGCGGGCACCGGTCTGCTCGTCCTGCCAGGCACCGGTCAGGTAGACGGGTGCCTGGATCTTGCGCGCGAGCCGGGACAGGTTGCGGGCGTCGGCATCGACCGGCCGTCGCACGAGTGAGCGGGCGAACGCCTCGAACGGGATGTTCTGCGTGCGCAGCTTCAGGTTGTCGGCGCACGTGCTGTCGCCACCGGCGATGCGGTCCTTGACCCACTGGGCGCCACCGGCGGCCTCGTCGTCGCGGCTGGCGAGCCAGCTCTGGGTGAAGCCGGTGTTGTAGATGCCGCCGGGCCACTGCTGGTCCCAGGGATCCTCGATGACCGACAAGGGCGTGACCGCGGCCAGGCTCGGAGGCCGGGTCGCGGCCACGTAGAGCTGGGTGATGCCCGAGTAGGAGAGGCCGATCATCCCGGGCCGACCGTGCTTGACCCACGGTTGACGGGCAACGGTCTCGACGACGTCGTAGCCGTCGGCGGCCTGCGCCGCGTTGAACACGTCGAACACGCCGCCGGAGCACCCGCTGCCCCGCACGTTGACCCCGACGTAGGCGAAGCCCATCGTCCCGGCCAGGAACCCGCCGGCGTCCGCGCCGCTCGGGCTTCCCGGCTTCGATGGGGCGTAGCCCGAGTACTGGATGACGGTCGGGTACGGGCCGGGACCGTAGATGTCCGAGTCCGGCAGGCGGACGTTGACCGACAGCAGGGTGCCGTCGCGGGTCTCGAGGTAGCCGAAGCCGTCCTCCGCCGTGTAGCCCGGCTTCACCCCGCCGACGATGGTGCCGGGCACCGCCGGCAGGACCTGGTCGTAGAACGCCGGGTCGGGGTGGTCGTCGATCGAGAGGACCGAGAACTCCGGGCTCGCCGCCAACGTCGAGCTGATGGCCCCATCGGTGACCTCCTCGGCCACGATCCGGTACTGGCCCGGGTCGAGGGAACCACCGGCCGTCGTGGGCAGGACCCCCTGGACCACCGGGTCGAAGATCAAGAAGTCGTCGGGGACGTACTGGAACGTCACCTGCCCCAGGTCGTCGGTGTAGATCGTGAGGATGCGCTCGAGGGTCCCGACGCGCACCAGCGTGAGGGGCGCCCGGGGCGTCGCCCCGGTCACCGTCACCTGCTCCACACCGGGCTGCACGCTGAAGGTGGCGGCCGGGACGTCGGTGAGGTCCACGCTGCCCCCACCCGAGGCCCCGGCAAGGGCAACGTGGCCGGGCACATCGGCGGCCACCGCCGACACGACCAGGATCAGGGCCGTGGCCACGGCGAGAAAACGGGCTCGCATGCGCTTCTTCCCCCTCATGAGCAACGGGCCCGAGACTAGGTCGCTCGGGCCGCGCCCCGAAGCTGTGACGGGTTCAGGCCGCTGCAGGCAGGTCCGGAGACCTGGGTCAGACTTCCCCCGCGTCCCCCCGCGCGACCTCGCCGATCGCTGGCTCCACGACGGTCGCCACCGCCTGGCGCCGACCCGCTCCACCCCGGCCTCGGCTAGGAACTCACCATGGCATCGCCGCAGCCGGATCCCCCCGCGTACGAGATCGAGCGTCTCGCCAGCGGCATGGGCACCTGGCTCCCCCGGATGGCCCGGCGGGCTCGCCAGGCGGTGTTGGTGGTGGCCGGGTTCGCCGGCCTCACCGGCGTCGTGGCGCTGGTGCTGGGCCTGGCCGCCTGGCACGACCCGGTGGGTGAGGCGGTGGTGGTGCTCGTCGTCACCCTCCCGGCGGTCGCCGCCCCGGTGATGACCGCCCGCAAGCTCCGTCCGCTCACGGCCGCGGTGGCCCAGCCCGACGAGACCGCCCGCCAGGCCCGCGCCTACTTCGCCACCGCCACGCGCAGCGTGGAGCTCGACGAGCTCGTCACCCGGGCGGCGAGCGTCCACCAGAAGGGCGACAAGGTCCGCCTGGGCGGCATCTGGCGAACCAGCCGACTCGTGGGCAGCGTCCTCGGCCGGGTCCGGCCCGACCCGGCCACCCAGCCCCTGCTCGCTGCGTTCACCCCCACCAACCTGCGGACGGTATGGCTCGGCGTGATCGTCTCGTGGTGGCTGTGGTTCGTGGCCCTCTTCATGGCCATCGCCGCGGCGTTCACCCTGGCGGTGGACATCGTCGTCTGAGGACTCGAGCGGATAGGTCGCCCGTCGTCGCGTCGATGTTGGTTGGACCTCGGCTGGCGCCTCGGTTCACCCATCGTGCTTGTCTGGTCGGCTCGCCCGTGGGCTCGCCTCCTGAACGAGGACGGCCGCGGACAGGACCACCACGGGTCGGTCAGCAGCCCGAGAGCACCTGCACCAGGGTGGCCTTCTCGGCCGGGGCCAGGCGCAAGCCCCACCGGGCCTTGACCCGGATCCATGCCTCCACGTAGGCACACCGCCCGCCCGCAGCGTCCGGGAGCCAGCGGTCCGGTGACGAGTCCCCCTTGGACCGGTTCGAACGACTGGTGACGGCGGCGAGGGTGGCCGGGTCGTCCAGGTCGTTGGCGAACGCCTCGCGTCGCTCGGCGGTCCAGTGCGCGGCACCGGTTCGCCAGGCCTCGGCCAGGGGCACCAGGTGGTCGATCTCGAGGTCGGCGGGGTCCGTCGTGACCACCCCGTCGTAGGACGACACCCAGTCACCCGCCAGTGGCTTGCACCGCTCCCCCATCACGGGCGGCGTGCGCGACTCGGTGATGAGGACAAGCTCGCGGATGTTGCAGCCGGTGGACCGGTCGTAGCGCCACCCGTCACCGAAGGCCGCCCGCCGGTAGTCGGGCAGGGCCGGGTCCACCTCGGCCACCACCAACCCGTCGAGCAGCGCCGTGGCCGGCGCGGTGGGCACCACCGGGACACCGGCGACCGCGCCCGGCGCGGGGCCGGGAACGGTGGACGCCGGCGGGGTCGGGTCGGTGGCGATGGGCGGGGCCGCCGGGGCCCGCGGTCCCGCGGGGGTGGATGGTGACGGGTCCGCCGAGACCGTCGGCGCGGGGATGGTGGGGTTGCGGCCACCGGACCCCGACGTGGGGGCTGACGCGACCGGGCTCGAACCTTCGGTCGCGGCGTCGGTGCTGCATCCACCTCCCGTCGCCACCAGGACGCCCACCGCCGCCAGCGCCCAGACGGGCCGGCGCCGAAGCGGGACGCGCCGGACCCGCCGCCCTGCCCCGTCTCGCCCCGTGCCCATCCGACCAGGATGGCCCACCCGGCGGTCGACGGTCGGTCGCACGCCGCCCCGGGCCCCGAACGGGCTCCGGGACCCCGGGGACCGGTCGGTAGGCTCGTCGGCCGTGAGCACCGACGCCGACACGCCGTACCCCAAGGTCCCGAGCCGGGCCGACTATCCGGCCGTCGAGCGTCGCATCCTGGAGCGGTGGGCGGCCGACGCCACCTTCGAGGCCTCGGTCGACGGCCGAGCCGATGCGCCCCGATACGTGTTCAACGACGGGCCGCCGTTCGCCAACGGCCTCCCCCACTACGGCCACCTGCTCACCGGCTACGTCAAGGACGTGGTGCCCCGCTACCAGACCATGCGGGGCAACCGGGTGGAGCGCCGGTTCGGGTGGGACTGCCACGGCCTGCCGGCGGAGATGGCCGCCGAGAAGGAGCTGGGCATCGCCGGCCACAAGGCCATCAACGAGTACGGCATCGGCAACTTCAACGACTACTGCCGCACCTCGGTGCTCCGCTACACCGCAGAGTGGGAGCGCTACGTCAGCCGACAGGCGCGCTGGGTCGACTTCGTCGACGACTACAAGACCATGGACCTCCCCTACATGGAGAGCGTCATGTGGGCCTTCAAGCAGCTCTGGGACAAGGGGCTGATCTACCAGGCCTACCGGGTCATGCCGTACTCGTGGGGGGCCGAGACCCCGCTGTCCAACTTCGAGATCCGCCTCGACGACGCCACCCGGCCCCGCCAGGACCCCGCCATCACCGTGGCCTTCGACCTGGACCCGATCCCGGGCGATCCGGCACCGCTGAAGATCCTGGCGTGGACCACCACGCCGTGGACGCTGCCCTCCAACCTGGCCCTCGCCGTGGGCCCCGACCTCGACTACGTGGTGGTGGAGGTCGACGGCACCCACTACGTGCTGGGGGCCGATGCCCTCGCCACCTACGCAGCCGAGTTGGGCGCCGCCACCACCGTGACCACGGTCCGCGGCGCCGACCTGGTGGGTCGGACCTACACGCCGTTGTTCGGGTTCTTCGCCGACAACCCCGCCAGCTTCCGGGTCCTCGCCGGCGACTTCATCGACACGGCCGAGGGCACCGGCGTCGTCCACCTCGCCCCGGGGTTCGGCGAAGACGACCAGCGGGTGTGCGAGGCCGAGGGCATCGAGCTGGTGGTGCCGGTCGACGAGCAGGGCCGGTTCACGGCCGAGGTGCCCGAGTGGGCCGGGGTCAACGTCTTCGAGGCCAACCCCGACATCATCCGCCACCTCAAGGCCGAGGGCCGGGTGCTGCGCCACGAGACCTACGACCACAACTACCCGCACTGCTGGCGCACCGACACGCCGATCATCTACCGGGCCATGCAGTCCTGGTACGTGCGGGTCACCGACCTCACCGACCGTCTCCTCGCGGCCAACCAGCAGATCAACTGGATCCCCGACCACGTCCGGGACGGCGCCTTCGGCAAGTGGCTGGAGGGTGCACGCGACTGGTCCATCAGCCGCAACCGGTTCTGGGGCGCACCGATCCCGGTGTGGGAGAGCGACGACCCCACCTACCCCCGCACCGACGTGTACGGCAGCCTCGACGAGATCGAACGAGACTTCGGCGTGCGGCCCACCGACCTGCACCGACCCATGGTCGACGAGCTCACCCGACCCAACCCCGACGACCCCACCGGCCGCAGCACCATGCGACGGGTCACCGAGGTGCTCGACTGCTGGTTCGAATCGGGTTCCATGCCGTTCGCCCAGGTGCACTACCCGTTCGAGAACCAGGACTGGTTCCACGAGCACTGCACGGCCGACTTCATCGTGGAGTACATCGCCCAGACCCGCGGGTGGTTCTACACCCAGCACGTGCTGGCGGTGGCGCTGTTCGACCAGCCCGCGTTCCGCAACGTGATCTGCCACGGCGTGGTGCTCGACGCCGAGGGTCGCAAGCTCTCCAAGAAGCTCCGCAACTACCCCGACCCCGAGGAGGTGATGGAGACCATCGGGTCCGACGCCCTGCGGTGGTACCTCATGGCCTCCCCGATCCTGCGGGGCGGCGACCTCCGCATCGCCACCGACGGTTCGGGCATCTCCGACGTGGTCCGGCTGGTGCTCAACCCGATCTGGAACGCCTTCCACTTCTTCACCCTCTACGCCAACGCCGACGGCTACCGCGCCCGGTTCCGCACCGACGCCACCGGAGACCTCGACCGCTACCTCCTCGCCAAGACCCGCACGCTCGTCGACGCGGTCACCGACGCCCTCGACCGCTACGACCTGGCCGGAGCGTGCAACCAGATCGGGTCGTACCTCGACGCCCTCAACAACTGGTACATCCGCCGCAGCCGCGAACGGTTCTGGGCTCCGGGCGCGGTCGACGCCGATGCCAGCGGCACCGCCGCCGACAAGGCCGACGCGTTCGACACCCTCTACACCGTGCTGGTCACGCTCAGCCGGATCAGCGCCCCGCTCCTGCCGATGCTCGCCGAGGAGATCCACACCGGCCTCACCGGCGAGCGGTCGGTCCACCTCGTCGACTGGCCCGATGCCGTCGACCTCCCCCACGATCCCGACCTGGTCCGCGCCATGGACGAGGTGCGGGCCGTGTGCTCCACCGCGCTCGGCCTGCGCGAGGACCACAAGCTCCGCAACCGGCTCCCCCTCCTGAGCCTGGCCGTGGCCGGTGAGCGGGCCGCAGCCCTCGCCCCGTTCACCGACCTGATCGCCAGCGAGCTGAACGTGAAGGCGGTCACCCTCCACGACGACCGCACCGCCTACGGCACCGAGGTCGTCCGACCCAACCCGCGCGTGCTCGGTCCGCGCCTCGGCCGCGACGTCCAGGCCGCGCTGGCCGCGGCTCGAGCCGGCGACTGGCACCGCGACGACACCGGCACCGTGGTCGTGGGCGGTCACGCCCTCCACGACGGCGAGTACGAGCTCGCCCTCCAGACCACCGAGACCGATGGCCCCGACGCCACGCCCACGCTCGCCGCCGAAGCCGTCCGCCACGTCGACCCCGAGGGCCGCATGGTCGACACCGGCCTGGTGGTGGCCCTCGATCTGACGGTCACGCCCGAACTGCACGGCGAGGGTGTCACCCGCGACCTGGTGCGCCTCGTCCAGCAGGCCCGACGAGACGCCGACCTCGACGTCACCGACCGCATCACGCTCACGCTGTCGCTCCCCGCCGCCCAGCGGGCGATGGTGCAGGCCCACCAGGAGCACCTGGCCCAGAGCGTCCTGGCCACCTCGATCGACTATCGAGACGAGCCGGGCGAGCAGTCGGCCCCGCTCGACGGCACCAACGCGTCCTGGACCATCACCCGGGCGTGACCTCCACGTCGGCGGGAGGCGGCCGGTCGGCCCCGAGCAGCCCCTGGACGGGGTGGCTCCTCGCCGCCGCCGTGGCCGTCACGCTCCTGCCCGCCGTGGTCGCCGTGGCCCGGGCGGCGACGTCCGACTGGGAGCCGTCGGGCGACCAGGCCATGGAAGTGCTGCGCATGCACGACACGGGCACCGCCCACACCCCGTTGCTCGGCCCCTACTCGCGGTTCGGCTGGGACCACCCCGGCCCGTTGCTGTTCTGGGTGGGTGCTCCGGCCCTGCGCCTCGCCGGCCCCGTGGGGGTGATGGTGCTGGTCGGTCTCCTCAACGCCGCCGCCGTGGTGGGCACGGTGATCGCCGCCCGCCGCCTGGCCGGAACCGCCTTCGCGCTGCTCGTGGCGGCCACCACCGCGGTGCTCGTGCACAGCCACGGTGCGGTGAAGCTGGTGGACCCGTGGAACCCCTGGGTCACCGTCCTTCCCCTGCTCTGCTACCTGTTCACGGTTCCGGTGGCGGCCTCCACCGGCTCCCGACGGGCCGCGGCGGTCGCCGTCCTCACCGGTTCGTTCGCGGCCCAGAGCCACCTGGGCAACCTGCCCGTGGTGGTGGCCACCGCAGCGGGCGGCGTGGTGTGGTGGTGGTTCGCCACCCGTCGAGCACGGCCAGCTGGAGCGTGGCCCGCAGGTCTTCCCGACGGCACCAGCGCTGATCACTCTGGCGTGGCCCCGACCGGCCGTACCGCCTCCATCCGGCGCGGGCGTCGGCTCCTGGGCCTCCTCGGGGCACTGGTGGTGGCCCTGTGGTCCGGCCCGTTGATCGACCAGGTGGTGAACGATCCCGGCAACCTCACGTCGCTCGTGGAGTTCGTGCTCGACAGCCCCGAGGAAGCGGCGCCGCTCGGTGAATCGCTCGGCGCGGCCGCTCGCGAGCTGGGCTTCCTCCCGGCCTGGGCCGGGGCCCGCGAAGAGGTGTGGCCCGTGGACCCCGCCCCGGTCTGGACCCTGCTGGTGCTGCCCGTCGCCCTCGCCGTGGGTGCCTCGCCCGCCGCACGTCGCCGAACGGGCGGGCCCGCCACCCGGGTGCCGCTGGCCGCGCTGGCCGCACTGGTCCACGTGGCCGCCACGTTCACGGTGACCCGCACCACCGGAGGG
>DAIMFV010000086.1:0-231 GCA_036724365.1 Acidimicrobiales bacterium | reverse complement strand
TCGCCACCGCCGTGGCACTCCTGCCCCTCGTCGATCTGCTCCGGCGCCACCGCACCCCCGTCGTGCGGATCGGTCGGGCGGTGGCCGCCGGCCTCGCCGGGGCCGTGGTGGTGGTGGCGGCCACCGCGGCGGCCCTCGACGCGGCCCGTCAGCCGGTGGAGCCGAGCCCCGCCACCGACCGGTCCGCCCGGGAGCTGGCCCGGGCCCTGCGCCCGGTCCTTCCGGCCGGGG
>DAIMFV010000085.1:0-13199 GCA_036724365.1 Acidimicrobiales bacterium | reverse complement strand
CTCGAACCGCTGATGGCGTCCGAGATCACGAACCTCCCGGGGGTCGACCTGCGGCTCACCACCGACGACGGCACCCCGGTGGAGCCCGGCGACCACCACACGGTGGGCGAGATCGAAGTGCGCGGGGCCACCCTGTTCGCGGGCTACCTCGGACGGCCCGAGGCCACGGCCGCCTGCTACACCGCGGACGGTTGGTTCAAGACCGGCGACCTGGCCACCTGGGCCGACGCCGGAGCGGTGCGGATCGCGGGCCGGCGTTCGGTCGACCTCATCAAGACCGGCGGCTACCGGGTGGGCGCCGGCGAGGTGGAGAACGCCCTCCTCACCCACCCGTCGGTGGCCGAGGTGGCCGTGACCGCCGAGCCCGATCCCGACCTGGGTGAGCGCATCGTGGCCTGGGTGGTGCCCGTGGCCGGCCGGTCTCCGGCGGCCCAAGAGCTGGTCGACCACGTGGCGCGGCACCTCACGCCCCACAAGCGCCCGCGTGAGGTGAGGTTCGTGACCGGCCTGCCCCGCAACGAACTGGGCAAGGTCCGCAAGCGTGACCTGGTGGAGGGCCGCTGGCCGAGCTGATCCGGGCCGGCGCCGCGTGACCGGTTCAGGCCATGGCGTGGTAGCCGGCGTCCACGTGGAGCACCTCCCCCGTGACCATGCGCGAGAGATCGGAGAGGAGGAAGCAGACGGCGTCGGCCACCGGTGACGCGTCGCAGGCATCCCACCTCATGGGCGCCCGCTGCTCCCACAGGCTGGTGAGCGCATCGAAGTCGGCGATCCCGCCCGCCGCACGGGTGTGGATCGGCCCGGCGGCCACCAGGTTGGAGCGGATGCCCCGCGGCCCCAGGTCCCGTGCCACGTACCGGTTGGCGGCCTCGAGACCGGCCTTGCACACGCCCATCCAGTTGTAGACGGGCCAGGCCCCCCGGGCGTCGAAGTCGAGGCCTACGAGGGACGCACCACGAGCCGGAGCCAACCGGGCGAGCACCCCGGCGAGGGTGGCGAAGGTGTGGGTCGACGTCAAGAAGGCTTGGGACGTCGCCGCCGGTCCCGCGGCCAGGAACTCGCCGGCCGGGGCTTCCGGGGGGGCGAGGGCGACGGCGTGCGGGGCGCCGTCGAGCCGGTGCCAGGTTCGTTCGAGCCGGTCCATCAGCCGCTCGACGTGATCCGGGCTGGTGAGGTCGACCTCGACGACCTCGACGCCCTCGGCCCCTCCGGGAAGCGCGCCCGCTGCCTCGACCGCCCGGTCCAGGTCACGGCCGGGCGCGGTCAGCACGACCTCGGCCCCTTGCTGGACGGCGCTGGCGGCGGTCGCCCACGCGATGGAGTCGGTGGTCACGACGCCGGTGATGAGCAGGCGCTTGTCCCGCAGGATGGTCATGAGGCCTCCTCGGCAACGCCCCCCGGTGGTGCTGGGGGACGGACGGACAGGATGCGAACGGCGAGGAGCGCGGCGTTCCGCGCGTTCCCGATGCCGACGGTCGCCACCGGGACCCCGGCGGGCATCTGCACGATGGAGAGCAGTGAGTCGAGCCCGTCGAGGGTGCCGAGCGGCACGGGGACCCCGATGACCGGGAGCGGGGTGAGCGAGGCCACCATGCCCGGCAGGTGCGCGGCGCCGCCGGCACCGGCGATGATCACCTCCAGGCCCCGCCCAGCCGCGGCCTGCGCGTACTCCACCATCTGCAGCGGGGTGCGGTGGGCCGAGACCGTGCGGACCTCGTGGTCCACGCCGTGCTCGGTGAGCACGTCGGCCGCGGCCTGCATGACCGCCAGGTCCGAGACGCTGCCCATGATGACGCCGACCCGGGGGGTTCCGATGCCGGCCGCCGTGGAGCCCTGGCCGCTCACGCCGGCACCGCCGTGTCCAGCAGCGCGGCCCGGGCCCGCTTGGCCCGGGCCCGGGCCTCGGCGACGTCGTCGCCGGTGGCCGTGATGTGACCGAGCTTGCGCCGGGGCCGGGGCACCTTCCCGTAGCGGTGCACGCTCGCACCGGGGACGGCGAGCCCTGCGTCCAGCCTCCGGAGCGGATCGCCTCCGTCGGCGCTGCCGACCACGTTCACCATGCAGGCGGCCGGGACCCGGAGGTTGGTGGCCCCGAGGGGGAGGCCCAGGACGGCGCGGACGTGGTTCTCGAACTGCGAGGTCGCACAGGCCTCCACGGTCAGGTGGCCCGAGTTGTGCGGTCGTACCGCGAGCTCGTTCAGCAGCAGGCGGTCATCGACGACGAACAGCTCGACGGCCATGACCCCGACGAGCCCGACCCGATGCGCCACCCGGACGGCGAGGGCGCGGGCCTGGACCGCGAGGGGCGCGGCGACCAGCGCAGGCACGAACACCTCGTCGCACTGGCCGTGTCGCTGCACGGTCTCGAGGGTCGGGTAGGCCGCGACCTCGCCCCGGGTGGAGCGCACCACCAGCACCGAGAGCTCGTGGGTGAACGCCAGTCGGGGCTCCACCACCACCTCCCCCACCTCCTCGATCACGTCGCGGGCCGCCGACACGTCCTCCACGATCCACACCCCTCGCCCGTCGTAGCCGCCGCACCGACGCTTGACCACCAGCGGCCAGCCGTGCAGGGCGCCGAACGCCGCGACCTCCCCTGCGTCCGCCGTGCACGTCCACGGGGCCACCGGGATCCCCTCGGCACCGAGCATGGAGCGCACCTCGGCCTTGTCCTGCCCCAGCCGGGCCGCCAGCGCGCCGGGAGCGACCACGTGACCGAGCCCGGCCAGTCGGTCCAGAGATGCCGCCGGGGTCTGCTCGTGGTCGACGGTGACCACATCGACCGACGCAGCCAGGCGGACCAGGTCGGCGAACCGGTCCGGCCGACCCGGCAGGTGACGGGCGCCGGCCCGGACCGCAGGGGCGAACGGGTCGTCGCACAGCACGGCGACGTCCACGCCGAGCGTGATGGCCGCCTGGTGGGTCATCCGGGCGAGCTGGCCACCACCGATGATGCCGAGCCGGGCCCCGGGTGGGGGAGCGGGTGTCGAGGTGGGGTTCACGCCGCCACCTCCCGGGTGGGCCGGGCGCCCGCCGGCACGGCCCGCGCCTCCCATCCGCTCGGGGTGCGTTGGCGCCAGCCGACGCAGCCGGGCTCCCGCGCGACCAGGTGGATCCACCCGTTCTCCACCAGCCGCCCGAACGGTGCGGAGCCGTCGATGGCGGCGTCCACGTGCTCGAGCCGCCCGTGCACCACGGCGAGGAGCCGCACCGGCTCGTGGAGGAGACGGTCGCCGGCCCGCACGCTCTGGAGGGCGAGTCCCCGCCGCAGATCACCGCCGGGGCCCGACAAGATGCCGACGTCGCCCACCACGTTGTGCAACGCCTTGGAACCCGATCCGTACACCTCGGGATCGGTGGTGGAGAAGTGGTACTGGGCGTTGATCCACTGCGCCACCACGAGTGGCGCGGTGAGGATGCCGGCGAGCGTCAGGCCGTCCGGATCGTCGGCCGGCTCGTAGGAGTGCAGGAACACCCGACCGGCCAGGTCGGCGCCGACCGTCAGCCACCGGGGCCCGATGACGAAGGCCGCGTTGCCGGCGAGGCCCAGCTCGGGCACCGGCTCGGCCCAGTCGGCGGCGCGCCGGCGCACCTGTCGAACGGATGGGGACGAACCGGGGAGCCGCACCGCCCGTTCGCGGGTGACCGCGTCACCTGCGGCGGCGAGGTCCCGCTCGAGCCGGCCGGCCAGGAGCCGGTGGGACTCTGGGACGTCACCGAGCAGGGCCACCCGATCGACGCTCGTGTCGTGCTCCGCCGCCAGGAACCAGGTGTCGGCCGGGAGCGCCAGACCGCGTCGGTCCAGCTCGTCGCGGACCCGGGGGTCGTTGGCCATCGCCGCCACGGCGGCGGCGTTCACCCCGCCACCGTGTCCTCCGCAGGCCCCGCAGGTGAGGCCGGACTCGGTGGGGTTGTTGACCGAACGCGAGGTGTGGCCGCACAGGACCACCAGGGGCGCCGGCGTGCGGCCGATGCCAAGGCGGAGCACACCGGCGACCACGTCGGCCTGGGCCGCCAGCGGGACGGCGTCCACGTCGACGACCGGGGCGGCTCGGCCATCGGTCCGCCCGGCCGAGAACCGCCCGGGCACCAGGGTCCGGGCCGTGGCCAGGGGGCCGGCCAGCCACCCGGCGGCGTCGGCCAGGGCCAGCGGCGCGATCGGGTGTTGCTTGGTGGTCTTCCAGGCGTCGGCGGTGGCCGCCGCGAGGCGGAGCCGGTCCTGGTGTGGTTCCCGCACGCTGAGCGACGTGGTGGGACGGATGAGCACCGGGCACCGGTCCGTCGGATGACCGCCGCCCTCCGGCTCGACCCGGGCCGCCAGCCCGAAGAACCCGGCGTAGCCGAAGGACTCGTACCCGCCGCAATCCTCGAGGTGACGCCGGAGCGGTTCGGAGCGGACATCGATGCAGCACACGACCTGGGCGTCGGGCCGGGTGGGTCGGGACGACCGGAGGTCGACCGGACCCTCGGCCAACGAGGCCAGCACGCCATCGTGGACGCCCCGCTCGTACGCGTCCTGCCAGATCATCAGGCGATCCGGGTCGGAGAGCCGACCGGGCCCGGCGTCGTCGGCCGGACCCGAGTCGTCGGGGATGTCATCGAACCGGCCGCGTCCGGCCACGAGGGCCGCCTCGGTGGCCAGTGAAGCGGCCAGGAACCGCAGGAGCACGTACGGCTCCCCCTCCCGCTCCCGCCACCGGAGGTGGGCCACCCAGCCGGGCAGCATCGTGAGGTGGCGCTCCAGGTAGCTGCGCCGGCGGTGGGCGGGCACGCCGAGGAGGTGGAGCGCGTGGCTCAGCGCCCCGGCCAACCGGTCGGCGTCGGCCGCGGTGGGAGGTTGGTCGAGGTGCCCGGGGGGCAGATCACCGCGCAGGCAGCGGTCGGCCATGAGCCGGCGGAGCTCGGCAGAGACCGCGGTCCCGTCCCGGTCGTCGCAGAACTCGGCGACGGTGCGCAGGGCGCGGCGGGGACCTGGGTCCGACGGACCGTCGAGGAGGTCCCGGAGGAGCACGTCCCGCTCCCGGTCGTCGAGGTCGGGGCGCCACCGGTCCAGGGCCCGGACCAGGTCGTCGCGGGTCACCCGACCGGCCTGGTGGGCCCGCCGGTAGTCGGCCAGGGTGAGCAGCCCCCGGCCCCCGAAGAGGTCGGCACCCTCCACGACACCCTGGGCGAAGGGCCGATCCTCGAACCCGGCCAGGGGGTTGACGGCGATCGTGGAGCTGAGGGGCCAGCTCGGGGGCACGGTGTCCCCGGCTCGCTCGATGTCGGCCAGGAGCTGTGCGATGTCGGAGGTGGTCATGATCAGGCTCCAGAGGTGGTGGCGGGAAGGGCGACGGCGACGGCGCCGGCCGCGGGCCGGGCCGGCTCGGCGGGACGGAGCCGCCACGAGGTCGGGGGCGAAGGGGTGCCGAGGGCCACAGCCCGGGCCCACAGGGCCGGGAGGGCCCGACCGGGCGTGACCGCGACGGCGGCGAGCCCCAGCAGCACCGGCAGGATCACCACCCAGGGCAGGGCCGGGTCGACCACCGCCAGTTCCGGTCGGACCTGGGCCTTGAGCACCAGGGTCAGGGCGGCGTAGGTGGCGGCCGCCGCGGCCGACACCGCGCCGATCGCCAGCAGGTCCCGGCGCCGGACCACCCGGCGGACCGCGGCACCGGTGGCGCACCACACCGCCAGGAGCCCCAGGCCCAGGGTGAGCGACAGCTCCACGGTCCACGCCGTGGCGGATGCCACCACCACGGCCCCGGTGGCCACCAGCGCCACGGTCGCGGTGGCGAGACGGGCGAGCCGGGCCGGGGCGCCGGCCGGCGGCGCGGACCGGCGGCGCTCCAGGCCCCGGACCGCGGAGCCCGCCCCCAGGAAGGACGCGCTCTTGTACATCCCATGGGCGATCACGTGGAGCCCGGCCGCCACGTGGAAGCCGAGTCCCACGAGCACGAGGGTGAACCCCAGTTGGGCGATCGTGGACCAGGCCAGCTGGCCCTTGGTGTCGGGCCGGGTCGTCATGACCGCTTCGGCCACGATGCACGTGATCCCGCCGAGCACCACAGCGGCGACGGCCAGAGCCAGGGCGGCGTCGGACGAGGTGGCCACGTCGGACCCGTGGCGCAGCAGCACGAGCACCCCGCTCGCCACCACCCCGGCGTGGAGGACCGCCGAGGCGGGCGCGGGCGCGGCCAAGGTGTCGGGGAGCCACCGCATGAACGGGCCGGCGGCCCCGCGGGTGGCGGCCGCCACCACCACCAGCACGGCCGCCAGGGCGACCGGGCCCCTCCCGGTCAGGGTGAGGACCACGGCGGTGGCCAGGGCGGCGTCGCCCACCAGGAAGGCGCGGGCCAGGCGCGCGGACCGACCGGCATCCGCCTCGGCAGGTCCGGTGCGGACCAGGGCGACGGTGAGGGCGCTGGTCAACAACCAGCCGACCAGGACGAGCTCCAGGGGTTCGGCGAGCGTGGTGACGGCCACGGCGGCCAGCAGGAGGGGGCCGACCACGGCGAAGCGGCGCTGGTAGGGCTCGTGGCGGAGCGCTCGTGCGGCGTGGGCGAGCACCGTGCCCCCGGTGCCGATCACCAGGGTCAGGACCAGGGCGTCGAAGAGACCGCCTGACGGTCCGATCAAGACGGTGCCCACGGCGGCGGCCCAGGCCATCAGGACGAGGACCGCACCCCGTCGGGCCCCGCGGGCCGGATCTCGCGTGATGGCGGCCAGGACGGCGGCCGCGGGCAGGAGGAGCAGCGGGGCGGCGAGCGGTGACATGCGACGCTGTTTATACGAACTCCATTTCGCATGTCAAGTGTTTCGTGAAGTGAAAATCGTGTTTCTCGGGTTGCAAGAAGCCCCGCGCTCGGGTACAACGGTGGAGCACTCCGAAGGGGAGTATCCCGAGACCCGTCGTCGTCATTCCGGTTGCGTGCTGCAACCCGGCGTCGGGGCCGTCAGGTGGGAGAGACCTTCACCCCCCCCCCCTGAGGGGCCCCGATGTTCCTGATCGATGACGCCCCGGGGCCGGCGGACGCCGCCGTTCACGCCGGCCTGCCCGCCGCCGAGGCCGGCCGCCGGCTCGCCGCCGACGGTCCCAACCGCCTGCCCGAGCCGCCTCGACGGTCCCGCCTCGCGCTGTTCCTCGACCAGTTCCGCAACCTGCTGGTGGTGATCCTGCTCGGGGCCGCGGTCCTGGCCGGACTGGTCGGCGACTGGAAGGACACCATCGTCATCGGCGTGGTGCTCCTCATCAACGCCGTGCTCGGGTTCGTCCAGGAGGGGAAGGCCGAACGGAGCCTCGCCGCCCTCCGCTCGATGCTCGTGGAGTCGGCCAAGGTGCGCCGGGACGGCCGGACCGAGGTGATCCCCGCCGAGGAGCTCGTCGTCGGCGACGTGGTCCTGGTCGACACGGGCGACCGCATCCCGGCCGACGGGCGGCTGCTCGCCGCCCCGGCCCTGGAGGTGGACGAATCGAGCCTCACCGGCGAGTCGTCGCCCGTGGCCAAGTCGACCGACCCGGTGGCGCCCCACGTACCTCTGGGTGACCGCACCGACTCGGTGTTCATGAACACCACCGTCACCCGCGGCCGGGCCGAGTTGGAGGTGACCGCAACCGGTGCCCGCACCGAGATCGGCAAGCTCGCGGGGATGCTCGCCGCGGCTGATCCCGGCGAGACCCCGCTGCAGCTCCAACTCCACGCCCTCGGGAAGCGGCTGGCGGCCGTGGCCGCCATCGCGGTCAGCGCCTACGTGACGATCGAGCTCCTCGGCGGGGCCCCGCTCGCCGACACCCTCCTCAGCGCGGTGGCCCTCGCCGTCGCCGCCATCCCCGAGGGCCTGCCGGCCGTGGTCACCGTGACCCTCGCCGTGGGCGTCCACCAACTCGCCAAGCGGGGGGCGATCGTCAAGCGCCTGGCCAGCGTGGAGACCCTCGGGTCGACCACGGTCATCTGCTCGGACAAGACCGGCACGCTCACCCTCAACCGGATGACGGTGCAGGAGGTCCACACGGCAGACCGGCCCCGGCTGCTCGAGGCCGCGGTGCTCTGCAACGACGCCGTGCTGCGCGACGGGGACCTGGTCGGCGACCCCACCGAGGGCGCGCTGGTGATCCTGGCCGCCGACGAGGGCGTGGACGTGGAGGCGTGCCGCCGGGACCGAACCCGCCGGGACGAGGTGCCGTTCGACTCGGCCACCAAGGTCATGGTCACGGTCCACGACCGCACCGACGGCGCGCCGGGCCGGATCGCCTACGTCAAGGGCGCCCCCGACGTCCTGCTCCCCCGGACCACGGCGTGGCTCGACCCCGACCGACGGCGCGAGGTCGAGGCCGCGCTCGACGACATGGCCGCCCGCGGCCTACGGGTCCTGGCCGTGGCGGAGCGGCCCGAGGAGCGTCCGGCCGAGCCCGGCGAGCCCGACGTGGACCTCGCCCGGCCCGATCTGGACGACCTCGAACTGCTCGGGCTGGTCGGCCTGCTCGACCCGCCCCGGCCCGAGGCCCGCGACGCCATCGCGCTCTGCCACCGCGCCGGCATCGCCGTGAAGATGATCACCGGTGACCACCAGGCCACCGCCACGGCGATCGCCCACCAGTTGGGGATCCGGGGCGGGACCCTCACCGGCCGCGACCTCGACGGCCTCGACGACGCCCAGCTCGCCGCCGTCGTCGACGACACCGGCGTGTTCGCACGCGTCGCCCCCGCCCACAAGGTCCGCCTGGTCGAAGCCCTCCGGGCCAAGGGCCACGTCGTCGCCATGACCGGCGACGGGGTCAACGATGCCCCGGCGCTGAAGACCGCCGACATCGGCGTGGCCATGGGCATCACCGGCACCGAGGTGAGCAAGGAAGCCGCCGACATGGTGCTGACCGACGACGACTTCTCCACCATCGTGAAGGCGGTCGAGTCGGGCCGGACCATCTACCGCAACATCGTCACCTTCGTCCGCTTCCAGCTGTCCACCAACGTCGGCGCCATCCTCACGCTCCTGGGCGCGTCGGTGACCGGGCTGCCCGTGCCCTTCACCGCCATCCAGGTCCTCTGGGTGAACCTGATCATGGACGGTCCCCCGGCCATGGCGCTGGGCGTGGACCCCCCGAGCGGTCGGGCCATGGACGAGGCTCCCCGCCGACCGGGGGCGCGCATCCTCAACGCCCGCCGGCTGCGCCACGTCGCCCTCGCCGGCTCGGTGATGGCGGTGGGCACGCTCGGCGTCCTCGCCCACCAGCGCTCGGTGGGCAGCGAGGAGCACGCCCTGGCCATGGCCTTCACCACCTTCGTGCTGTTCCAGGTCTTCAACGTGTTCAACGCCCGGACCGAGGACGGCACGGTGTTCAGCCGGTCGCAGTTCCGCAACGGCAAGCTGTGGGCGGCGCTGACGGTCGTCGTGGGCCTCCAGGTGCTCGCCGTGCACGTGGACCCGGTGCAGGAGGTGTTCGGCACCGCAGACCTCACGGCCCGTGACTGGCTCCAGGTGGTGGCGGTCGCCTCCACCGTGGTGTGGGTGGAGGAGCTCCGCAAGCTCGTCACCCGGGGCCGGACCCGCCCCGCCGACGCGTAGGGCAGGCCACCTGTGCGGTCACCGGGCCGGCTGCTCCCGGTGGCCGCACGGCTGGCGCCGTCGTACCGCCGACCTCAGTCCTCGACCAGGCGCAGCAGCTCCCGCACCTGTCGGGACCGTTCGATGGGGTGACGGAGCGGGAGGTCGGGGTGCACCTCGTAGTGGTTCCGTCGCCCCACCCGGGTCCGGGTGACGTAGCCCGCCGACACCAGGTCCGACACGATCGCCTGCGCCGCCCGCTCGGTGATGCCCACCCGATCGGCGATGTCGCGGCCGCGGCTCTCCGGATCCGACGCGATGCACAAGAGCACGTGGGCGTGGTTGGTGAGGAACGTCCACGAGGACGGGGCGGCGTGTTCTTCCATGAACCACGAATCCTACGTTCACCTTCGTGGTTCGGGGTTGGGTCGGCCAGCCCCGGAGCAGGTCGGGGCCCGGGGTGGCGGGACCGGCGCGCCGCGCCTACCGTCGGGGGGCGATCCCACGGCCACGCGAGGAACCGACATGACCGACACCACCGCTCCCCCCGCCATCGGGGCGACCACCCCCGACACCGGCCTGGCCGACCACGTGCAACGGGCGAACGCCAACGGCATCGAGATCGCCTACGAGACCTTCGGCGATCCGGCCGACCCGGCGATCCTGCTGGTCATGGGGCTCGGCACCCAGATGCTCGCCTGGCGCGACGACATGTGCACCGCCCTGGCCGACGCCGGGCACTACGTGATCCGCTACGACAACCGCGACGTGGGCCTGTCCACCCACATCGACGCGCCGGTACCCAAGCTCACCGACATGGTCCTCAAGCGCGGGGCGCCCTACTCCATCGCCGACATGGCGAACGACGCCTTCGGCCTCCTCGACGCCCTGGGCATCGACCGCTTCCACCTGGTGGGCGCCTCCATGGGCGGCATGATCGCCCAGACCATCGCCCTGGCCCAGCCCCGCCGGGTGCTCACCCTCACGCTGATCATGACCTCCACCGGCAGCCGCAAGGTGGGTCGCCCCACCCCGGCGGTGATGAAGCGCCTCGCCACCCAGGCCGAGCCCACCGACCGCGAGGCCGCCATCGAAGGCACGGTGGCCACCTACCGCGTGATCGGTTCGCCCGCCCACCTCGACGAGGACCACATCCGAGAGCTGGCGGGCAAGGCCTACGACCGGTCCCACAACCCGGCCGGTCGCATGCGCCAGCTCGCCGCCATCTTGTCCCAGCCCGATCGCACCGCTGCGCTGCGCACCCTGCGCATGCCCACCCTGGTCATCCACGGCCTCGACGACCCGCTGGTCACCCCGAGCGGCGGCCTGGCCCTGGCCAAGGCCATCCCGGGCTCCACCTTCATCGGTCACGCCGGCATGGGCCACGACATCTCCCACACCCTGTGGCGCACCATCACCGACGACATCCTGCGCCTCGTCGATCGCGCCGCGGTGGCCAGCGAGACCTGACGGTCCGCCAGATACGGTCGGGGCCATGACCGCCGACGTTGCCGATGCCGCCGACATCCTCCTCGTGGCCGACGAGGCCAGGGTCCGCACCCTCACCCTCAACCGGCCCGACGCCCTGAACGCCTGCAACGAGGCGCTCTACGACGCCCTCACCGAGGGCCTGCTGGCCGCGGCCGACGACCCGGGCGTGGCCGTCGTGCTCCTCACCGGCAACGGGCGGGCGTTCTGTGCCGGCACCGACCTGGTGGAGATGGGGGCGCGGGTGCTGGACCCCGACGGGTTCGTGGAGGGCGAGCACGGGTTCCTCGGGCTCATCGACGCCCTCACCGCCTTCCCCAAGCCCCTGGTGATCGCGGTGAACGGGCTCGGCCTGGGCATCGGCGCCACCATCCTGGGCTTCGCGGACCTGGCGTTCATGAGCGCCACCGCCCGCCTCAAGTGCCCGTTCACCAGCCTGGCCGTGGCCCCCGAAGCGGCATCGAGCCTCCTCTTCCCCCAACTCGTCGGCCGCCAGAACGCAACCTGGCTGCTGCTGAGCAGCGAGTGGATCAGCGCCGCCGAGGCCGCCGACATGGGGCTGGTGTGGAAGGTCACCGAACCCGACGACCTCCTCCCCGAAGCGCGGCGCCACGCCGAGGTCCTGGCGGCCAAGCCGATCTCGAGCCTGGTGGCGTGCAAACGGGTCATCACCGAACCGTTGCGCGCCGAGATCGCTGCGGCCCGCGAACGCGAGAACCAGTGCTTCATCGACCTCATGGGCGGGCCGGCCAACGCCGAGGCGCTGGCCGCCTTCGCCGAAGGTCGCGAGCCCGACTTCACCAACCTGCCGCCTGGTTGGTGATTCGGCGGCAGGGGGCTGAAGAACCTGGGAGACTTGCCGAGCCGGCGACCGTGAGTGGTCAGCACGGCTCACAGGGGGTCCACCAGCACGATGACGGAGGGCAGGAGCACGGGTGGTGATGCGCCGACGGGGGCACCCGTCGACGCCCACAGCGTCGCGGCCCTGCTCACCCACGTCGACGCGGTGGTGGTGGGGGTCGACCTCCACGGCAAGGTCACCTTCTTGAGCCCGTCGGCCCGCACCGTGTTGGGTCACGAGCCGGCGCTGTCGGTGGGACGGTCGGTCCTCGACTTCATGCACCCCGAGGAGGTGCACCGCTTCGAGGAGTTCTTCGGCTACGCCACCGACGGGCTGGGCTCGAGCGCCCAACCCACCGTGCAGGTGCGCCACGCCGACGGGAGCTGGGTGCCCATGACCCTCGACGTCATGGCCGGGCCCGAGGTCGCCCCGTTCGGTGCGGTGATCGGCACCCTCAAGACCATCGGGGCCGCCGCCCCCGCCGAACTGGAGCTGCGGGCCCGACTGGCCCGGGAAGACCGGCTCGTCCGGCTGGCATCCACGTTCCTCGGCCTCGACCTGGCCAGCTTCGACCAGGGGGTGCAGGAGGCGCTCGCCCAGCTCGGGGGCCTGCCTGGCGTCGACCGGTGCACCGTGATGCGGCTCCGGGACGGACGGGTGGTGAAGACCCACCAGTGGTGCGGCCGCCGCGCCAAGCCCTCAGCCCGCCACGAGGTCCCGCTGGAGTGGCTGGAAGGGCGGTTCGGGCCCGCCTGGCGAGACGATCTCTACTTCGAGACGGCCGACCACCTCGATGACTCCGACATCGTCGGGCTCCAGGAGATGGACGACGACGGCATCCGCTCCACGCTGGCGGTGCCGATGCTGCACGACGGCCGCTTCGCGGGCTTCGTGGCCTTCGGCAGCCTCGAGACCGGCCGGCTGCGCGGCAGCGAGTTCCTGTCCCTGCTCCGCAGCGCCGCCGGACTGCTCGGCGAGGCGTTGGCCCGCCACGACGCCGAGCTCGAACTGGCCCACCGGGCCCGCACCGACCTGCTCACGCAGATCGACAGCCGGTGGGCGTTCCTCGACGCGGTCACCGACGGGCTCGAGCGGCTGGCATCGGGAGAGGTGGGTGCCCTAGCCCTGCTCCTCCTCGACCTCGACCGCTTCAAGCTGGTCAACGACTCGCTCGGGCACCTCACCGGCGACCTGGTGCTGGCCGCCGCCGCCCACCGCCTGCGGGACGCGACGCTGCCCACTGAACGCCTGGGCCGCCTGGGCGGCGACGAGATCGTGCTGCTGCTGGAGGCGGAGACCCCCGAGGGCTTCCGGCAGCGGGCCAACCAGGTGATGGCGGTGTTCGACG
>DAIMFV010000084.1:5884-13206 GCA_036724365.1 Acidimicrobiales bacterium | reverse complement strand
TGAGTGCGGCGCCTGGCCAACAAGGCGGCCATGCCAAATTCCGCCCTCAGGTCAGCGACGGGCGCGCACCTGCGCGAGCAACTCCACGAACGAAGGGAGGTCGAGCCGGGCCGTCGACACGAGTACGTCCAACTCGATCGACCAGTACCCGTGGACGATCCGGTTGCGCAGGCGCACCGGATCGAACCAGGGAACCTCCGGATGGGCCACCTTCATCTCGTCGGTGACCGACCGGGCGGCCTCGCCGAGGACTGTGTAGTTCCACATGAGAGCGTCGAGCAGATCGCGGTCGGAACCCGGATCGTCGAGATCGAGCCGCTCGACGATGCTGATGATCCTCGTTGCCGAGTCGATCATCTCCGCCAGGAGGACATCGTCACGCGACATAGAGCTCACGAGCGTCGGCGAGGACGTGCTCTCGAATCGTTCGGTGCAAGGCCGCTTTCGAGACGAGGTCGACCGGTCGACCGAACAGCTCTGACAGCTCGTCCTCGAGTCGGTTGATCGAGAAGCCGAGGTGACGGCCGGGGCTCAGCACGTAGAGCAGGTCGAGGTCGCTGTCCTCGCGGGCCTCGCCACGGGCCACCGAACCGAACACGGTCAACTCCGCAACGCCGAACTCGGCGCACACGCGGGCCAGGCGATCGCGGTCGACAGCGAGGTCGGGGTGGGTGATCGGCGCGGCGGCCATGCGCTCCATCGTGTCACGGCAACCCATCCACCACACCGACATGCTGAAGCTCGCCACACGGGATCTGGCGGGTTCAGCGGCTCAGGCCACGACACCACGGGGCCGGTAGCGTGACCCTCGGTGGCCGAGGGGCTGAGCGGCGAGGAGCTGCGGGCCCGCCACGCAGCGACTACCCCGGGCAGTGGTCCTGCTCCCACTCGTCGGACGGGAACTCCTCGCGCTGCCTCCACCATGGGTAGGTCTCGACCAGCGAGATACCCATACATTCGCGTATGTCCGACGCTTCCGCCTGTGCACGATCGATCTCGTTCCAGCGGCCATCGATGCACAGGCTCAGCACCCGAAGATCCGCGTCGCGGGCTCCGTTCCAGCGTTCCTCGACAGCTGCCGGGGCATCCGTGAGCCGAGTCCATGGGGAGTCGACCCATTGAGCGAAGAGCCGGCATGCCTCTTGATCTCGATCGCCGATGTCGATGTCGGCTTGAGCCATGCCGAATCCCCACAGCATTCCGACCATCGCCAACGCCGGCTCGTCGTCCCACCGAATCCCATCCTCGAACTCGTGAGTCATCGCTTCGAACCGCTCGGCTGACGCGCAGGATGGCGCGAGCGCCTCCAGGTAGCCCACCGGGTCCAGCGACCACAGGGTCTGCTCGGAGCCCTCCTCATTGCCCGAAGTGCTTCCGTCTGAGCCATCCGGCGTCATTGCTGCCGCCAGGCAGGCCGCTTCGTCGGCGGACGCCCCCAGGATGAGGCGCATGGTGATCACCGCGGACTCCTCGTCGGTCTCAGCCTGGATGTCCGGCGAACCGTCTTCCGCCGTCGGCCACGATGTGGTGGTCGAGACGCTCGCGCCCTCGGGTTCGCTCGATGAACTACAGCCACCTACCACGACGACAGCGAGCACCAGCACCGCCCATCGCCCGAGGGAGGCCGGAATCCTCAGGATCCTTCTGGGGGCCGCACCTCCCTCATGCAGGTTCTCCATCGTCAAGAGCTTCGCAGTTCCACGACCGGGTATCGGCGCGTAGGCACCGACTTGACGGTCCTGCCCCAGCAGTAACTGAGACAGGCTCCGGGCGCTCACCATGAGCGGCCTGCGGTGACCGCCACGGTGCCGGTAGCGTCACCGGCCGTGGCCGAGGGGTTGAGCGACCAAGAGCAGCAGGTGCGGCGGCTCGCCCTGCGGGACCTCATGGTGGCCACACCGTTCATCGCCGGGCTGGGCATGGTGTTCGACCGGTGGGAACCCGACGACGTGGTGCTGCGCCTGCCGTTCCGGGCCGACCTCACCAACGACGGCGTCGTCTACCACGGCGGGGTGGTGGCCTCGGCGCTCGACACGGCCGGCGCCGGCGCGGCGTGGTCCAACCACGACTTCACCAAGGGCACCCGGGCATCCACCGTGTCGATGAGCGTGCAGTACATCGGCAGCGCCAAGCGGTCCGATCTGGTGTGCACGGCCCGCACCGTCAAGCGGGGCCGGGAGCTCATCTCCACCGAGATCACCGCCACCGACGCCGAGGGGACCCCGGTGGCCCACGCCGTGCAGACCTACCGGATCGTCTGACCCGCCTCCAGACACCCTGCGCGTTCGCGCCGTAGTGTCCGGCCGTGGAGTGGTACGCGAGCGGCCGGTGGGACGTCGACGCCATCCGGGCCTTGTTCGCACGGGCCAGGACCCGGCGCTACCACGGCCGCTCCTACGACGCGCTCCCGCTCGACCACTGGGCCCTCCGGCCTCCGGCGAGCGGGTCTGCGGTCGCGTCCTTCGAGTCGGCGCTCGGCGTCGAGCTGCCTGACGGCTACCGGAACTTCCTGCTCCAGGTCGGTGACGGTGCACCCGGACCCGGCGAGGGGGTGTGGCCGCTCGCCGGGCGCGAGACCGGAGGCCCGGCGGGGCACGGTGTCGAGCACCCGACCGATCAGTTCGACCTCGACGGCCCCGTCGCGCAGGTGATCCACGGCAACGACGACCCGGACAGCGACGAGTACTGGGACGACGCCACCTACCGGCAGCTGACCGGCGTCCTGGACATCGGATGCCTCGGCTACCCCGCCGACGTCTTCCTCGTGCTGACCGGACCCCGGCGGGGCGAGGTCTGGTCGGTCGACGAAGACTGCTACTTCCCGCTTTTGGCCGACGACGTCGGCGAAGGGGCCGAGCACCACGACTTCGTGTCCTGGTACAGCCAATGGCTCGACGAGCTGTTCACGGATCCCCAACAGGTGGTGGACGCTCCCACAGACGCGACCTCAACCCTCACCACCGTCGGTCGCCTGGTCCAGGATCGTCCCACTGACGCCCGCGACCGACTGGAGGCACTGATCGACGGAGGCGTTCCTGCCGTTGCCGCGTGCGGACTCCGAGCCCTCGGACTGGTCGACCCCGTGGCCGGCCGACGGCGGGCCGACCTGCTCCTGGACCACCGCGATCCACCCGTCGCTGAGGCGGCCTTCGACGTCTTCGTCGCCCTCGCTGATCAAGACGATCTTCCCCGGCTCGGCCAGTTGGTGCGCGCCGCCGGCCCGTTGGGTCCGATCCCCATGGACAACCCCGAACGCGTGCACCTCGAGCAGGTCCTCCACCGGCTCGGCGACCCCGGGGAGGAACTGCGCCTCCAGGTGTGGCTCCACGAGCAGCTCGGGCGGGAAACCACAGTCGAAGACCGCCGGCAGTTCCGAGCCCAGCTGGTGGAGTGGCAGCGCTCTGGAGCCGCGGGGCCGCCTCAGGGCTCCCTCCCCCACCTGGCGGGACTGGGCCCGCCGAGTGCATCCGAGGCGGCCGCTGACCTCCGCGAGGCGGTAGCCCTCCTCCAGGAAGGCCTCGGCGAGAACGTCGACTGGTCCGCCGTCGCCGAGATGCAGGCCTCGCTGATCTCCGCACTCGAAGGTCAGGTCCCGGACGAGGTCCGAGCATCGATCGCCGAGACGTACGCGGCGCTGCGCCCGCCGACGGGGCCGGTGCCGCAGTCCGGACAGGAGAACGGCTGACCGGCCAGGCCGTGTGGACCGGACCGACCGGACCGACCGGCTCAACCGACGGTGCCCGCACCCTCCACGATGCGGCGGACGTCGGGCCAGCTGGCGGCGAACCCGCCGTGGAGCGCCAGGTGGTCGACCGCCGGCACGGGCACCCAACGCACGTCTGTGGTCTCGAAGTTGAGCGAGGCGCCGAACCGGGCCGGCACCTCGACCACCGCGGTGGTGTAGCTCCAGTCGCTCGCCGGGGCGAACACGTGCTCACCCAACAGCCGCCAGCCCTCGGGCGGGTCACCGACCTCCTCCGACGACTCGCGCAGGGCGGCCTCGAACGTCGTCTCGCCCTTGTCGATGGCGCCCCCGGGACACGACCAGGTGCCGCCCTCGTGGGCCATGGCCGACCGCAGTTGGAGCATGACCTCGGGCCCGACCTCGCCGTGGAACACGAACACCACGCCGGCGGCCCCGAACCGGCCCCACCGGGTGCGGCCGTCACTGCAGGTGAGGAAGCCGTCGCCGGACCGTCGCAGAACCACCAGGGAACTGTGCCATGGCCCCTCTACAGTTCGGGAAATGCCCGATGTGCAGCCGCCGGCGATCTCCTACCCGGCCGACCTGCCGATCACCGGGCGCCGCGAGGACCTGCTCCGGGTGATCCGGGACCACCAGGTGGTGATCGTGGCGGGCGAGACCGGGTCGGGCAAGAGCACCCAGATCCCCAAGCTGTGCCTGGAGCTGGGCCGGGGCACCGACGGGTGGATCGGCCACACCCAGCCCCGACGGGTGGCGGCCCGCACCATCGCCGAGCGGGTGGCCGAGGAGCTGGGCACCGACCTCGGCGGGGTCGTGGGCTCGGCCGTGCGCTTCGACGACCGGGTGGGACCCGACACCCGCATCAAGGTGATGACCGACGGCATCCTGCTGGCCGAGCTGCAGCGGGACCGTGACCTGCGTCGCTACGACACCCTCATCGTCGACGAGGCCCACGAGCGCAGCCTCAACATCGACGTGCTCCTGGGCCACCTCAAGCGGCTCCTCCCCCGCCGCCCCGACCTCAAGGTCATCATCACCTCGGCCACCATCGACACGGCCCGGTTCGCCGAGCACTTCGGCACCCCGGAGCAACCGGCACCGGTCCTGGAGGTGTCGGGCCGCAGCTTCCCCGTGGAGCTGCGCTACCGCCCCTACGGCGGCCTGCACCCGGCCGACGAGGGCGACGACGTCATCGACGACGACCGCGACCAGGTCGAGGCGGTGCGCGACGCCGTGCTGGAGCTGGCCCGCGAGGGCCCCGGCGGCGTGCTGGTGTTCCTGAGCGGCGAGCGGGAGCACCGCGGCCTCGCCGATGCCCTGGCCAAGCTCACCCTGGCTGGCAAGCCACTGGCCGGCACCGAGATCCTGCCCATGTACGCCCGGCTGTCGGCGGCCGAGCAGCACCGGGTGTTCGAGTCCCACCGGGGCCGCCGGGTGGTGCTGGCCACCAACGTGGCCGAGACCTCCATCACCGTGCCGGGGGTGCGCTACGTGGTCGACGCCGGCACCGCCCGCGTGTCCCGGTACAGCCACCGCCTCAAGGTGCAGCGCCTCCCGATCGAGGCGGTGAGCCAGGCCTCGGCCAACCAGCGGGCCGGCCGGTGCGGCCGGGTGGCCCCGGGCATCTGCATCCGTCTGTACAGCGAGGACGACTACCTGGCCCGCCCCGAGTTCACCGACCCCGAGATCCTGCGCACCAACCTGGCCTCGGTCATCCTCCAGATGACCGATCTGGGCCTGGGCGACGTGGCCACCTTCCCGTTCCTGGACCCGCCCGATCCCCGGGCGATCCGCGATGGGGTGCTGCTCCTGGAGGAGCTCGACGCCCTGCCCCCGGACCAGCCGGCGGACCGGCGGCGGCTCACCAAGGTCGGCCGCAAGCTCGCCCGCCTCCCGATCGATCCGCGCATGGCCCGCATGGTGGTGGAGGCCGACCACCAGCACTGCGTGCGCGAGGTGCTGGTCATCGCGGCCGCGCTGTCCATCCAGGACCCGCGCGAGCGACCCACCGGCGAGGAGCAGGCCGCCGCCGAGCACCACAAGCGATTCGCCGTGCCCGGCTCGGACCTGCTGGCCCTGGTGAAGCTGTGGGACCACCTCGCCGAGCGGCGCCGCGACCTGTCGTCCAACCAGTTCCGACGGGAGTGCCGGGCCGAGCACCTCAACTTCCTGCGGGTGCGGGAGTGGATCGACCTGCACCGCCAGCTCACCCGGGCCGCGGCCAAGCTCGACATCCGACCGGAGGCCACCCCCACCGACGACGGCGACGGCGACGGCGGTGCGGGCAACGCCCACCCCGACCAGGTGCACCGGGCGGTGCTGGCCGGGCTGCTGTCGCACATCGGGATGAAGGAGAAGCCCGACGACAAGGCCGGGTCCAAGGCTGCCGGCCAGGGGGGCGGCCGCGATCGCGCCCGGGACCGGCCCCGGGAGTCCCGCGAGTTCCGGGGGGCCCGGGGCGCGAAGTTCCAGATCGCGCCCGGATCAGACCTGGCCCGCAAACCGCCGGCCTGGGTGATGGCGGCGGAGTTGGTGGAGACCAACCGGCTGTGGGCCCGCATGGCCGCGGCGATCCAGCCCGAGTGGGCCGAGGACCTGGGCGCCCACCTGGTGAAGCACTCCTACGGCGAGCCCCGTTGGGATGAACGGTCGGGCCGGGCCGTCACCACCGAGCAGGTCACGCTCTACGGGCTCCCGGTCGTGTCGGGTCGACGGGTGGGCTACGACCGGGTGGACGTGGCCGACGCCCGGGACCTGTTCATCGAGCACGCCCTGGTGCGCCGGGAGTGGGACAGTCCCCACACGTTCCTCACCCACAACGACGAGGCGCTGGAAGCGGCCCAGGCCGTGGGCGACCGGTTCCGCCGGGCCGACACCTTCGTGGCCGACCAGGCCCTGTTCACCTTCTACGACGACCGGGTGGGCCCCGAGGTGGTGTCGGGCCGTCACTTCGACCGCTGGTGGAAGCAGGCCCGCCGCGAGCAACCCGCCCTGCTCGACCTCACCGTCGACGACGTGCTGCGGACGGAGGCGGTGCCCGAAGGCCTGGACCTCCACGACTACCCCGACACCTGGACCCAGGGCGACCTCATCCTCCCGCTCACCTACCGGTTCGAACCCGGCCACGACCTCGACGGCGTCACCGTCCGCATCCCCCTGGCGGTGCTGAACCAGGTGGAACCGTGGGACTTCGACTGGCAGGTGCCCGGGCTGCGCCGGGACCTCGTCGACGCCCTGGTGCGCACCCTGCCCAAGGACCTGCGCCGCCAGCTCAGCCCTCTCGGCGAGACCGTGACCCGGGCGGCCGACGCGCTCAGCGTGCAGGACCGTCCGGTCACCGAGGCCCTCGCCGACCTGCTCACCGACCAGACCGGCGTCCGGATCGCGGCATCCGCCTTCGACGCCCGCCGGGTGGACCCGCACCTGCGCGTCACCTTCGCCGCCACCGACGGCACCGGACCCGACGCCGAGGTGGTGGCCCTGGGCAAGGACCTCGACGCCCTCAAGCGGCTGGTGGGCGGACGGGTGCGCCGCCATCGCCGACTCGCTGGCCACCGCCGGAGGCGGCACCGCCAGCGACACGTTGACCGTGACGGTAAGCAACGCAGCCCCGGTC
>DAIMFV010000084.1:0-5874 GCA_036724365.1 Acidimicrobiales bacterium | reverse complement strand
CTCCCGAACCAGGCCAGCGCCAGCGTGGCAGCGGCCAGCGACACGGCCGCCGACTCGGGCATCGAACGCACCGGGGTCGTCCGCTGGGACCTCGGCGAGCTGCCCGAGGTGGTGCACACCACCGTCGACGGCCACCGCGTCGCCGGCTACCCGGCCCTCCTGGACCGGGGTGACTCGGTCGACGTGAAGGTGTTCTCCACCCCCGAGATCGCCACCAAGGTGATGGCCGTGGGGCTCCGTCGTCTGCTCCTGTTGTCGGTGCCGGTGGGCGTGCGAGGCCTGGAGGGTGGCGTGCCCAACCGGGTGCGGCTGGCCCTGGCCGCGCACGCCGAGCTGACGTTGGGCTCGCTGTTGCGCGACTGCATCAACGCCGCCGCCGACCAGGTCATCCGCGACCACCGGTCCGCCACCGGCGGGGCGGTGGTCCGCGACGGTGCCGCCTTCGACGCCCTCGTGGACCGGGCCCGGGCCGACCTGCGGGCCACCGCGGCGAGCGCCCTGGCCCACGCCGGCCGCCTGGTGGTCACCGCCGTCGAGCTGGACCAGCGCCTCGACGAGGTGGTGGCCCCGGCCGTGGCGGACCTGGTGGCCGACGCCCGGGCCCACCTTCGCCGACTGGTGCACCCCGGGTTCGTGACCGTCTCGGGCCTGCACCGGCTGACCGACCTGGACCGCTACCTGGCCGCCCTCGCCCACCGCATCGACCGGATCGGCGAGGCCCCCACCCGGGACCGGCGCCACCTGGCCGAGGTGACGGCGGTGGAGGCCGACCCCGCCAAGCTCCTCGCCGCCCCGCGCCCCAGCCAGATCACGCCCCGGGTGGTCGAGGCGGGCTGGATGAACGAAGACCTGCGGGCCAGCCTCTTCGCCCAGTCCGTGGGCGCCAGGGGTTCGGTGAGCCCCAAGAAGATCACCCGCGAGCTCGACGCCCTCTTCGCCGGCGACCTGGACTGACGGGGGTCCGGGTCTGGTCAGGCGCCACCCACGGTGGCGAAGTTCTCGTCGACGAGGACCTCCTCACCGCTCCAGCGGTAGGCCACCAGCTCACCGCCCTTGGCCACGCTGTAGTCGACGCAGGCCACCTTCGGGTCCCACGCGGCCGGGGTGCCCGACTCCCAGTAGTGCCCCACGATCACCGGGACGTCGTCGGCGTAGGGATCGAGGCGGTCGACGATCGGGTGGTCGGGCAGCCGTGGCACCGACTTGCCGTCCTTCCCCGTGGCGGTGGACGGGATCAGCGCGGCCTGGCGCAGGGTCACCGCCGAGGGATCCCACCAGCGGTAGCGGGCCCGACGCCGCCAGGTGCCCTCCTTGTCGTGGTAACCGTGCTCCTCGCTCAGCGCCACCTCGGGCCCCTTGAGGAGGACCTCGACGGCGTCGTACGCCGGCGTGCCCCTGCGGCTCGACGCCACCACCAGGTCGTGGGTGAGCGTGTTGCCGGGGCCGGTGAGCGGTTCGAGGACCGCCATCGACGGCGCATGCCAGCAGGCGTGCACCACCCGGAGCCCACCGAGGTCGAGCCACAGCGGGATAGTCCGGAACCAGTCGACCACCTCGAGGTGTTGCGGGGTGTGGAGGCCACCGACGGCGCCGATGAACGCCTCGTGCTGGCGGATGTTCTTGGGGCCCTGGCTTCCGTGGTGCGGCCGCAGGAAGTGACCGGGCGCGTCGGGGTCCTCGGTGGCGTAGGCCACGGCGTTGTACTCGTGGTTGCCCAGCACGATCCGGGCGCTGCCCGCCTCGACCATGTCGCGGGCGATGCGCACCGCCTCGAGCTGCCCCGGCCCCCGGTCCACCAGATCGCCCACGAAGACGGCCTGCCGCGACGGGTGCCGCCACGCCCCGTCGTGGTGGACGTAGCCCATGGCCCGCAGCAGCAACTCCAGCTGGTCGGCGTGGCCGTGCACGTCACCGATCACGTCGTAGCCGTCGTAGCCGTCGTGGCCCACACCCATGCGCCGTCCTCCCGGTTCGCGCTCCACCCGAGGATACGAGTCGACCGTGACCCTGGTCGCCGTAGGCTCACGCCGCCATGGACCCCTCCGACGAGCTGCGGGACATCGACCTGACCGATCTGGACCGGTTCGCCGACGGGTTCCCCCACCCGGTGTTCACCCGGCTGCGGGGTGAAGCGCCGGTGTGGTTCCACCCGGCCACCGCCCACACGCCCGGGGGCGAGGGCTTCTGGGTGGTGAGCCGCCACGCCGACTGCGTGACGGCGGGGGCGGCCAAGGACGTGTTCAGCTCGGAGACCGGGCCGGGGCGAGACGGGGCAGGCGGCACGCTCATCGAGGACCTGCCCGGCGGCTTCGCGGCCGGCGTGCTCCTGAACATGACCGACGACCCCAGGCACCAGGCCGTGCGCCGCCTCCTCACCCCGTCGCTCTCACCCCGGGCGCTGGCGACCCTGGAGGCCGACCTCCAGCGACGGGCCCTTGCCATCGTCGGCCGCGTCGAGGAGCGCACCCGCGCCCGGGAGGCGGTCGACCTGGTGGTGGACCTCGCCGCCGAGCTGCCGCTGCAGGCCATCGCCCACCTGCTGGGCATCCCCCAGGACGACCGCCACCAGCTCTTCGCCTGGTCGAACGCCACGCTCGACTACGACGGGCGTGACCTGGGTGAAGCGAACGCCCGCAGCCAGGAGGCGGCCGCCGCCATGTTCACCTACGGCACCGCCCTGGTGGCCGAACGCCGGGCCCACCCTGGCGGCGGCGACCTGTTGGCCGTGGCCGCGGCCAGCACCGACCCGGAGCTGACCGAGCTCGAGCTGCAGATGTTCTTCAACCTGCTCATCGCCGCCGGCAGCGAGACCACCCGCAACTCCATCACCCTCGGCCTCCTGGCCCTGGCCGAACACCCCGACCAGTGGCGGACCGTGCAGCACGACCGATCGCTCGTGCCCACCGCGGTCGACGAGATGTTGCGATGGGCGTCGACCACCCCCTACAACCGGCGCACCGCCACCGTGGACACCACGCTCGGCGGGGCGTCGATCGGGGCCGGCGAGAAGGTCACCCTGTGGTGGGCCTCGGCCAACCGCGACGAGGCCGTGTTCGGCGACCCGTTCCGCTTCGACGTGGCCCGCCGGCCCAACCCGCACCTGGCGTTCGGGCACGGCAGCCACTTCTGCCTGGGCGCCAACCTGGCCCGCACCGAGATGCGACTGGTGCTGGAGGCCGTGCTGGACCGCTTCGACGGCCTGGAGCCCGCCGGACCGGTCGAGCACACCCGCAGCAACAAGCACACCGGCGTCCGCCACGCCCCGGTCCGCCTCACACCGCGCCCAGGCTGAGGGACTGGCGGCCGTACGCTGCGGGCCATGAGCACCCACCGGCGGATCGGGGCCCTCGGGCTCGCCTTCTCCTTCCTGCTCCTCGGCGCCTGCGGCGATGACAGCACCGACACCACCGCTATGCGGGCGCCCGCCGGCGACGCGAGCAGCCCGTCCACCACCGACCGCGCCGCGGCCACCGGGGCGCTGTGCGAGGCCTGGTCGGCCGGCGCCACCGACGACAGCAGCGCAGAGGGCGACGACGAACTGACCGCGCTCATCGCCGCGGCCGCCCCCGATGAGCTGGCCGACGACGTGGCCCTGGCGACGGCACTCGACCAGCGCGACCGCGATGCGATGGACGCCGGCGAGGACGCTGTGCCGCTCACCGAGGACGAGGAGGCGGCGATCAACCGGGTGCTCGTCTGGGTGCAGGACGCCTGCGCCGGGTCCGTCTTGAAGGTGGCCCCGCCGCTGGCCGACCTCCCCGACGGCCTGGAGGTCTGCGCCGCCTTCGCCATGCCCCCGACCGCCGATGCGCGGCCGGCCGGCCAGGTGGCGGTGTACGCGCCCGGCGACGCCGCCGACCCCTACGCCGGACCGGTGGTGGCGCTCGTGTGGGGGACGGAGTCCCATGCCGGCGACGGCGAGACCACGCCGGTCACGGTCCGGGGCACCGAGGGGGTGGTCGCTCCCATCACCGCGTTCCAACAGGTCGTGCTCGAGGACCTGGGATCGGTGGTGGCATGGAGCGAGGGCGACGTCTCGTTCGGCCTCTACGGGCGCGGCTGGGACCTCTCGCGCGCCGACGAACTGGTGGCCATGGCCGATGCCATCACCGCCGACGATGCCGGGTACGCCGTCCCGACCCAGGCGCTCCCCACCGGGTTCGAGGTGGTGCACACCGGCTCGTCCGACGCATCGGGGTTCGTGGGATCCGGCGAGTACTCGGTCTCCCTGGTCCCGGCCGACGACGCCAACGCCGACGATCCGGACGCCGACCTGCCGGCCCGGCGCCTGATCACCCTCACCGGCTCGGCCAGCTCGCCGGGCAGCGAGGAGCTCTGGCGCGTCTTCGCACTGGCGAGCGAACGGACCACGATCGACGGTCGCCAGGTGGCGTTCAGCGCCGGGGCGTGGGGCGCCGCCGGGCCGGTCATGGCGTCGTGGCGGGAGGACGCCGATCACCACGTGACCGTGATGGCACTCGGCCCCGAAGCCGCGTCCGACGCCGACCTGGTGCGGGACCTGGTGGCGGCCAGCCGCCCGTTGACCGCCGACGAGTGGACCGAGCTCGCCAGCGCGGCATCCAGCTGCTGACCATAGGCGCCTCAACCCGAAAGGCCAGACCGGTGATGCGCGTGATGCGTTATCCTGCACATCATGCGCACCACACTCTCGATCGATGACGCGATCCTCAATGGCGCCAAGCGGGAGGCCCAGCGGCGAGGCGTCTCCCTCGGCGCCGTGGTGGAGGATGCCCTGCGACGGGACCTGGCGGCGCGCCGTGAACCGTCGCCCGCTCCGCCTATTCCGGCCTTCACGGGCGACGGCGTGCGCCCCGGGGTCGACCTGACCTCCAACCGGGCGCTCCGGGAACTGCTCGACGACGATCGCTCACTCGACCAGATCCGCTGATAGAGGCAGGCGTGTTGCTCCTCGACGTCAACGTGGTCCTGGCCGCCCACCGCACCGACCACCCTCACCACGCGGTGGCCCGACCGTGGCTGGTCGAGCTCGGCCAGCGGGCCCGGCCGTTCGGGGTGCCCACCACGGTGTGGGCCTCCTTCCTCCGCCTGACCACCAACCGCCGCATCTTCACGACCCCCTCCCCGGTCGACGACGCCTTCGCGTTCATCGACGCCGTGGTCGCCCAACCCAACCACCTCGGCATCGAACCCACTGGCAGGCACCTCGCGTATCTCCGCCAGGCGATCATCGACGGTCAGGCGGCGGGCGACTTGGTGCCTGACGCCGTGCTGGTGGCGATCGCGGCCGAACACGGTGCCGCCGTGGCATCGTTCGACCGGGACTTCGCCCGGTTTCCCGGCATCGAGTGGATCCGTCCGTCCATCGATGACCCCACCTGACCGGGGGGCCGGACTGAGCGGCTACTTCTCGCCGGGGGCCTTGGGTTCGCGGGGGAGGCCGAGGAACTTCTCGCCCACGATGTTGCGCTGGATCTCGGCGGTGCCGCCCCAGATCGTCTCGGAGCGGGAGAAGAAGAACGTGGACACCATGGGGCTGGGCTTGTAGGTGTCTCGGCCCTTGCCACGCAGGGCGGCCGGCCAGTTGCCGGAGGTGGGCCCGGCATCGGCCAGCATCGAGGCGGCGCCGTAGATGTTCAGCGCCAACTCCATGGCGTCGCGGTGCATCTCGGACCAGAACATCTTGTTGGTGAGGCCCAGAGCGACCACGCCCATGTCCTTGGTCTTGTTGAGGGTCTGGGTGAGCGACCGCAGGCCGTTGATGCGCAGGATCTGGATCTTGGTGTAGTAGCGGGTGAGCCCCTGGCGGATCACCGGGTCGGCGATGGAGCCGTTGGCCTTGGCGGCCTCGACCATGAGCTCGTACTCCTGCTCGAAGCGGCGGTACCCGGTGGT
>DAIMFV010000083.1:0-13227 GCA_036724365.1 Acidimicrobiales bacterium | reverse complement strand
TGGCTATCCCGTTGGGTATCCGGTTCACGGATGGGTGGGGCGAGCCGGTCGAGATCATCGCTGGTCAGACCGGCTCTTTCGGCGCGTGCCCGCCAGTCGGCGATGAGCTTGTCGGCGGGGGTGTGGTTCTTGGCGGGGCGTGTACGCAACACGATGTGTTCGACCTCGCCGGGATGCGCGCCACGGCCGATCTCGGTTTCGAGCTCGGCGAGGGCGTCGTCGATCTCGTTGCGGCGCTTCGAGAACTCCGACACGACGGCCTGGTCGATGCCGTCGATCTCCCATCCGGACTTGCGGCCGGGCCGCCATCGCACATCGAGCTGGCTGGCGAGCTGGTGGCGCATCTCCGCGGTCGCCAACGCGGACGCGGCTTGGGCGTTGCGGTACAGGCAGCGTGACCACAGCGACCGGTGGGAACCGTCGGGAACCTGGACGGTGTTGAGCACGACGTTGTGATGGTGGGGGAACGGGTCCAGTGCCCGTGAGGTGAGGTGTCGGAAAGACGCCACCATCAACCCCTGCGCCGCTACTGGTTGGCCGTCGATGCGCCCCACGGCACGCTCCTCGATCCAGCCGAGCGCCCAGTCGTTGCCGGCCTGGATCGACCCCAGCACCGCCCGTCGGGTCGTGTCGTTGCCAAGCAGGGCCAACACCCCGAGGGACTTCTCGGTGGTGAGCGTCAGGTCGTAGGCGACGCGCACTGCCGGTGGTCGTCGTCGTTCGAGGAACTCGGCCAAGTGCTCACGGGTGACCAACCAGCGGCCCTTCGTGCCCCGATGCGCTTCCAGGTACGCCCGGCGAGGCTGACGACCCGCGGCGACCGACTGGGCGATCTCCACCGGGTGGTCCTCGTGGTAACGGGCGACTCCGCGCAGGTAGCGGTTGGTCACACCGGCGAGGCGGGCTGCGTCGCTGATCGACAGCTGATCCTCGGGGCCACCGAGGGCACGGACCTGCTCGGGTGTCACGCCCTCGTCACGGGCCTGTTGGCAGCGAGCCAGCTCTTCCTCGCTCACCCATCGGGACCCGTCCTCATCGACCAAAGGGACCAGGTACGCCGCGCCGGGCTCGGTCTCGGCAGCGCCAACCGGATGACCAACGGGATATCCGGTTGAGCCTTGACCGGCCGTCGGCGGGAGTGCCGCGAGCACCAGGCGGGTCCCGGCGTCGAGCATCCGCTCGACCTCGCGATGCGTGACCCCGAGGACCGCGGCAGCGTCCGCGACGTCATAGAGCCGCTCGCCGTGGGCGCCGGTCCGCGAGTGTGCCCCTGCACCCAAGGTCGGGCGTCGACCGGCCGAGCCCTGCGCGGTGATCAACCGTTCCCCGGTGTGGGGATCACGGCCAGCGAGCACCGACGCGAAGTCATGGCGCTGCACCGCCCCCGCCAGGCCGGTGGCCGCGGCGTGGCGGCCCATCCACCGACCCGGTTCCTCGCCCTTGTCCGCGTAGTACTGCTCCGCGCCCTCTGCCCCCGATGGAGCGGGGCCGCCCGCCCCGGGGGTCTTGGCGGCGGGCGGGTTCAGGTAGCGGACGATCGAGTCCACGACCCGGGCCGTGTCGGCCCGGCCACCGCCGAGCGGGGTGACGGTGAACTTCACGACGAGCTGCCAACCGGATAGCCAACAGGTTCCCCGAAGGGGAACCTGTCAATGTGTGCGCGCCAGACCTGCCGTTGAGAACCGACGTGGGTTCCCGCGATGACCGGGCTTCCGGGAGAGCCGGGACGGCGCCTGAGGCTCATCGCCCAAGGGCCTGACGCGCTGCTGGTGGGGTGCGGTCGGAGTGGGTGGCTCGGTCACGAAACCGATCCAGATCGACCGCCGCGTTGGTGACCTTCGCTCGGTGCTCGGCGACACCGTCGAAGCCCTCGAGGTGCGCTGAGAACAACCGCTCATGGGTGGCCTGGGTCCACTCGGGCACCCGCTCGAGCTGTCGGGCCTGCAATGGTGCGACCTCGAGGAACACGTCGAAGCGGTCCGGTCCGCCACCCCGGCGGACGAGCCCGAACTTGACCATCCGATCGGTGATCGCCATGAGCCGGCTGTTCGGCCCGGTCCCGCCCCCGAGCCCGATCGAGCGGCTCAGCTCGTCCGCGGGCATCTTGGCCGGGACCTCGTGGCGCCACAGCTCGGGCATCCGGCGCAACAGCACCACCGCGCTCGGCCCGACGACAGCAGACCAGCACTGCTCGACGTAGGTGTCCGACAGATCGAAGCCGATCTGTCGAACCTGGCGGTTCGGGTGGTTGACGGGCGTGAACGTGAGGACTCGATCGTGTTCCATGCCCAGGTAAGCCGCGAATCGGACCGAATCCCGCGCTCAAGCTGGATAGCGCCCGCGAACCTGCCCGGTAGGAGCCAGATTCGTTGGTAGCCTGGCTGTCATGTTGCAGTCGATCTTCCTTTGATCCACCAGCCCGGGGACGCGTTGTCGCGTCCGGGTTGATCGGCGAACCCCGACGGAGGGGTCGCTCGTTCGTGGATCGCGTGTGGCCGCGCCGGTTGGCGGTGATGGTCACCCACTGGGAAGGAACTGGTCTTGGTTCGCAACACAGAGGTTCGGGCGCGGTCGCGCGCCCAACTCGGCGCCGCGTCGGTGCACGTGGAACGAGGGGGTCGGCCGGTCCTGGTCGACGTGTCGGTGTCGGTCTCGGCGGGCACCCGTCTGGGCGTGGTGGGTGAGAACGGTCGCGGCAAGTCGACGCTGCTGCACGTCCTCGCGGGGACGCTGCGCCCTGACTCGGGGACGGTCAGCCGGATCGGCAGCATCGGCGTCGCTGAGCAGGAACTGGCTGCTGGAGACGCGCGAACCGTCGGTGAGCTGATCGACGTGGAGCTGGCCGATGCCCGCGCCGCGTTGAAGGCCCTCGACGAGGCTGCCGCGGCCATGGCCGCGGAGGTCGAGGGTGCTGACGACGAGTACGCGGCGGCGCTCGATGCTGCGACGGCGCTCGACGCGTGGGATGCGGACCGACGCGTTGACTTGGCGCTCGACGCGCTCGGCGCGGTGCGCGACCGCAGCCGCGCACTCGCGCAGATGTCGGTCGGGGAGCGCTACCGGGTGCGCCTGGCGTGCCTGCTCGGTGCTCAGCACGACTTCTTGCTCCTCGACGAGCCCACCAACCACCTCGACGAGCACGGCCTCGACTTCTTGACCGCCGCGCTGCGCGACCATCCCGGCGGGGTGGTCCTGGTCAGCCACGACCGGGTGTTGCTCGCCGACGTCGCGACCAAGATCCTCGACCTGGATCCCAGCATCGATGGGCGGCCCCGCGTCTACGGCGACGGCTATGAGGGCTACCGGGCCGGTCGTTCGGCGGCGATGGCCCGCTGGGAGCAGGACTACGACCAGCACCTGGCCGAGGAGGCCCGCCTCGCCGACGACCTTTCGGCGGCGCAGAACCGGCTTCGTTCGAGCTGGCGTCCACCGAAGGGCACCGGCAAGCACCAGCGCGCCACTCGGGCACCGTCTCTGGTTCGGGCGGTGAACCGACGGATCGACGACCTCGCCGACCACGCCGTATCGAGACCGATGGCGCCGCTGCGGTTCCACATGCCCGAACTGGCAACGCTGTCCGGCGTGACGCTCGTGCGAGCCGAGGAGGTCGCGGTCGACGGCCGGCTCACGGGCCCGGTCACCGTCGCGCTCGAATCCGGCGACCGTCTCCTGATCACCGGTCCGAACGGGGCCGGCAAGTCCACCCTGCTCGCGGTGCTTGCCGGACAGCTCGAAGCGGACCAGGGCTCGGTGAGGGTCGCGGCGAACGCTCGCATCGGCTTCGTCGCCCAGGAGACCCCGTCAGCTGACCGACGCCGAGTCCATGACATCTACGAAGCCCGTATGCATCAACTCCGTCACCTGGGACTCGATGCGACCGTGCCGTTGCGGTCCCTCGGGCTGCTCTCGGCTGCCGACACCGCTCGACCCCTTGCCGAGCTCTCCATGGGCCAGCAACGCCGTCTCGACCTCGCCCTCGCCCTCGCCGGCCGACCCCACGCCCTGCTCCTCGACGAACCCACCAACCACCTGTCGATCGCGCTCGTCGACGAGCTCACCGAGGCCCTCGACGCCACGGCCGCAGCGGTGGTCGTCGTGACCCATGACCGCCAGCTCCGCCGCGACCTCGGCCACTGGCCAGAACTGGTGATTCCTGGACGAAACGAGGCCCACAAGGCGTGACATCGCGCTGTCTATCCCGTTGGGTATCCGGTTGAAGAATCTCGAGGATTTCTCGCCAACCGGATAGGTAACGGGAGACCCAACGGGATGGGCCGCGCGGAGCCTCCTGGTGTCCAACCAGCACCAGGAGGTCCTCCCGATGACAACGATCGTGCATGCTCTGAACGAGGAGTGGGCCACGTTGGCCCGCTCTCCGAAGGCTCGTCGAGCGCTGATGCGCTGGACGGCCCGCCACCCCGAGCTCGGCCAGGCCCAGAGCTTGAACGACTTCGTCGACACCCGGGGTCGACGCGACTGGGGGGCGAGCGCGTTGCGGGTGCTCGCCACCGAGGCTCCCGGTGATGAGATCGCGGCCCGCACGTTGCTCCAGGCGCTACTCGGCGGGGTGGTCCGTGTCGTTGCCGGGGTGGTGCACGACGAGCCGGACTCGGTGGGTGAGGTCGTGTCGATCGCGTGGAACCGGATCCGCACCTACCCACCGCAGCGGCCGGGACCGGTGGCGGCGAACGTGGTGCTCGACGTCCGCAAGGAGTTCCTCCGCAACAGGGCCACGATCGAGTGCCCGGTCGAACCCGAGGTGCACAACCGGCGCTTCGGCGCCGATCCCAACCCGACCCCGGACCAGGTCGTGTGCGAGCAGGAGTTGTTCGACGAGCTCCGCAGCGCCCAGGAGCAGGGCATGGTCTCCCGCGCCGCGCTGGCGACGATCATCCGCACCCGCCTGGGCGGTGAGTCGCTGGTCGACGTGGCCGCGGACATGAACATGTCGGCGGACGCGATCTGGCGTCGACGCACCCGCGCCGAGCGCTGCCTGCGCGTCCTGCCGCTGGCGAGCTGATGGGTGCTCGAGCGGGATCGACCCGAGGTCAGGAGACAACTCCGAGACGATCGGGTACCGTCGTTGCTGGTCGACGTCGTGGTCGGCCCGGTCTCGTCTGCCTGACCGATACGGGGCGGACCTCCCACCTCAGCGCCACTCGCTGTCGATCCCTCATGGGTGCGGTCCGCCGCCGTCCCGTGTTGGTGGGATGGTCGGCGCTGGGTACGGGTCCCCTCGGACGAGGAGGCACACCCATGCCTTGGTTCGGTCACCCACCCCGACGCGCCGTGATCAGCGCCCTCTGTGTTGCGCTGGTTCTCGCGCTCGCCGGTTGCAGCGATGACGACAGCGATACCGCGGCGTCGTCGACGACCGCCGCAGACAGGACATCGACCACCGCGTCGACGTCCTCGACGTCGCGGGACACCACGACGACCACGACCGAGGCCACACCGGTCACCACTGCTCCGGGTACGACCGCGGAGCAGGAGGTGATCGATCGCTACGTCGGCTACTGGAATGCGCGCTTCAACGCGAACGCTGGGGTCCCGAACCCCGACGATCCGGCGTTGCGCGACTTCGCCACTGGCCGTCAGCTCGATGCCGTGGTTGCCGAGACCCAGTCCAACCTCGACTCGGGTGTCGCGTTCGAGCGAGCCGCAGAACCACACAACATCCAGCGGGTCACGGTGGTGGAGATCGACGGCGACCGGGCCGTGGTCCAGGAGTGCGTGGTCGATGACGGCCTGGTCGTGAGCCGTGACACCGGTGAGGTGGTCGATGACTCGGTCAGCACCCACAACGTCCAGGCCGAGATGCTTCGGGTCGACGGGGTGTGGAAGGTGTCGGAGGCTCGACTCCTCCAGCAGTTCGAGGGGGTGGCCGGATGCGCACTCGCGTCTTGACGGCTTTGCTCCTCGCCGGGGCCTCGGTCCTGCTTGCCGCGACACCGGCCGGTGCCGGCAACCGTCCTCCTCCAGGTGGAGGAGGTGGCGCCTACGTCGACGGTGACGGCGACCCGACGGCCACCGCAGGCGACGGCACCGCGAACCCCGGTGGTGGCGGCTCGGGTGGCGGTGGAGGAGGAGGAGGGGAAGGTCCGCCGTGTGAGTGGCACGTCGTCATCGAGGACGACTTCCAGATGGGCATCTACGACGTCGACACCCTCCAGACCCAGCACTCGGCGACGGGACGCTGGCTCGAGTACTGGTGCGAAGGTACCGGCGCCGTCGCTGTCGACGGCTACTTCATCGTCCCCGAGGGCGGTCTGGTCGACCCGGCCGCTCTGGCTCAGCAGGCGTTGCAGTCCGTGCAGATCGCGCCGCCCGCGATCCGCACGAGCCCAGAAGAGAGCGGACGGCTGTACGTGCAGATCCCGACGTGGTTGTGGATCGATTCGTCGTGGTGGCAGCCCTACACCGCTACCGCGCAGGCGGGCCGGGTGTGGTCGACGGTGACCGCTCGACCGGTGTCGGTCACCTGGGGCACCGGTGATGGTGGCAGCGAAGTGTGCCGTGGCCCCGGGGTCGCCTGGTCGCCCGGCGTCGACGAGGACGCCAGCAACTGCACCCACACCTACCGCCGGTCGTCAGCCTCGGCCGACGGCGGCACCTTCGACCTCTCGGCCACGGTCCGCCTCGAGATCACCTGGACCTCCAATGCGCCGTTCGGTGGGACCCTCCCGGCGATCACGCGCACCTCGACCCTCGATGTCGAGGTGGGCGAGATCCAAGCGATCGGCACGAGAGGCGACTGACATGGCATCCACCCCAACCGTCCGCGCGCCCCGATCGGGAGCACCGAGCACGAACGGCCACCGCCCCGACCCCGTCGCGGGCATCGCCCCACCCCGCCGCCGGGTGCGCATGCCCGAGCTGGTGGTCGGCGTGCTGGTGATGACCGTGTTCGCTCTCGGCGCGGTCCTGTGGCACCTGAGCGCCGTCGACAAGTCACCAGCGCTTGCGGTCATCGGCACCGTCGAACGAGGCCAGACCCTGTCGTCATCGGATGTTCGTGTGGTCTACGTCGCCAGCGACGACAGGCTCGCCCACCTGACCCAAGCCGACATGAACAGCGTGGTCGGCCAGGTGGCGCTCGTCGACCTGGCACCGGGAACCCTGCTCACGCACTCGGTCGTCGCAGACCGTCCTGCGCTCGAGGCGGGCGACGGCATCGTCGGACTGTCGCTCGAACCGGGCGGCTACCCAGCGATGGGACTGTCGCCAGGTGACCTCGTCAACGTGGTCCGAACCGTCGACCCCGCCGACCCGATCACGGACGGCACCGACCAAGGCGACACAAGCGACGACGGTGCTGACGCCAGCATTGGCACCGGCGACGTGGTGATCGCCCGCGGGGCGACGGTCGTCTCGGTCGAGGAGCTGGCGAGTGACCGACTGCTCGTGTCGATCCTCGCGCCGGAGGGCGACGCGGTTGCGGTCGCGGCCCGGGCGGGGTCGGGGTCGTTGCGGCTCGTGCAGGTGTCGCCATGAGATCCGTGGCGTTGTGCTCGGCCCGGGGAGCACCCGGGGTCACCACCACCGCTCTGCTCGTCGCGTCGCACCTCGACGCCGTGATGGTGGAGGCGGACCTGTCCGGTGGTGTGGTCGCGGTGCGTTACGGCCTCGGACGCGAACCGGGCCTGGTCACGTTGGCTGCGGCGAATCCGCACGAGCCCGGCGGTTGGCTCGACCACGCCCAGAACGCCGGCGGCATCCCGGTGCTCGTCGGCCCGGACGCCGCGGAGACAGCGGAGTCACTGTGGCGAACAGCGGGGGAGCGGATCATGGGCGTCCTCGGCCGCTCCAACGGAACGGTCGTCATCGACGTCGGCCGGATCTGGCGCCGCCCCCGCATCCTCGACGCCGCCGAGGTGGCGTTGGTGCTGGCCCGACCCAATGCCGAGGAGCTCGTCGCCGCATCCCACGCGGTCGCAACGCTGAACGCCACCAACCTCGGCCACCGCGGCGTGCAGGTCGGCGTGGTGCTCGTCGGTGACGGCACCTACCGGCCCACCGAGATCGGTGACTCACTCGGCGCGCCGGTCCTGGCCCACCTGCCCGACGACCCCACGACCGCCGCCCACCTCCGCGACGGGGGAACCACCTCCCGATCCCTCGCCCGCTCCCGGCTGTCCCGAGCGGTCGCCGGGCTCGCGGACCTCATCGACCAGCCCGCCGCCCAAGTCCCTGACGTCGTGACGGTCGGATGAGCGCCACCGTCGCACTCACGCCACCCACGAGCTCGACCGCGTCGTCGGCCCCGCTCGAGGGCGAGGCCGCGGAGCTCGTCGGCCGATTGCATCGCATCGTCGGCGAATCGCTCACCGCCGCCCACAGCGCCCATGAGGACGAGGGTCAGGGCCGCCTGTCGGTACCCGATGAACGGGCCCTGGCCCGCAAGTTGTTGGCCGACGAGCTGCGCCGACTGGCAACAGACGCCTACTCCACAGGTCGCCAACCGCTCGACGAAGCCACCGAGGACGCGGTGATGACCGCGGTGCTCGATCGACTCCACGGCCTCGCCCGCCTCCAACCGCTGCTGGATGACCCGTCGATCCGCGACATCCACATCTCGGGGGCGAACCGGGTGTGGCTCACCATGCGCGACGGCACCAAGGTGCGTGGCCCGTCGGTCGCCGCGTCCGACGACGAGCTGGTCGAGCTGATCGCCACCGCCGCCCGGCGACTTGGTCGAAGCGAACGCCGCTGGGACCACGCCCAGCCCGAGCTCAACCTCCAACTCCCCAACGGCGACCGGCTCCACGCCCTCATGGCCGTGTCAGGTCGACCCACGGTGACGATCCGCCGCCACGACTTCGACATCCACCGTGTCGACCAGCTCGTCGCACGCGGTGTGTGCAACGACCTGCTCGCCGGGTTCTTGTCGGCCGCGGTGCGGGCCCGAGCGAACGTCATCGTTGCCGGGGGCACCGGTACCGGCAAGACCACGATGCTTCGCTGCCTCATCAACGAGATCGACCCCGACGAGCGGCTCATCACCGTCGAGGACTCACTCGAGATCGGCCTGGAACGCTTCGAGGACCTCCATCCCGACCACGAGACCCTCGAAGCCCGCGAGGCCAACACCGAAGGCGTCGGCGCGATCACCCTCGCCGACCTCGTCCGCTCCGCGCTGCGCATGGACCCACACCGCGTCATCGTCGGTGAGGTTCGCGGCGCCGAGGTGCTCCCGATGCTGCTCGCCATGTCCCAAGGCAACGACGGGTCGATGTGCTCGATCCACGCCGATTCGTCCAAGGGCGTCTTCGGGCGGCTCGCCATGTACGCGGCCATGACCCCCGAGCGGCTGGTGCCCGAGGTGACGAACCTGCTCGTCGCCAACGCCGTCGACCTCATCGTGCACCTCGGCTGGGTCGAGGGTGAACGGCGCATCACCAGCGTCCGCCAGGTCACCGGCACGCTCGAAGGCCCACACATCGTCTCCAACGAGCTCTGGCGTCCCGACGCCACGGGCACGGCGGCCCCGGCCGCGCCACCCACCCGGGAGCTGACCGACAAGCTCGAGCGCTACGGCTTCGACATCGAAGCCCACGCCATGGCCGACGGGTGGTGGCGATGAGCGTCCTCGTCATCGCCGCACTCGCGGCCGGCGCTGCGCTGGGGCTCCTGCTCGTCGCCGCCGGGCTCACCGGCAGACCGATCCTCGAAGGGGTAGGAGCCGGCGCACAACGCAGAGTCGGCGGCCCCAGAACGGCCCGCATCGCGTCCAGCGTCGCTGCGTTCATCGTTGTGTGGGCGGTCACCGGCTGGTTCGTCGGCGGGGTCCTCGGCGCGCTCACCGTCGCCGCCCTGCCGGGTGTGCTCGGAGGAAAGAGCCACCGCGACCGTGAGATCGCCCGCACCGAGGCCATCGCCTCGTGGACCGAGATGATCCGCGACTCGATCGTCGCCGCGTCCGGGCTCGAAGAAGCCATCATCGCCACCGCGAACGTCGCCCCTGCACCGATCGCCCCCGAGGTCCGCACCCTCGTCCGTCGCCTCGAACACCAACCGCTGCCCGATGCGCTCGTCGCGTTCGGCAACGACCTCAACCACCCCTCCGGTGATCTGGTCGTCGCAGCGCTCGTCATCGCCGCCCGGATGGAAGCCAGCGACCTGTCCAGCCTCCTGTCCCGGCTCGCCGATGCCACCCGCGGCGAGGCGAGGATGCGCATCCGCGTCGAGGTCGGTCGTACAAGAGTGCGAACTGCCACCAAGGTGATCGTCGGTGTCGTCGTCGCCGCAGTGGTGTTCCTCGCTCTGGTCAACCGGGACTATCTCGCCGTCTACGACAGCCCCGTTGGTCAACTCGTTCTGGCCGTCGTCGGCGCCATCTTCGCCACCGGCGGATGGCTCCTCACCCGCATGGCCCGCATCGACCTACCCGAGCGCTTCACGGCTCGAGCCGCCAGCCCGACAACGGTGGGAGCCGAGCCGTGAACGTCGTCGTCATGTGCCTCCTCGGCGCGGGAATCGGCGCCGGCGCGCTGATCACATGGCGTGCGCTCGCCCCTCGACCCACCCCGATCGGGCTCGTCCTCGCCGACCTGGCCCGCCCAGGAACACCGATCGGTACCGAGGCGCCAGCAGCGGACCCGACCATCGACCGCATCGGGTCGATCTCGCGGCGGATCATCGGGGCCGTCGGACAGGACACCTCGACAGGGCTGCTCAGCGAGCTCGAGCTGGTCGAACGCACCCCCGAACGCCACGCCTTCGACAAGCTCCTCGGCGCCGTCGCCGGGCTCCTCGTCCCCAACCTCGCGGCGGTCGCCCTCACCCTCGCCGGGATGACCATGCCCCTCGGGGTCATCGGCGTCCTGTCCCTCGCCACCGCCGCCGCCGGGTTCATCCTCCCCGACTTCCTTCTGCGCGACGAGGCCGAACGCCGCCGACGAGCGTTCCGTCACGCCCTGTCGTCCTACCTGGACCTGGTCAACGTCCTGCTCGCCGGAGGAGCTGGCATCGAGACCGCCCTGCACGCTGCCGCCGACGCCGGAGACGGGTGGGGCTACCGCACCATCCGCAGCGAACTACGCCGAGCACGCCTCACCGGCCAATCCCCATGGGACACCTTCGCCGGACTCGCCGATCGGCTCGGCGTGACCGAACTCGCCGAACTCGCAGCCAGCGTGTCCCTCGCCGGATCCCACGGCGCCCGCATCCGGGCATCACTGGCAGCCAAGGCCGACACCCTCCGAGGCCACCAGATCGCCGAGACCGAAGCCGCCGCCGAAGCAGCCACCGAACGCATGACCGTCCCCGTCGCCGTCCTGCTGTTCGGGTTCCTCGTCTTCATCGCCTACCCAGCCATCGCCCAGATCACCTCGGTGAGCGGGCCGACCCCCTGAGCGACTGCCCCTGCACCCACCAGAAAGGACAACCCGATGCCCGACATCACCCTGATATTCGACTACCTCTGCGCCCGCTGCGGCATCGACCCCACCGACGAACGGGGCATGACCACGACCGAGGTCGCGGTCATCACCTTCCTGCTCGTCGGCGCCGCCATCGTTGTCCTCGGGATCATCTACACCGCCGCCAAGGGCAATGCCGACAACATCCCGACCCCTGAGCAGCCCGCCGGCTGAGGACCATGGCCCGGCTGCGTGACGAGCGGGGGATGACCACCATCCAGGTCGCCATCTTGTTCCCGGCTGTCCTGATCTGGCTCATGCTCATCGTCCAGTACGGGCTGTGGTGGCACGCCAAGCAGGTCGCCAACGCCGCCGCGGCCGAAGCCGTCGATGCCGCCCAGGTCCAAGACGGCTCAGCCGCCCAGGGCGAAGCCGCTGCGGCCAGCTACCTCGCCCAGTCCGGCAACCTCACCGGCGTCACCATCACCGTCGACCGCCAGGCCACCGTCGTCGTCGCCGAGGTCCACGGCGACGCACCGCAACTGGTCCCTGGCGTCGAATGGGCGGTCACCGCCCGCAGCGAAGCCCCCGTCGAACGGTTCATCCCGGAGCCCGAACGATGAAGCGCTCATCGCTCGACCGGCGCAGCGAGCGTGGCTCGGTATCGGTCGAGGTCGCCGTCATCGCCCCCGCGTTCGTGTTCCTCATGCTGCTCGTCGTGTTCGCCGGCAAGGTCTCCGAGGCCGACGGCAACGTCGAGCGAGCCGCAGCCGAGGGAGCACGCGCCGCATCACTGCGCCAACACCCCGGCAACGCCGCAACCGATGCCCGATCCACCGTCGAGGCCAACCTCGCTACCGCAGGCGTGTCCTGCTCGACGCTCGAAGCCATCGTCGACACCAGCGACTTCGAACCCGGCGGCACCGTCACCGTCACCGTCGAATGCACCGCGCCGCTGGCAGACGTGACCCTCCTCGGCGTCCCGGGAACCCGGACCTTCACCGCGACGGCCACCGAAGTGATCGACACCTACCGAGGAGACGACGGCCCGTGACCCGATGGAACGACGAACGAGGCAGCATCACCGCGTTCGTCGCGGTCGTCGCCACCGCACTCGTCATGGTCGCCGGCATGGCCTACGACGGAGGCCAAGTCATCCACGCCCACAACGCGGCGCGCAATGACGCCGAACAAGCAGCCCGCGCCGGCGCGCAAGAGATCGACCTCACCCACCTCCGCCAGACCAACGAACCCCGCCTTGACCCCGGCGACGCTGAGACCGCCGCGCTCGACTACCTCGCCCGCGTCGGAGCCACCGGTACGGCGCTCGTCGACGGCGCCGATATCACCGTCACCGTCACTCGCGTCCAGCCCCTGCGCGTCCTCCCCGGCGCCGACCGGACCATCACCGTCACCGAAACCGCCTCCGCCGTTCGAGGAGACGACCCATGACCAGCCGCCGATCGACCGCGGTCCTTCGAGGCCTGGGCTCCCTCGCGGTCGCCGCCCTCCTTCTCATCGGTGTCCCGATCGGCCTGGCCACACTCGTCGGCTGGCCGCTACCGACCACGATCCCCGATAGCGACACCCTCTCCACCGCCATCAACACCGGCATCACCGACACCTTCATCGTCAACGCCCTCGCCGTCGTCGCATGGATCGCCTGGGCGCAGCTCGCCTTGGCGTTCCTCATCGAGGCCACCGCCGCGTTCAAGGGGCGCCAACCCCGCGACCTCCCCATCGCCCCCGGACTCCAAGCAGCCGCGGCCCGCCTCGTCGCAGGCATCGTCATGCTCGTCGCCCCGCTCCAACCTGAACCACCCTGGGTTCGTTGGAGGCTCCTGAGCTTGGAAGGCTGGAGTCATGC
>DAIMFV010000082.1:0-13348 GCA_036724365.1 Acidimicrobiales bacterium | reverse complement strand
TAGGCCTCGGGCTGGTAGTAGTCGTAGTAGCTGACGAAGTACTCCACCCGGTTGTTGGGGAAGAACTCCCGGAACTCACCGGCGAGCTGGGCGGCCAGCGACTTGTTGGGGGCGAGGACCAGCACCGGCCGCTGCAGCTTCTCGATGGTCCAGGCGATGGTGGCGCTCTTGCCGGAGCCGGTGATGCCCAGGAGGGTCTGGAACCGCTCGCCGCCCTCCACCCCCTCCACCAGCTGCTCGATGGCCTTGGGCTGGTCGCCCGCCGGACCGAACGGCGACACCACCTCGAAGCGCCGCTCCGCCGTGCTCCCGCCGCCGGTGGCGACCGCCGGACGACGAGCGGGACGCTCGAGGGCGGCGGGACGCTGGTCGGCGTCGGCGGGCTCGGCGGGCTCGGGAGCGGACGGTTCGGCCATGGGCCCAGCCTACGAACCCCCACCGACAACGGGGCCCGGAGGGGGCCAGGTTGCCGACCCCGGTCAGGCCTCGTTGGGACCCAGGGCCTGGATCCAGGTCCAGGCCCGCTCGACCTCACGGTCGAGGTCGGCCTCCGACCCGCCGTTGTCGATCACCAGGTCGGCGGAGGCCAGTCGCTGCTCACGGGAGGCCTGGCGGGCCATCCGGGCCCGGGCGTCGTCCTCTCGCACGCCCCGGAAGCGCACCAGTCGGTCGACCGCCACCTCGGGGTCGACGTCGACCACGATCAGGGCGCGCAGGTCGTTGCGGCCCGACTCCACCAGCAGGGGCACGTCGAGGACCACCACGTGGTCGGTGGCCGATTCCTCGCCCAGCCGGCGGGCGATCTCCGCTCCCACCGCCGGGTGGACGATGGCGTTGAGGTCGGCCAGGGCCGCGGGGTCGGCGAACACGATGTCGGCCACGGCCTGGCGGTCCAGGGAACCGTCGGCCTGCAGGATCCCGGGCCCGAACCGGGCGACCATCTGCTCCAGCACGGGCTGGCCGGGCGCCTGCAGGGACCGGGTGATGGCGTCGGCGTCGATGACCACCGCGCCCTTCGCCGCCAGGCGAACCGAGACCGAGCTCTTGCCCGAGCCCATGCCGCCGGTGAGGCCGATCAGGATCATCGGGCCACCGTAGGCGCCACCGCCACCCACCGGCGTCGTAGCCTCTCTCCGATGGCTGCCATCTCCGGGGAGAAGACGATCGCCGAGGAGCTCGCCGCGAGCTTCGAGCCCGCGAGCGTGCACTCGGGCTCCACGCTGGATCGCGTGGCGGGGTTCAAGCCGGCCATCCTCGCCATCCGGGGCGGCACCACCGTCATCTCCATCGTGCTGGCGGCGCCGGCCTTCGTGGACCGCGACTGGACCGTCATCATCTGGTGCGCGGTCATCGCCGTCTACAACATCGTCCGCCTCGCGTTCCCCATCCGCTACGTCACCGCCGACACCTCGAGCCTGCTGCGCGTCCTGTTCGAGGTCACGCTCCACGTGATGGCGGTGGTGGCCACCGGCTACTGGGCGTCACCCCTCGTGTTCGCCCTGATCACCGCGGTGATGGTGGCCGGCTTCGCACGCGGGTTCGGCTTCGCGCTGCGCGTGGGCCTGGCCTCGGCGCTGGCCGTGAGCATCCCGTACCTGGCCGGCAGCGACCCCGACGCCGAGGCCTGGCGAGAGGCCGTGCAGTGGACGGGTGAGCTGGTGCTGGTGGCCATGATCGCCGGCTACGCCCGACGGGTCACCGGCGAGGTGGACCGCCAGCACACCCTGGCCCTCGACCGGCTCGGCCGCCTCGCCGACGCCAACCTGCTCCTCCACTCGCTCCACCGCGTCACCCAGACCCTGCCGGCATCGCTCGACCTCGACGATGCGCTCGACACCACCATGGGCCGCCTCCGCGACCTGTTCGACTTCGACGGGGCCTCGGTCTTCCTGCTCGACGAGACCGACCACACGTGGGTGGTGGCCCGCTGGGAGGGCCCGCGGCCCGCCCCCACCTACGCCACCGACGACCTGCCCAACGCGGCCATCGAGGCCCTCGACGGGCGCGTGCCGGTCCTGGTCGACCGGTTGATGCCCGACCAGCCCGGCGTTGCGGTGGAGATGAGCTCGGGCCTGTACGCCCCGCTGCTGGCACGCGACACGGTGCTGGGCCTCATCGCCCTCGAGCACCACGACACCCACCACTTCAAGCTGCGGGACCAGGAGCTCATGCACGGCTTCATGGAGCCGGCGGCCCTCGCCATCGACAACGCCCGCTGGTTCGCCCGGCTGCGCACCGTCGGAGCCGACGAGGAGCGCACCCGCATCGCCCGTGACCTCCACGACCGCATCGGCCAGTCGCTGGCCTACCTGGCCTTCGAGCTGGACCGCATCGTCAAGACCAACAGCAAGGGCGACGACGTCACCAAGCACCTCGACCGACTCCGCACCGACGTGCGCGGGGTCATCGGCGAGGTCCGTGACACCCTCTACGACCTCCGCACCGACGTGACCGACGAGCACGACCTGGCCCAGACGCTGCGCGACTTCCTCGACCGCGTCCAGGCCCGCAGCGATCTCGACATCCGCCTCGACGCCCAGGCCAGCGGACGGCTGCCGCTCCTGCAGGAGCGGGAGCTGTGGCGGGTGGCCCAGGAGGCGGTGACCAACGTGGAGCGCCACGCCCACGCCACCAAGGTGGCGGTCACCTGGCGCTGCGACGGCGAGCGGGGCGTGCTGATCGTGGCCGACGACGGTGTCGGCTTCCCGTCGGGCCGGGTCGGACGCCTGGACAGCTACGGCATCATCGGCATGCGCGAGCGGGCGGCCAGCATCGGTGCGGCCCTCGACATCTCCAGCGAGGTGGGCGTGGGCACCACGATCCGCTGCGAGATCCGCCAGAACTGACGCCGACCTGACCCCAGGGGTCCTGGACCCGGACCGCCAGCCCGCCCGCAGGCCCGCCCGTCACCAGCCGTTCAGGTGCCCGCACCACCCCGACACCGCGCCGACACCGGCCCGTCACCGGTCGGGTCCCGCGGCCGGCCGACGGCCCTCGCCACGCCCGATCACCGCCGGACGGCGAAGGCGCCGCCAGCCGGTAGCCTGGGCCGAACGACCCAGACCCCCCGCGGGTGAACGAGCGGGGACACCACGTCCCGCCCAGGAGATGCCACATGACAGTCCGCCTCATGCTCGCCGACGACCACCGGATGCTCCGGGAAGGTCTTCGTCGCAGCCTCTCCGAGGACGGCTTCGACGTGGTGGGCGAAGCATCCGACGGCGAGGAGGCGGTCCGCCTCGCGGGCGACCTGCGCCCCGACGTGGTGCTCATGGACGTGACCATGCCCGACGTCGACGGGGTGGAGGCCACCCGGCGCATCCGCCGGCTCTACCCCGACATCCAGGTCGTGATGCTCACCATGCACGCCGACCAGTCGGTCATCTCCGAGGCGTTGCGGGCCGGCGCCGCCGGCTACCTGGTGAAGGACTGCTCCATCGAGGAGATCGCCGCGGCCATCCGGATGGCCGCCAACGACGAAGCAGACCTGTCACCGTCGCTGGCCGGGGCCATGCTCTCCGAGGTCCGGCGCATGACGCCAGAGCCGTCGATCGAGGACAACGAGAAGGTGGTCACCCGCCGGGAGATCGACGTGCTCCAGCTGATCGCCGACGGGTGCTCCACGCCCGAGGTGGCCGAGCGCCTGTTCATCAGCCAGAAGACGGTGAAGAACCACCTGGCGTCGATCTACCAGAAGCTCGACGCCCGCGATCGCACCCAGGCCGTCCTCCAGGCCGTGCGCATGGGCATCGTCCGCCTCACCTGACCGTCGGCCCCGAGCCCACCAGCACCGCGTCGGCCACCAGGATCCCGACGACGGGCCCCGGCCCCGACCGCCGCTTCAGCTCGGGATCTGACGACGGCCGAAAATGACGACGAGGGGTGGGCCGGGCCCACCCCTCGTCAGGTTCCCTCCACTCCCCCGAATGGACGGAAGAACCCCTATGGACTCGAGCGGATAAGTCGCCCGTCGTCGCGTCCATGTGGTTTGCACCTCGGCTGGCGCCTCGGTTTACCCATCGTGCTTGTCTGGTCGGCTCGCCTACCGGCTCGCCTCGTCAGCCGCACTCGCCGGAGCTGGTGTCGCCCATCGCCTTGCCGATGCAGTTGGCGTTGTTGCCCATCATGCCCTTGCCGCCGTTGCCGAAGAAGGAGACCGCTGAGAACGCCACGACCGCGATCAGCGCGAGCATGAGTGCGTACTCGACGAGGCTCGCCCCGTCTTCGTCTCGGTTCCGCCGCATGAGGCCCGTCCGCTTGTGCATGGCACCTCTCCTTCCGAATCCTGCCTTCAGTATCGGCGTCGGGCCGGGGAGGCTCGATAGGCCATGCGGCCCATATGGCCGCTCTCCGTGGTCACAAGTGCGCCCGGTGACGCCGGGCGGTGGGCCGTGCGGCTCACGAGCCCGCCGGTACGGCGACGAACCAGGTGTCGTCCTCGAAGACCACGTCCCAGTCGTCGGAGGCGGTGATCCACTCACCGAACGGGCTCTCGGTGTCCCACAGCCCCGCGGTGGGGTCGGACTCCGCCACGATCCGCTCGTACTCGCCGGCCACGTCGATCAGGCCCACGTACCACCGCACCACCTCGATCGGGAACATGTCGACCCGGTCGTCGATGAACACCCTCGCCTCGTCGGGTCCGTACGCGAACTCCAGGTAGTTCCCCACCACGTCGCGGCTGATCACCCGGTTCTCCGGGCCCAACAACCCTTCGGCGTGCATCCACGCCGTCGCCTCCTGCGGGTAGGGCTCCAGCGCCGTGGGCTCGTTGCGCAGCTCCACCAGGCTCACCACCACCAGGGCCACCACCATGGCGTGCAGGGCCGGAGCTGCCAGTGACGGGCGGCGGGCGCCGTCGATGCGGCCCAGGCCCCGCAGCCCCTGGGCCAGCAACGGGGTGAGCACGATGCTCGCCTGCAGGATGTTGCGGGCACTGACCACCGCCGCCACGCCGAACACCACGAGGGGCAACACGTTGCGCCACGTGCGGGCCCGCAGCACCACCAGCAGGGCCGTGATCACCAACATGGCCACGAACACCCGGTCGACGCCGGCGGTGAGACCGATCTTCTGCCATTCCTTCACGTACTGGAAGGCCTCACGCCGCTCCAGCATCTGCACCGGGAACACCAAGATCCTGGGCCCGATCGGGTTCAGACCACCCAGCAGGGTGCCGCCGACCGTCCAGGCCAGCGCCCGGAGCTCCACCGCGGGGGTGACCCGTTCGTCGAGCCACCGGCCGGCGGCCAGCAGCACCAGCAACACCACCGCGAACGGGAACGAGCCGTGGGTGTTCACCCACACCCACATGATCGGCACCATCCACCGCGGGTCGATGCGGTCGTCGGCGGCGAAGATCGTGAGAGCCAGGCCGATGGCCCCGAACAGGAACGGGCGTTCCGTCCACATGCCGGTTCCGAGGGCCACCACCAACAGACCGGCCAGCAGCCGGCCCACCAGCCCACCGGCCGCATCGGTGAGCTTCCACAACAGCGTCAGCAGCACACCCACCAGGAACGCGGTGAGCAGGCGCAGGCCGTTGAAGCCGGCCAGCTCCTCGACGGCGGCGTAGATCACGCTCGCTCCCCAGCTCTGGACCGTCCACGGTTCGCCGTGCGCCGTCCACGAGTACGGGTCGACGGTGGGCACCGAACCGGTGTCGAAGATGAGCCGCCCGGTGGCGAGGTGGGTGAGGAAGCTGTTGTCCTGCAGGGGCGACAACCCGATCCGGACCGCCACGAACAGCAGCAACATGAACACCAGGCCGTCGAGCGACGGCCGACCGAAGCGGGCCCCCAGGGTCACCGGACCCGCAGGGGTGACGATGTCGTCGCCCAGATCGTCGCCCAGATCGGCGCCGAGACCGTCGGCGGCGGCCGGGATGGGCGCGGCAACCGCCGGCGCGGCGTCGCCCGGATCCTCCGCCCTGTCGGCTCCGGGAGCGTCCACGCCGCGGGTCAGAGGCTCTGCGACATGCTGATGATGGCGGGACCGATCACCACCACGAACAGCGCGGGGAACACGCAGAACACCATCGGGATCAGCATCTTCACCGGGGCCTTCTGGGCCCGCTCCTGCGCCAGTTGGCGCCGCTTGATGCGCATCTCGTCGGCCTGGGCCCGCAGCACGCGCCCGATGGACACGCCGAAGGTGTCCGCCTGCAGGATGGCGAGCACGAACGACCGGAGCTCCGGGACGTCGCACCGCTTCTCCATGGCCCGCATGGCGTTGGCCCGGGAGGCACCGGCGCGGACCTCGCCCAGCATGCGGGCGAACTCCTCGGTGAGCGGGCCGGGCACGGCGGCGACGGTGCGGTCGAGCGCCTGCTCGAACCCGAGACCGGCCTCCACGCTGATCACCAGCAGGTCGAGCACGTCGGGCAGGGCCCGCCGGATGGCGTTCTGGCGCTCTTCCACCCGCCGGTTGACCATGGCGTCGGGTCCGAGCACCAGCGCCACGCTGAGCAGCAGGAACACGGCGAGACCCATCATGCCGGTCATGGCCAGGGGCCCGTACACCAGGTACCAGACCACCGGCACCAGTGCGATCAGCCCCACCCGCAGGGCGAGGTACCGGTCGACGGTGTCCTGGTTCCGGTACCCGGCGGCCAGGAAGCGCTGACGGGTCTTCTCCATGTAGCCGTCGGGGGTGAAGCGCTTGCCGAAGCCCGAGAGCGCGTTGACGACCGGGGCCACGGTGCGGTCGCGCACCGGCTTGAGGAGCTCTTGTTCGCGGACGTTGTCGACCTCGTAGCCCTCGAGCTGGCGCAGCGACGCCCGCACGGTGGACTTCTCCTCGGCCGATGAGCCGAGGACGAAGATGACGACGCCGATGCCCGCGCCGAGGAGGAGGATTGCAAGGGGAAGCACAGTGATCCTCAGATCTCGATCGTGATGGTCTTCTTCATCCAGATGAAGCCGACGATTGCGCTGACGGTGGCCAGACCGAGCATGGCCTGGCCCATGCCGGTGTTCCCGAGGGGAGACATGTAGACGGGGTTCGAGGCCCACATGAAGAGGCCCAGACCGATGGGCAGCAGCGCCAGGATGATGGCGGACATGCGGCCCTCGGCGGTGAGCGAGTTCACGTCGCGGCGGAGGCGGTCACGTTGGACCATGGTCTCGGCGACGGTCATCAGCAGCTCGGCCAGGTTGCCACCGACCTCGCGCTGGATGCGGATGGCCATGACGGCCCAGGCGAAGTCGGGGCTCGACATGCGCTCGGCCACCGCATCGAGGGATTCCTCGAGCTCACGGCCCAGTCGGGCCTCGGTGACCACCCGACGCAGCTCCTTGCCCATGGGCTCCTCGACCTCCTGGGACACCGCTTCCACGCCCTGCATGAGCGAGTAGCCGGCCCGGAGGGAACCCGAGAGCAGCGAGAGCGTGTCGGGCAGCTGGCCCACGAAGGACCTCGCTCGGCGCCCGGCGATGAAGCTCACCACCGCCAGCGGCAGCAGCGCCGCCAGGACGCCCACCACCAGGCCGGGCACGAGGCCGAGGCCGAACAGGCCCATCAGCGTCACCAGGATCACCCCGGCCACGTAGAAGAACAGCGCCTCGGCGGCCCGGAGGGGCAGGTCGGCCCGCTCCAGCAGCGACGAGACCTTCTCGAGGAAGCCCTGCCGCTCGGCGAAGCCCTCGGTCATGTCCACGGCCCGCTGGAGGAAGGCCGTCTGGGCCAGGGCCTGCTCGTTGCCGTCGGCGTCGCTCGGCACCCCCTCGGTGTAGGGGCTCAGCACGGCCGACAGGCCGGTGTTGGAGCTGCCGGCGAGCTGGATGCCCGCGTACACCAGCAACCCGATCGCCAGGCCCATCACCAGCACCGGGAGGATCGGCGTGGAGCGGAGCCAGTCGGGACCGAACGCCTTCTTCACCGTCACCACCTGGGTGGCACCGGCGCCCTCGGCCTTGCCGCCGGCGACGTAGTTCCGCTTCACGGACTGGCTGGCCACCGTGACCTCGACGTCGCCCGCGCCCTGCTCCACCTTGGATGCGTAGGAGGCGACGAACTGGCTGCGGATGGTGGTCATGGCATCGGTGAACGCCTTGTCGACCTCGGCGGCGCTGGTGCCGCTGAACGACGCGCCGCCCGCCCGCTCGATGATGCTGTCGATGGCATCGGTGTCGACCTCACCCTCCATGTGGGTGAGCTGGACGGCGAAGAACGCCGCCCCCGACGAGGCCACCGACGCCCGGGCGCCGGCGAGGTCCGTGCTCGACACGTCGTCGCTGCCGTCGGTCACCAGCAACATGTTCGGCTGGAGGCCGGGCCGGGTCTCGAACAGGCTGACGCCCTTGCGGATGGCGTCGTACATGGCGGTCCGACCGTCGCGGGGGGCCACCATCTCGTCGAGCGCGGCCTTGATCTGCTCAGGGCTGCTCGTGAACGACGACTCCACCACGGCGTCGTTGGTGAAGCTCACCAGCGCCAGCTGGTCGCCCTCGGGCAGGTTCTCGGCGATCTTGGCGATGGAGGCCTTCGACGCGGCCAGGGCCCCGTCGTCGGCCATCGACCCCGAGAGGTCGACCACGATCACCGTGGCCAGCCGGCGGTCGGTCTTGCGGAGGTCGACGAGATCGTCGACCTTCACCGCAGCGCCGTTCTCCCGGATGGTCAGCTCCTGCAGGTCGGCGGGTTCACCGGTCCACAACAAGGTGAGCTCCACGGCCTTCTGCTCGGTGCCGTCGATCTCACGCACCAAGAAGGTGGGGTCCTCGGCCTGGGCGGCCACCGCGCTGACGCCGATGAGCGCGAAGAACGTGGCCAGCAGCGACGCGGCGACGGCACGACGGCCGTGCCGGCGCTTCACCAGGCCCCCGCGGCACGCTTGGCGAACTGCTCGGGCTGGAACACTTCCGGTCCGAGGCGGATGCCCTGGTCGGCCAGCTTCTCGGCGAACTTGGGCCGGACACCGGTGGCCTTGAGGTGGCCCCGGAACCGACCGTGCTCGTCGACGCCCATGCCGAAGTCGAACAGGAAGACGTCCTGGGTGGTGATGACGTCACCCTCCATGCCCTGGACCTCGGTGATGTGGGTGATGCGACGGGTGCCGTCGCGGAGGCGGGTGAGCTGCACCACGCAGTCGATGGCCGAAGCCATCTGCTCGCGGATGGCCCGCACCGGCAGGTCGAAGCCGGCCATGAGCACCAGGGTCTCGAGGCGGGCCAGGGTGTCCCGGGGGCTGTTGGCGTGCGCCGTGGTGATCGAGTCGTCGTGGCCCGTGCTCATGGCCTGGAGCATGTCGAGCGCTTCACCGGCGCGACACTCGCCCGCCACGATGCGGTCGGGACGCATCCGGAGGGTGTTCTTCACGAGGTCGCGGATCGTGATCTGACCCTTGCCCTCGATGTTCGGGGGCCGGGCCTCCAGCGCGAGCACGTGCTCCTGGTGGAGCTGCAGCTCCTTGGCGTCCTCGATCGTGATGATGCGCTCATCGCCCGGGATGAACGACGACAGCACGTTCAAGGTGGTGGTCTTGCCGGTGCCGGTACCGCCCGACACGATGATGTTCAGCCGACCGACCACCATGGCCTGCAGGAAGCGGGCCGAGGCGGCGTTCATGGTGCCGAACCGGATCAGGTCGTCGATCTGGTAGGGGTCCTTGGAGAACTTACGGATGGTGAGGAAGGGGCCGCCGATGGCCAGCGGGTGGATCACCGCGTTCACGCGGGAGCCGTCGGGCAGGCGGGCGTCACAGAGCGGCTGGGCCTCGTCGATGCGACGACCGACCTGGCCCACGATCTTGTCGATGATGCGTCGCAGGTGCGTCTCGTCCACGAAGCTGGCGCCGGTCTTCTCCACTTTGCCGGAGCGCTCGATGAACACCAGGTCGGGCCCGTTGACCATGACCTCGGTGATGTCGTCGTCCTTCAACAGCCGGTCGATCGGCCCGTAGCCGAGGATGTCGTCGGAGACGTCCTGGATCAGCTGGGCCTTGTCTGCCGCCGACAACGGGGCGCGCTCCACCGCGAGGGCGGCGTGGAGCTGGTCCTGGACGCGACGACGCAGGTCGTCCTCCGACAGGCGCTTGTCGTAGAGGATCGGACCGAGCTCGTCGATCAGGTGGTGGTGGATCTTCTGGCGCAGCTCATCGAGGACCGGATCCCGGCGCTTGCTGACCGGACCGGCACCGTTGCCCTGCTGTTCGTGGAGACGCTTGTAGAGGGACACAGGTCCCTATCGGCGTCCACGGCCCGCCCTAAAGGCAACGGGAGCACTTCCTTTTGGCCGGTCCGGGGGCCCGCCTGGCAGCCGGCCGGTGCACCCCACGAGCGGCCCTCCGCCCGGCCGGAGTCCCCGGCTGCGTGCGCGCCGAAGCACCGGCCCCGGGACCCGTGGGCCCCGGTGACGGGTCAGCGCCAGCCGCGCTTCTTGGCCACCGGCTCCGAAGCCGGCAGGAAGAGATCGGCCACCTGCTCCAGGCTCTTGGCGATGGCCGACTTGGGGGCGTCGAGCACCACCGGCATGCCCTTGTTGACCGACTGGGGCACCACCACGTCGCTGGGGATCAGCGCTTCGGCCTTCACCTGCAGCGTGCGCTCCACCTCGCTCACCTCGAGCTTCACCTTGGAGTTGGCCCGGTTGAGGATGAGGTGGATCTTGGACATCGGCGTGTTCAGCAGCCGCAGCGTCTGCAGGCCGATCTTCACGTTCTTGATGTTCGGGATGTCCATGCCGGCGACGAGGACGACGTCGTCGCTCTCCTCGATCAGGCCGAGCACGACCTCGTTGAAGTACGCCGGCGTGTCGATCACCACGAAGTCACAGAACGTCCGGAGGAGCCGCACGATCTTGACCATCTGGTCGGCGCCGATCTGATCGGCGAAGGCCGGCTCGAGGGGGGCCGGCAGGACCTTGAGCCCGGACTGGGGGTGCGTGGAGAGCAGCGTCTCCAGGAAGCCCACGTCGAGGCGGTCGAACGAACCCACCGCGTCGACGATGGTGTGCTGGGGGGCCAGCTTCAACATCACGGCGATGTCGCCGAACTGCAGGTCGGCGTCGACCAGGGCGACCGTGCCCTCGGCCCGCTGCGCCAGCAGCACGCCCAGGTTGGTGGCCATCACGGACTTGCCCGCGCCGCCCTTGGTGGAGAACACGGTGATGACCCGACCGAGGTCGCCGCCGTCGGCGTCGAGGCCCGACCCACCGATGGCGGCCGGACGGCCGCCGGCGACCAGGGTCTGACCGATGCGGCTGACGGCCTCGTTGAGCTGGCCGGTGTCCACCGGAGACCCCAGCACGTCGCGGACCCCGGAGCGCATGGCCCGCTGGAACAGGTCGGTGGAGAGGTCCTCGGCGATCAGGATGGCGCCGATGTCGGACCGACGCCCCAGCAGGGACTCGGCCCCACCGAGGTCCGAGCCGCGGGAGCAGCTCGGGCCCAGGATCAGCACGAAGGGGGCGGCACCGTAGCGCTCCTCGACGCCCTGCATGGTCTCCAGCGGGATCGCATGCTCACCGAGCTGCATCACCAGACGGCTACGAACAGCAGGGTCTGCCTCGACGACCAGCATCGGCACATTCGGTTCGGTGGCAGAGAAGTTCGACATGGCTCCGAGAGGGGGCGTTCGGTGGGTGACCCGGTTGATCGTCGGCCCAAAGGTACCCGCTCCGGAGAGGGGTCCTGACCGGGCCGACGATCAGGGTGCGGCGGTGTCGCTCCGGCGTGTCAGCCCTCGCCCCGGTTCTCCGGACCGTTGGGGCCGTAGGGCGTGAGGAGAGCGGGATCCTCTGCCGGGATGGTGGAGTTGAAGTCGATGACCTGCTGCGCCACCGGCTTGAAGTCGCGAGCCACCAGCGTCAGGTAGAAGTTGCCCTGGTCCACCGAGGCGATGTACTGGGCGGCCCGGGTGGGCACCATGACCGTGATGAGGCCGGCGTCCTGGGCGGCGCCGGGCGAAGCCGGGGCGCCGGTTCCCGAGCCGTCGTCGGTGGCCGTGGCGGCGGCACCGGCCTGGGGCACGGTGTTCTGACCCACAGCGAGGACCTCGACCTTCTGGTACAGGTAGCGGGCCTGCTCACCGAAGAGGATGTCCTCCACGGCGACGCCCTCGGGCAGCCCTTCGGCCTGCACCTCCGACACGTTGCGGATCATCATGTTGACGAAGTCGCCGGGCTGGATGAGTCCGGCCACGCCCCGCACCTGGTCGACCTGGATGGCGATGGCCACCTGGTCCTCGTTGTTGATCCGGGTCAGGCGCTCGGCGAACGACTGCCGGGCGTTGGGATCGGACGGATCGACGAACATGTCGTTCAGCACCACGGCGTTGGGCGACAGCGCGTAGAGCGCCACCTTGCCGGAGATGTCCTCGGGGCTGGTGATGGCGTTCGCCGGCACGGCCTTGCGGGGGATGCTGTCCTTCTTGATGTAGGCAGCGGCCTCGTTGCCACTCGTGCCCCGGGCGATCGGCTGGCTCACGAGGTACACCGACACGAGCTGCGTGCCCTCGTTGGCCTTGTCTTCAACTCCGCTGACGTAGTTCCAGACGAGGAAGGCACCCAGCGCACCTACGATGACCGCAGCAGCGAGGATGAGAGTCCGGCGTTGGCTCACCGTGAAACCCCTTGGGTTGAGTGGAGCGCCGGCTCCGGAGATGGAACCGACTGACGACGATTCCCTGTCGGCTCCACTCGACCGACAACTGAGGGTTTCGTCGAGATTTCTCCCACCGGTGGGGCTCCCTCAGGTGGTCGGTCACGGGGTCTCCGACCGAACGCGGACCCGACCCGGGCCCGACCCGTGACGCGATGCGGCCCCGCCCGGAGGCGGGGCCGCATCGGACCTCGGGACGGGGTCGACTCAGTCCTCGGCCACGGCCTCGGTGTCGTCGGCCACGGGCTCGGCGACCTCGGCGGCGGCGTCGGCATCGGCGGTGGCGTCAGCGTCAGCCTCCGTCTCGGCCACGGGCTCGCCGGCTTCGCCAGCAGCGGTGGCATCCGTCGGGGCGTCGCCGTCGGTCGTGCCCGGCGCGCCGGCCTCGAGCGCCTCGGGGTGCTCGGCGTAGTACTCCGCCCACGCCTCCTGGGCCTCGGTGGACTCGCCACCGATGTAGTTGCCCTCGTCGTCGTAGGCGTGCTCGCCGAAGTGCTCCTGGTACTCGGCCGACACCACGCCACCCTCGGCGGCCTGCTTGATCGACAGGCTGATGCGGCGGCGCTGGAGGTCGAGGTCGATGATCTTCACCCACAGCTCCTCGCCGGGGGTGACCACCTGCTCGGGCAGGTCGACGTGGTGGGCCGACATCTCCGAGATGTGGACCAGGCCCTCGATGCCGTCGCCCACCTGGACGAACGCACCGAACGGCACCAGCTTGGTGACCCGGCCGTAGACCAGCTCGCCGAC
>DAIMFV010000081.1:0-13514 GCA_036724365.1 Acidimicrobiales bacterium | reverse complement strand
CGACCTCACGAGCCCACCCCGAGCAGTCCGACCAGTCGAACTGGGCCTCGTCGCCCGGCGGCGTCTCGATCGGCACCGACGCCCCATCCGCGGCCCGAAACCGTGGGCCGCGCTGATCACGAACCCAGCGCACCACCGACGGATACGAGCCGGTGAAGCCTTCCGCCACGATGATCTCGAACAACGACTTCGCCAACAGCTTCGGGTTCCCGACCAACAACGCCGTGAGCCGGTCCGCCCACACCGCGTCGATCACCCGATCGGCCTCGTCAACCGTGCGCGCCGGTGGCGGCCCACCAGCCTTGACCCACTTCGAGATCGTCGCCGGGTGATAGCCCAGCTCGTCGCCGATCTCCGTGAGCGACATGCCTCGGCGCTTCATCGCCAACACGTCCATGAACTCCTCCTGCGTCATCATGAGCAGAGGTCCCTCCAGCCAACTTGTCGATGCTTGGTCGCTCGACAGGCTGGAGGGGCCGCACACTCACCGGTGGGATCTCAGGAGGAACACCCCACCCCGACACCGCGACTTTCACTGATCGCAGATCGCGACCTTCAGTGATCGCTCACAGGACTGGTCCGGCGGCGGGATCAGCGGCTCCACCGCCGCCCAGACGGCATCGAATACCTCGGCCTCGAGCGCGCGCATGATGGTGGGGACCTCCGTCGGTTGTCTTGATTGGGTCGCACCCGGCATCAAAACCGGGCCAACCACATGACGGGTGGATGGTCATCACGACGGGGACGGCCAACGCCGTCCCCGTCACGCGCTCAGCCGCCTATCCGCGCGAGTCCTTAGTCGTTCCAGTCCACATGAACGCCACCCCGCTCCGTGGGAACCCACCCGTCCATGTCCAGGCGGATCGTCTCACTGCCCGATCCCTCGATCGGTGTCTCGATCCTGGTCGGCCGAATGGAGGGCACCAGGTCGAGCACGTTGACCTTGGTGATGCCGGTTCCGGTGTAGTCGAAGTCGATCCTGAGATCTCGGGTCGGCTGCTCGATGTCGAAGAACAGGTGGTTGCCGCTCCCGCTCATCACGGCCTGGTACGTGTAGGCCACCGTGACAGGCTCGGAACGGCAAAGTGAATCGTGGCTATCTCGCCAGGCGAGCGCCCCGACGCTGAGATCGACACGGTGGTCGCCGAGGTCACCGCCACCCTCGACGCCCTCGGGGTTCCGCACGAACAACGGGAGCCACCGCCGGGCGCCCGCCGACGCGGCTGAGCGACCGATACCGGCCACGCTGGCCATCGGAGCGGTACGTTGCTGGCGTGGACTACGCGGAGGGGAAGCGCGTGGCCGGGCTCCACCAGGAGCAGGGCCAGCTCGAGCAGATCACGGGCGGCACCGACGCGGCCCGACTGTGCGCGGCGCGGGCGAGGGCCCGGCTGGAGGCGGCTCGACTGGCGGACGACGAGGGGCGGTGGGCCGACGCCTACGCCACCGCCCACGAGGCCTACCTCGGGGCCGCGGAGGCCACCGTGCTGCTGTTGGGCTTCGGTTCGCCGACCTCCGGGAAGCGCGAGTCCGTCGTCACCACCGTGGCTCACGCCACCCTCAAGCCCGACACCGACGCCATGGCCCACGCCGCCGTACAGGGTTTCCTGGCCGGTCTGGCCGAGGCCCGTCCCGAGCGCGGTGCCCCGACCACCAGCGCCGACGACGTCACCTGGGCCCTGGACCTCGCCGGCCGAGCGGTCCAGGCCGTCGAGGCCGCCATCCTCGCCCTCCCGTAGCGGAACGAACGGTCGGTGGTGTCGCTCGGCGAGGACCCGCAGTGGACCGTCGACCAACGGGCGCGAGTCGCTGAGCTCATCGACGAGTACCGCGTCGCCCTGCACGACGCGCTGAACGATCTGACCGAAGACGAGGCCCGTCGTCGCCTGGTCGTCTCGAAGACGACGGTGCTCGGCCTCGTCAAGCACGTGAGCTTCGTCGAGGCCGTGTGGTTCGATCAGGCGATCACGGGCCGGTCGTACGGGGAGATCGGCGTGGCCGACACGGTCGACGGCTCGTTGACCCTGAGCGCAAGCGACACGATCGAAGCCGTGCAGACCGAGTACCGGCGACGCTGGCAGACCTCCCGGGAGAACCTCGCCGGGCTCCGAAGCGACGACATCGTCGACGGGCGGGGAGCTCGTCCGGTCTGGGCCCTCGAACTGCAGGTCCTCCGAGAGCTCGCGCAGCACGCCGGCCACGCCGACATCCTGCGCGAACAGCTCCTCGCCACCCGCTCGCAGGAAGGCTCGCCCGCGTGATGACGAAAGCCCGTCCAGTCGCCCCCGCCGTCCGGTCGATACCAGTACGAGCGCGGTCAGGTCGACGAACGATCGACAACAATCACTTTGCGGGAGGTCTCCATGCGCCGCAATCACCCTCGCCTTCGCTTCGCGGTAGCCCACCTGGCTCTCGGCTTGGTGGCGTCGGTCGCCGCGTGCGGGAATGGATCTGCTGGTAGCACGGCGACGTTGGGTGCAGAGTCAGAGCATCCGACGTCTCTCCTTGGCGAGAACTCCGAGTCGCCCTCAAATGTGGCGGCCTTGGTTGACGCGCTGGAATCGCTGCCAATGAGCCGGGAGATGATCGAAGTCGAGGATTGGGATGAGGTCGGCTACGAGGTGGCGATTGCCACCGTTGATGGTCCCGCCCGCATTGAGATCAGGGAGAGTGATTCGCCTGTGTTCCAAGGAACGGGCGACAAGGAGTCCGAGTTCCACCCCGAGGTCACCGTTCTCGACCCTCCCCGGCGATTCCTGGTCGTGGACCTGGCCATCGATGGGCGACGAGTCACCATGGAAGTCGACCTGGGTTACGTCGGCGACGCCGATGAGATCATGCGACTCTGGCCTGAGCGGGGAGCTCGGATGGTTGTGTTCCCCAACTCCAGGGATCGCCGCCGAGTTGAAACCTATCGTGGCGACAACGTCGTGTTCGAGGACGTCGGGGGCTTGCTGCACGTTGTCCGGGGCCCACTGAGTCCTGTTCTCACCGCCGACCTGACTCTCGAGCAGGCGTGCGAAGCATTGCGAGCACGAATGCGTGACGGCGAACCCCGGTGACACGCTGGCGGACTGCGAGTGACGGCTCAGCCTCTGCTGTCCACTTGGAAAGTATCTAGTACGCCGATACAATCTCAGTATGAGGTCGTCTGAGGCGCTCCGAGTGCTCGCGGAGCTGTCGGCATCCCAATGGGGGATGGTGACGACGGCTCAGGCGGCCGCGCACGGGGTCGGACGGCTCGACCTCTCCCGGCTGGCCAAGGCTGGACACCTCGAGCGGCTGGCCCACGGGGTGTACCGCGCCGCTGGAGCCCCGGCTGACGAGTTCGAGAGCCTGCGCGCCGCGTGGCTGGCCGCTGATCCCTCGCGCACCGCCGAAGCACGCCTTCCCGACCTCGTCGGCGGGATCGTGGTGATGGGCGAGTCGGCAGCGGCGCTGCACGGCGTCGGCGACCTGCCTGCTGATCGGCAGGAGCTCAGCACCCCCGTCCGTCGTCAGACCCAGCGCGCCGAGATCAGCTACCGCCAACGGCAGCTCGAGCTCGACGACGTGACTATCGCCCACGGCCTGCCGGTGACCACGATCGAACGAACCGTCGCCGACCTGGTCGAAGCCCGAACCGATCTGAGCCTCGTCGCCGACGTGCTCCGCGACGCAGCCCGTGCTCGCAACCTCGACACCGGCCGCCTGTCAGAGCTGCTCAGCCCGCTTGCCGCCCGCAACGGCCACCGCAAGGACGACGGCGCCGCACTGCTCGACCGCCTGGCCGCGCTCGCCGGGCTCGACCCGGCCTCCCTGGCGAGAGAGATCGGGGCATCGGAGACGCTGAGCGCGCTCGTAGCCGCCAACAGCCTGGCGCGCTTCAACACATCCGACCTCACCGAGGCACTGCTCAGTCCCGCCACGGAAAGGGCGCTCCAAGGCCTGAACGAATCGATTGCTCAGTCGGTCGCGCAATCGATCGCCCCAGCACTTGAAGCCTTCGCAGCATCCATCGAGGTGCCACCGATGCCCGGGCTGGAGACCGCTCTCACTGAGCTGGCGAAACGGGTTTCGCTCGACCTCCCGACGCAGGACCTCCTTGCCTCCTTCGGCAAGGACTGGGCAGCCGCGCTCGCCGCCGCGACGGCCGCCTCCCGATTCGACGGACTGCGAACGCTCCAGTCTTCAACCGCCGTCGAGGTCGCAGAACTGGTGGGCATCGGTGACTGAGCCTGAGCGGTACCCGACCGCAAAGGGCGTCGAGGACGCCATCAAGGCGGCGGCCCGGCGGGCGTCTGCCGCAGACCCTTCGCTCACCACGGATCAGCGCATCCGCCTGGAGCACTTCAACCGGTTCCTCAGCCGTGTCTTCTCCGAGGGGCCTGACTCCGAGTGGTTGCTCAAGGGAGGCACCGGCATGCTCGCCCGAGTGCCGTCGACCCGGGCCACCCTCGACATCGACCTCTACCTCTACCGCGAGGGCTACGGGCTCGACGACGCGGTCGCCGATCTTCGGCGACTGGCCGGGCACGAACTCGGTGACCACTTCCGCTTCGTCTACGTCGGGCACCGGGCGATCGTCGGCGGGGAGGGCCAGCCCTACACCGACGGCTACCGCGTCGAGTTCGACACCTACATCGGAGCGCAGAAGAAGGCACGCATCGGCGTCGACCTCGCGACCGGTGCCGGTCTGACCGCCGAGCCCACGGTCACGGCTCCGGCCAGCGCGCTCGACCTGCCCCGACTGGTCGGCTTCGACTACCGGCTGTACCCGGTGGTCGATCAGATCGCCGACAAGGTCTGCGCCACGATGCACCGGTACGGCGACCGCCCTTCGAGCAGAGAGAAGGATCTCGTCGACCTCGTCGTGCTGGCCGTCACCCACGACATCGACGGCACGGCGCTCAGCATGGCGATCGCGACCGAGACCCGCCGTCGCCGCATGGATCCCATCGAGCGCTTCGTCGTTCCCGCCGAGTGGGGTGCTGCCTACTCGAAGATGGCGCGGACCGTGCCCTACTGCGCCGACGTACTTCGCATCGACGCCGCCAGCGATCTGGTCGCGGCCCTCATCGATCCAGCGCTGGACGACACCGCTGACGGACTCACGTGGCACCACGCCGAGCTCGCGTGGAGCCCAGCGCCAGCATCGCCCGGGTAGTTGACGACGCAACGGTAGAGATCCGGTAGAGATGGCCCTTCCGGACAGTACGGAACCCCCTGCCGGGCAGGGGGTTCGTGGTGGCTTGCTTGGTTGGTGGTGGTGGTGGGCGAGGGGGGACTTGAACCCCCACGTCCTTTCGGACACTGGAACCTGAATCCAGCGCGTCTGCCAATTCCGCCACTCGCCCGAGTAGCGGGTCGAACTTAGCTCACGCTGGGACCCTCGCTCCCATCGGTAACCTCTCGCCGTGGCACTCAAGGGGTTCGAACGTCGGCTCGAGCGGATGGTGGAGGGCACCTTCGCCCGCATCTTCCGATCCGGCATCCGGCCCGTGGAGCTGGGGCGCCGTCTGGTGCGCGAGATGGACGACAACCGTTCGGTCGACGTGCGGGGTCGCACGGTGGTGCCCAACCAGTTCTCGGTGGAGCTGTCCGAGGCCGACAGCGAGCGCTTCGCCGAGGTGGCGTCGTCGCTCGAGCGGGAGCTGGCCGAGGCGGCGCGCGAGCACGCCCGAGACGAGGGCTACGTGTTCATGGGGCCGGTGTCGGTGCACCTCGAGATGTCCGACAAGCAGCGCACCGGGGCCTTCCAGATCACCGGCCGCATGCGGGAGGGCACCGGCGGGGTGGGGGCCGGGTCGCTGATCCTGCCCACCGGCGAGCGGCTCGGGCTGGGTGAAGCCGTGGTCACCGTGGGTCGCCGGCCCGAGTCCACCCTGCAGATGGCCGACCCCAACGTGAGCCGCAACCACGCCGAGGTGCGGCCCCGGGGCAACGGCTGGCTGGTGGTCGACCTGGGCTCCACCAACGGCACCCGGGTCAACGGCACCCGCATCAGCTCCCACGAGCTCAGCGACGGCGACGAGATCACCTTCGGCAACACCCTGGTGCGCTTCGAGGAGTCCTGACTCCGGGACTCCCGCCCGAGGAGGGCTCACCAGGGCGGCCCGGCCGGGGATCGGGGGGCCGGTAGGCTCGCCCGGACCATGGACGAGCAACTGCTCACCATCCTCAAGCTCTGCCTGCTCGCCCTCCTGTACCTGTTCTTCCTCCGGGTGCTGCGGGCGGTGTGGACCGAGGTCCGCGGCCCCAGGACCGTCGAACGTCGCGCCCGCCGGGGTGCGCCCGCCGGTCCGGCCCTGGCCGGTGCCGGTGGCGCCGCCGTGCCCGCCGCCCCGCTCCCGGCCGCCGCGGCCGGTCGGGGGTCCCGTCGCAGCGAGCGGCGCGCCGACCGCAACACCCCGTCCGCCCTCACCGTGGTGGAACCGGCCAACCTGCGTGGCACCTCCTACCCCCTGGCCGACGAGCTCACCGTGGGTCGGGCCGCCGGCTGCCACGTGACCGTCGACGACACCTTCGCCTCGCAGATCCACGCCCGGGTCTTCAGCCGTGACGGGCAGCTCTTCGTGGAGGACCTCGGGTCCACCAACGGCACCTACCTCAACCGCACCAAGGTCGCTGGCCCCCAGGTCATGCACCGGGGAGACCGGCTTCAGGTCGGCAACACCGTTCTGGAGCTCGTGTGACCACCCTTCGCGCCGGCAGTGCCACCCACGTGGGCCAGGTCCGCTCCAACAACCAGGACTCGGCTCTGGTCATCGAGACCAACGACCTCTACGGGGTGGCCGACGGCATGGGCGGCCACCAGGGTGGCGAGGTGGCGTCGGCCATGGCCGTGGCCCTGGCCGAACAGCACAGCGGTGAGCGCACCCTCGACGCCCTCAAGCAGGCCGCCCGGGTGGCCAACCGGGCCATCTTCGAGAAGGCCGGCAGCGACCCCGACCTGCACGGCATGGGCACCACCCTGGTGGCGGTGCAACTCGTCGACGGGCCCGAGGGCGACGAGATCGCGTGGATCAACGTGGGCGACTCCCGCGTGTACCTCCTGCGAGACGACGAGCTGCGCCAGCTCAGCCACGACCACAGCCTGGTCGAAGACCTGGTGCGGGACGGGCGCATCACCCGCGACGAGGCCAGGGTCCACCCGCAGCGGAACATCCTCACGCGGGCCCTGGGCATCGACCTCGACGTGAACGTCGACGGTGCGTCGCTCCTCCCCCTGGCCGGAGACCGCTACCTGCTCTGCAGCGACGGCCTGTTCAACGAGGTGTCCCTCGACCAGATGAGCTCGGTGCTGCGTCGGCTGGTCGACCCCAACGAGGCCGCGGCCGAACTGGTGCGCCTGGCCAACGAGGGCGGCGGTCGAGACAACATCACCGTGGTCGTGGTCGACGTGATCGACGACGACGGGCGGGCCGCCGCCATCGCCGAGGCCCAGGCCGCGGCCATCGCGGCTGCCGAGGCCAAGGCGGCCGCCGAGCGGGCCGCGGCCGAGGAGGCCGCCCGCCAGGCTGCGCTCGCCGAACAGGAGGGCGACCTGGAACCGGCCGCCGCCTTCGCCGACCGGCGCAGCTCCCTGCCCGAGGCCCACGACGACTACGCCGCCGACAAGGACGACCTCTACGCCGACCTGCACCGCGTGAGCGCCAGGCGCGTCACCTGGCGGGTGCTGGCGTTCGTGGTGGCCCTGTTGATCGTGGCCGGCGTGGTGCTGGGCGCGATGTACATCTCCCAGAGCGGCACCTACCACGCCCAGGTCCGGGGTGACGTGGTCAGCGTGTACCGGGGCAGCGAGGGCGGGTTCCTCGGGATCATCGAACCCACCTTCGAGTACGACATGCGCCTGAGCGTCGACGACATCCCCGAGCCGTTCCGGAGCGACGTGGTGAACGGCAAGGAGTTCTCGTCGCTGGCCGCCGCCCGGGACTGGGAGTTCAACGTGACCGAGGCGATCGCCGCCACCAGCACGACCACCACCACGACCACGACCACCACCAGTCGGCCCACCACCACCCGGCCCACGACCACGTCGTCGACGACGCCGACCACGGCCGCCGTCCCCACCACTGCGGCCGGGGCCACCACCCAGCCGCCGCCGTGACCCGACCATGAGCCCCGACCGCACGGTGATGGGCCAGACCCGGCGGCGGGCCGAGCTGGGCCTGTTGATCCTGGCCGGTCTGGTCACGGGGGGCGCCTACACGCTGGCCAGCCTGGGCACCACCGCCTCGGTGCCGGCCGACATCGGCCCGTTCCTCGGCATCATCTTCGGCCTGTTCATCACCGCCCACCTGGCGGTCCGCCGGCTGGCCCCCGACGCCGACGGCATGTTGCTGCCGCTCGCCGCGGTGCTCAACGGCATCGGCTACGTGTTCATCGCCCGCCTCGACGCCGACCTGGCCGACAACCAGGCCACCTGGACGGCGGTGGGCATCGCCGCCTTCGTGCTCACCCTGGTGGTGGTGCGCCGGGCGCGCGACCTGGAGCGCTACCGCTACACCTTCCTCCTGGTGGGCCTGGCCCTGCTGGTGTCACCCCTGTTGCCCGGCATCGGCCGCAACATCCGCGGCGCCCGCATCTGGGTGGCCGTGGGCCCGGTGAGCTTCCAGCCCGGCGAGTTCGCCAAGATCGCCTTCGCCCTGTTCTTCGCGTCGTACCTGGTGGAGAAGCGCGAGCTGCTGGGCATGGCCACGTGGCCCCGGTTCCGGCCGGTGCTGCCCGACCTCAAGCACCTGGGCCCGGTGCTCTTCGCCTGGGGCCTGGCCATCCTGGTGATGACCGCCCAGAAGGACCTGGGGTCCTCGCTGCTGTTCTTCGCCCTGTTCATGACCATGTTGTGGGTGGCCACCGGCCGGGCGGCGTACCCGCTGGGCGGGGCGGTCATGTTCGGGGCCGCCGCCTACGGCGCGTGGACGCAGTTCAGCCACGTGCAGACGCGCGTGACCCAGTGGCTCGACCCCTGGGACGACACCGGCGGACAGCTGGTGCAGACGTGGTACGCCCTGGCGTGGGGTGGGGTCACCGGCACCGGCATCGGCCTGGGCCGGCCCGACAAGATCCCGATCGTGGAGAGCGACTTCATCTTCGCCGCCATCGCCGAGGAGCTGGGCCTGCTCGGCGGCGCCGCCATCCTCATCTGCTACCTGCTGATCGTGGGGGCTGGCCTACGGGTGGCCCAGCAGGCCGAGCACCCCTTCGAGAAGCTGCTGGCCGCCGGGCTCACCGCCCTGGTGGGCATGCAGGCGTTCGTGATCCTGGCCGGCGTCACCCGGCTGCTGCCGCTCACCGGCGTGGTGCTGCCCTTCGTGTCCTACGGCGGCTCGGCCCTGGTGGCCAACTACGTGCTGCTGGCGCTGCTGATCCGGGTGTCCGACCAGCGGCCGGCCACCACCCGGGCCGGCCGCCAGGCCGCCCGGGCCGGCCCCTCGGGGGCGCCCGCCGCGGCGGGGGCGGGCCGATGATGGACAAGCAGATCCGTCGCCTCGGCGGCTTCCTGATGCTGTTGTTCTGCGCCCTGTTCGTGCAGCTCAACTACATCCAGGTGTACCGGGCCGACGACCTGAACACCCGCCCCGGCAACTCCCGTCCCGTCGACCAGGCGTTCAGCAGGCCCCGCGGTTTCGTGACCACCGCCGACGGGGTGGTGCTGGCCCGGTCGGTGCCCGTCGACGACCGCTACGAGTTCCAGCGCGAGTTCCCCGAGGGTGAGCTGTTCGCCCACGTCACCGGCTACTTCAACTACCAGTTCGGGGCCACCGGCATCGAGCGGGCCTACAACACCGAGCTGTCGGGCCGGTCGGCGTCCCAGCAGGTGAAGTCCATCGGCGACCTGTTCGTGGAGACCGACCGCACCGGCAACGTGAAGCTCACCATGCGGGCCGACGTGCAGCGGGCGGCCCGGGCTGCGCTGGGCGACCAGCGGGGCACGGTGGTGGCGCTGGACCCGCGCACCGGCGGCATCCTGGCGCTGTGGTCGTGGCCCAGCTTCGACCCCAACCTGCTGTCCAGCCACGACCTCGACGCGGCCGCCGCCTGGCGGGCCCTCTACGAGGCGTCGCCCGACAAGCCGTTGCTGGCCAAGTCCTACCGCGAGGTCTACCCGCCCGGGTCCACGTTCAAGGTGGTCACCGGGTCCACCGGCGTCCAGACCGGGATGGTCACGCCCGACTCGCCCGTGTACCCCACCATCACCGCCCTCGACCTGCCCTACACCGACAAGGACCTCCCCAACTTCGGCGGCTCGGCCTGCGGCGGCACCCTGTTCCGGATCCTGGCCAAGTCGTGCAACACCTCCTTCGCCCAGATGGGCCTCGACCTCGGCAGCGCCCCCCTGCGGGCCGGCGCCGAGAGCTTCGGGTTCAACGCCACGCCGCCCTTCGACCTGCCGGCGGTGGCGTCCCGCTACCCCACCGACGACTTCGAGGCCGACAAGAACGACCCGGCACTGGCCCAGAGCGCCATCGGTCAGTACTCCGTGGCGGCCACCCCGCTGCAGATGGCGCTGGTGGCGGCCGGCATCGCCAACGGCGGGGTGATCATGGCGCCGCACGTGCTCGACGAGATCCGCGACGGCGAGGCCGACCTGGTGGAGCGGGCCGAGCCCACCGCCTGGCAGCGGGCGATCAGCGCCCAGTCCGCCTCCGTGATGATGGAGGCCATGCGAGAGGTGGTGCGCAACGGCAGCGCCACCCGCCTCCAGATCGAGGGCCTCGACGTGGGCGCCAAGACCGGCACCGCACAGACCGGCTCGGAGCGTCCACTCAGGTCGCACGCCTGGGTCATCGCCTGGGCCGGCCCGCCCGGCCAGGCCCCCACGGTGGCGGTGGCGGTGCTGGTCGAGGCCCAGGCCGGCGTGAGCGAGCAGACGGGCGGCCGGGTGGCGGCCCCCATCGCCAAGCAGGTCATCGAGGCCGCCATGGCGCCACTGCCCGCCGCGCCGCCGGCCGGGGCCGACGACACCACGTCCACCACGGGCGGCTGACGGCCGTCCCGGCGGTGCGCGCCGGGAGAGGGCCGGTAGCCTCGGCGTCGATGCCCGGCCGCTACGACTTCTCCCTGCCCGAACCACCGCCCCGAGACGGCTGGTTCCGCCTCGGCACCCTCGACGTGACCACCACGGCGCTCCTCGTGGGCCTGTCGATCGTGTCGTGGTTCGTGTACGCCATCTCCCCGAACCTCCTGTTCAAGGGCGCCTTCGTCTCGGACCTGGTGGCCGACGGTGAGATCTGGCGGCTGGTCACCTACCCGGTGGTCAACCCGCCGGTGGGCAACCTGGGCTTCCTGTGGGCGGTCATCGGGCTGGTGTTCTTCTGGTGGGTCGGCCACCACATCGAGGAACAGGCCGGCCGCAAGCCCTACACGGTGCTCGTGCTGGCCATGACGGTCCTGCCCGCCCTGGTGGTCACCCTGATCGGGCTCACCAACGACGTCAGCGGCCGCTGGTCGGCGGGGTCCTACGGCCTGGTGCCCCTGGCCCTGGCCTTCCTGGTGGTGTTCGCGCTCGACAACCCGCAGGCCCGAGGGTTCTTCAACCTGCCGGTGTGGGTGTTCGCGGCCGCCTACGTGCTGCTCACGGTGCTGCAGCTGATGGGCGACCGCCTGTGGGCCCAGCTCGTGCTCTCCCTGCTGATCATCGTGGTCGGCGTGGTGGGGTGCCGACAGCTCGGCATGCTCGCCGACTACGACATGATCCCGGCCTTCGGCAACTACGCCGCCGGCAGCCGTGCCCCCTACGACCGGGCCTCGGCCACCCGTGGGGTCCGCCGGGGCGCCAAGCCCGCCGGTCGTCCCAAGCGGGGCAAGGCCAAGGCCAAGGGCAGCGGCCCGGGCACGGTGGTGGCCGGGCCGTGGGCCGAACCCACCGGGCCCACCCGCCTGGAACAGGCCGAGCTCGACGTGCTGCTCGACAAGATCAGCGAGGGCGGCGTCGACTCGCTCAACGCCCTGGAGCGCAAGCGCCTCGACGAGCTCAGCCGCAAGATGCGGGGCAGCTGAGGGCCGGTGGAGTCGCCTGCCGGGCGGCCGCGGTCTCATAGGCTGACGACGTCATGACGAACCGGGAACAGGTGGTCCTCAACGGCCGCTACGAGCTCCACCGCCGCATCGGCCGTGGTGGCATGGCCGAGGTCTACCTGGCTCGTGACCGGCTGCTCGACCGGCCGGTGGCCATCAAGATCCTGTTCCCCGAGTTCGCCACCGACCCGGCGTTCGTGGCCCGGTTCCGGCGAGAGGCCCAGAGCGCGGCCAACCTCAACCACCCCAACATCGTGGGCGTCTACGACTGGGGCAAGGAGCGGGGCACCTACTACATCGTCATGGAGTACGTCGACGGCCGGTCGGTGTCGGAGATGATCCGCACCGACGGTCCGCTCGACCCCAAGCGGGCCGCGGCGCTGGCGGCCGACGTGGCCGCCGGACTCGGCTACGCCCACGGCAAGGGCGTGGTGCACCGCGACGTGAAGCCGGGGAACATCCTCATCGCCAAGGACGGCGAGGTGAAGGTGGCCGACTTCGGCATCGCCTGGGCCATGGCCTCCAACGGCGAGGAGAACCTCACCCAGGCCGGCTCGGTCATGGGCACGGCCACCTACTTCTCACCCGAGCAGGCCCAGGGCAAGCAGGTCGATCCCCGCAGCGACCTCTACTCGCTCGGTGTGGTCCTCTACGAGATGGTGTCGGGTGCGCCGCCCTACAGCGGCGAGACCCCGGTGGCCATCGCCTACAAGCACGTGCAGGAGCCGCTGCCGCCGCTCCGCGATCGGGTGGCCGACCTGCCCCGCGACTTCGAGGCCGTCACCAACAAGGCCCTGGCCAAAGACATCGGCAGCCGGTACCAGTCGGCGGCAGACCTGCGCGCCGACCTCCTCGCCTTCGCCGCCGGTCGCCCGGTGAGCGCCCGGCGGGCCGCGGCGCCGGTGGTGGTGCCCGCCCCCCTCCCGCTCCACCCGGTTCCGCCGCCCCACCCGGACCCCGTGGTCGAACCGCCGCACCCCCGGGACGACTACGAGCGGGGCGGGCGAAGCAGTGCCTGGTTCTTCGTGGCCATCGTGGTGCTGCTCGGCGTGCTCGGCATCTTGCTGGTGGCCTTCGGCCGCCAGCTCGGCATCTTCGACGACACCACGGCCCAGGTGCAGGTGCCGAGCGTGGTGGGCGAGTTGGAGGACGTGGCCCGGCAGCGGCTCGAGAACCAGGACCTCCGGGTCCAGAGCGAGACCGAGGAGTCCGACGGGCGAGAGGGCGAGGTGCTCCGCCAGGACCCGGCGGCCGACACCACCGTCGACGAGGGGGCCGTGATCACCCTGGTGGTGAGCGCCGGCCTTGACACCGCCGAGATCCCCAACCTGTTCGACGTCGACGTGAACGACGCCCGGGCTCGCCTGGAGGAGCGGGGCTTCGACGGCGCACGGACCCGCGAGATCGCCGAGCGCGCCGACGCGAACCTCGGCCTCATCAAGTACTATTACGACACCAAGGAGAAGCTCTGGCAGGCGGCGGTGTCGCGGGCGTTCGAGCAGCTGCGGGCCGAG
>DAIMFV010000080.1:0-13697 GCA_036724365.1 Acidimicrobiales bacterium | reverse complement strand
TCCTGCACCCCGTAGCGGCACCAGGTCTCACCGACGCACGACTTCACGGTGCGCAGCGACTTGCCGTAGGCGTGACCCGACTCGAAGCCGGCGTCCACCAGCCGCCGCCAGATGGCGGGGAGCTGGTCCACGGTGGCGCCGAACAGGTCGATGCGTTGGCCGCCCGTGATCTTGGTGTAGAGGTCGAAGTCGCGGGCCACCTCACCGATCACGATCAGCTTCTCAGGGGTGATCTCGCCGCCGGGCACCCGGGGCACCACCGAGTAGGTGCCGTCCTTCTGCATGTTGGCCAGGAAGCGGTCGTTGGTGTCCTGGATGGCGGCCCGATCGCCGTCGAGGATGTGGCCGTTGACGATCGTGGCCAGGATCGACGCCACCGTCGGTTTGCAGATGTCGCAGCCGTGGCCGGTGCCGTGGGCGGCCAGCACCTCAGCGAAGGAGGTGTACCCGTGGATGCGGACCAGGTCGAACAGGTCCGCCCGGGTCTTGGCGAAGTGGGGACACAGGTCGGTGCAGACCTCGACGCCGGCCCGTCGGAGCGCGTCGTTCATCAGCGCCGTCACCTGGGGCACGCAGCCACCGCAGCCGGTTCCGGCCCTGGTCTCGCACTTCATCGCAGCCAGGTCCGAGCAACCACCCGACACCGCCCCCTCGATGGCGCCCTTGGACACGTTCTCGCACGTACAGATGCAGGCCTCGGCGGGCAGGGCCGCCAGACCACCGCCGACGGCGCCGGTGCCGTCCACCTGGGGTCCGCGGGCCAACAGCCGGGCGGGTTCGTCGGGCACCGGGGTGGTGCCGGTGATCACCTGGAGCAGGCTGGGGTAGGCGGTGGCGTCGCCCACCAGGACCGCGCCCAGGGCCCGGCTGCCGTCGGCCGACACCACCAGCTTCTCGTAGGTGCCGGTGACGGGGTCGTCCCACACCAGGGCCCGGGCGTCGGGGTCGTGGCGGTCGGCGTGGGGGTCGCCCAGGCTGCCCACGTCGACGCCGAGGAGCTTGAGCTTGGTGGACAGGTCGGCGGGCTCGAACCGGTCGGTCGGGAACTCGTCGCCGGCCGCCAGCGCGCCCAGGCGGGAGGCCAGCAAGCGGGCCATGGTGTAGCCGGGGGCCACCAGGCCGTAGATGCGACCACCGACCAACGCGCACTCGCCGATGGCCGACACGGCCGGATCCGAGGTGGTCAGGTGGTCGTCGACGACGATGCCGCCGCGCTCCCCCACCTCCAGCCCACAGTCCCGGGCCAGCTGATCGCGGGGCCGGATGCCGGCGGAGAACACCACCAGGTCGGTGGGCAGCGGATCGCCCTCGGCGAAGGTCACCGCCGTGACGCCCGCGTCGCCCTCCACGGTGGCGGTGGCCACCCCGGTGTGCACGCGCACGCCGAGGGCCTCGATGTGGCCACGCAGCACCTCGCTGCCGCGGGGGTCGAGCTGCACGGGCATGAGGCCGGGTGCCATCTCCAGCACGTGGGTCTCCAGCCCGAGCCCCAGGAGGGCGTTGGCCGCCTCCAGGCCGAGCAGTCCGCCGCCGACCACGACGCCGCGGGCCACCTCGGGACGCTCGGCGGCCGCGGTGATGGCCTCCAGGTCCTCGATGGTGCGGTACACGAACCGGTCGGGACCGGTGGCCCCGGGGATCGGAGGTACGAACGGGGCCGACCCGGTGGCGAGCACCAGGTGGTCGTAGGCGAAGCGGGCACCGCCGGCGGTGTGCACCGTGCGGGTGGCCCGGTCGATGCCCGCCACGGCGTCGCCCAGGTGGAGGGTGATGCCGTGGTCGGCGAACCACGCCTCCGACGTGAGGGCCAGGTCGTCGGCCTCCCTGGTCTTGAACCACGAGGTGAGCCCCACCCGGTCGTACGCCGGGCGGATCTCCTCGCCCAGCACGGTGACGGCCAGCCGGTCGAGCGCCCCGCTGTCGGCCAGGGCCTGGAGCAGCTTCTGGCCCACCATCCCGTTGCCCACCACCACCAGGCGCAGCGGGCCGTCAGCCGGGTCACGGAGGTCGGGGTTCTGGGGCTCGGGCATGTGGTCACCCAACACGCCCGCTGTCACGGCCCGGCGACGCCCCGGTGACGCCCCGACGAACGCCGCCCCCCACCCACCGGCCACCCCTGTGCGCCCGCGCACACGGCGGTCACCCGGGGTGTGCGCGCCCGTTCACCCGATCACCACATCCGCCCGACCCCACCCACCCCGATCGAAACGGCGTACCTCAGGCCCACCCCCCGGACCCCACGTACGCCAGAACGCGGGGTGGGGCGTCGCAGATCAGGTGGGACGGATGGCGAGGTTGTCGTAGATCTCGGTGATGGAGTTGGCGCGGTTCAGGGCGTAGAGGTGCACGCCGGGTACGCCCAGCTCGAGCAGCCCGGCCACCAGGTCGGTGGCCACCTCCACACCCAGCTTGCGGGTGGCCTCGGGGTCGCCGTCGACCACGTCCATGCGCTCCTGGAGCGAGGCCGGGATGTGGGTGTTGTTCATGGCCGACATGCGTCGGGCCCCCGCCACGTTCACGAACGGCATGACACCGGGGAGCACCGGGGTGGTGCAGCCCAGGTCGGCCAGCTCGGCCACCATGCGCTCGTAGTGCTCGACCTCCCAGAAGAACTGGGTCATGCCGAAGTCGGCGGCGGCGAGCTTGGCGGCCAGGTGACGGCGGTCGGAGGCCCGGTCTGGTGAACGGGGGTGGATCTCGGGGAAGGCGGCCACCGCCACGGTGAAGTGGTCGACGTCGTGCACCAGCTCGACCAGCTCCGACGCGTAGGTGAAGTCGCCACCTGCGTCGGACCCGTCGACGGGCGGATCGCCGGCGAGGGCCAGCACGTTGTGGATGCCCGAGGCCCGGTAGTCCTCCAGCAACGACACCAGCTCAGCCCGGGTGTGGCCCACACAGGTGAGGTGGGGCATGGCCGGGAAGTCGTGCTCGGCGTTGATCCGCACCACGAGGTCTCGGGTGGTGGAGCGGGTGGAGCCCCCGGCGCCGTAGGTGACCGACACGAAGTCGGGGCGCAGGTCGGCCAGCTCACGCACCGTCTCGTGGAGGGCGACGGCACCCTCGGGCGTCTTGGGCGGGAAGAACTCGAACGACCACGTGGGGCCGGCGGCGAGGAGGTCGGAGATCCGGGTCATGGTGGGGACCGAGCCTACCGACCGCCCGGGTGGGGACCCGGCCGTTTCCCCGGCAGAATGCCGTCGCGTCGCCCGAAGGCCCTCTGGCACCATGGTTCCCGCACGGGGCCCGGCGGGTCGCCCGCGCCCTCCCCCGCAGCCACACGAAAGGTCGCCGTCCCGGCGCCAGCCATGACCGTCGACCACGCCATCGAAGCCCACGGGATCGTGAAGCGCTACGGCACCAAGACCGCCCTCACCGGCATCGACCTGGCCGTACCCTCGGGCACGGTCACCAGCGTCCTGGGCCCCAACGGGGCGGGCAAGACCACCGCGGTGCGCATCCTCACCACCCTCAGCCAGCCCGACGAGGGCAGCGCCGTGGTGGCCGGGTTCGACGTGGCCACCCACCCCACCGAGGTGCGGCGCCGCATCGGCCTCACCGCCCAGGACACCACCGTCGACGGGCTGCTCACCGGCCGCCAGAACCTGGTGATGATCGGGGAGCTGCACCACCTGGGGCGTTCGGTGGCCCAGCGCCGGGCCGGCGAGCTGCTCGAGGAGTTCTCGCTGAGCGACGCCGCCGACCGGGTGGTGAGCGGCTACTCCGGCGGCATGCGCCGGCGCCTCGACATCGCCGCCACCCTGGTGGCAGACCCCGAGGTGCTGTTCCTCGACGAACCCACCACCGGCCTGGACCCCCGGGCCCGCAACGAGCTGTGGGACGTGCTCGACACCCTGGTGGGCCGGGGGGCCACCATCCTGCTCACCACGCAGTACCTGGAGGAGGCCGACCGCCTGGCCGACGACATCGTGGTGGTCGACCACGGGCGCATCATCGCCCAGGGCGATGCCCGCACCCTCAAGCGCCAGGTGGGCGGCGACCAGATCCAGGTGGTCGTGTCCCGTCCCGATCAGCTCGACGCCGCCGTGGCCATCCTGGCCACCGCCACCCGCGCCAAGCCGGCGGTCGACGCCTCGTCCCGAACTGCCACCGCCCCCACCACCGACGGCGTGGGCTCGCTCGGCGCGATCGCCAGTGCCCTGCAGGCCGACGGCATCGAGGTCGACGACCTCGGTCTGCGCCAACCCACCCTCGACGAGGTGTTCCTCACCCTCACCGGCACCCCGGCCACCGACGACGAGCCCACGGAGGACCCCCGATGACCACCATCCCCGTCACCCCGTCCGAGTCCGCCCTGGCCGGCACCGCCGTGGACTCGAGCAGCGGCGCGCCCGCCGCCGCTCACCGCAAGGGCAACGTGTTGAGCGACATCTGGGTGATCGCCCGCCGGGGCCTGGTGCACATGCGCCGCCAACCCGAGGCCCTGAGCGACGCCACCATCCAGCCGGTGATGTTCGTGCTGCTGTTCGCCTACGTGTTCGGCGGGGCCATCGAGGTACCGGGCGGCGGCAGCTACCGCGAGTTCCTGATGGGCGGCATCTTCGCCCAGACCATCGTGTTCTCCGCCTTCGGCGTGGCCATCGGCATCGCCAACGACCGCAAGAACGGCGCCATCGACCGCTTCCGGTCCCTACCCATCTGGCGGGGTGCGGTGCTCGGTGGCCACGCCCTGGCCAACCTGTTCAAGGCCATGTTGCCCATCGTGCTCATGTCGCTGTGCGGCCTGCTGGTGGGGTGGCGGATCCGCTCGGGGCTCATCGACGCGGTGTCGGGCTACGTGCTGATGATCGCCTTCTCGTTCGCCATGGTCTGGGTGGGGGTGCTGCTCGGCAGCATCGTGAAGACGCCCGAGGGCGTGACCGGGATCGCCTTCGTGGCGCTGTTCCCCATCACCTTCGTGGCCAGCACGTTCGTGCCGGTGAGCTCCATGCCCGAACCGCTCAGGACGGTGGCCCAGTGGAACCCCACCACCACGCTCGCCGACGCCCTGCGGGAGGCCTTCGGCAACCCGAACACACCGGTGCAACCGGGAGACCCCTGGTCCATCGCCAACCCCGTGCTCTACACGTGGATCTGGGTGTTCGGCATCGTCCTGGTGTGCGCGCCGCTCGCCATCCGCGCCTACAACCGCAGCAACGCCGACTGACCCTTCCGGGCGGCCACAGCAGGGTTCGGGACACCCGATGAGCGCGGCGACGGGGTTCACCGAGGCGGTGGGAGTGGCGCTGGATGTCGACGTCTCGGCGTCGTCCGTCGTGCACGGCGGCGACGTGGCCGCGGCCTACCGGTTGACGCTGGCCGACGGCCGGACCCTGTTCGCCAAGACCCATCCGAGCCCCCCGCCCGGCTTCTTCACCACCGAGGCCACCGGGCTGCGCTGGCTCCGGGAACCCGGCGTGGTCGCGGTACCCGAGGTGCTGGCGGTGTCCGGATCGACGAGGGTCGGGGCGGGGCCGGTGGCACCGATGGCTCGGGCACCGAGGCCGACCTGGGCCGCGCGCTCGCGGCCCTGCACCGGGCCGGCGCACCGTGCTTCGGTCGGGAGGACCGGCGCACCACCGGCAGCCGAGCCCTGCCCAACGAGCCGTGCGACACCTGGGCCGACTTCTATGCCAACCAACGGTTGTTGCCGCTGGCCCGCCTGGCGCGGGACGGCCACGCGCTCCCCGCCGGCACGATCGACGCCCTCGAGCGGCTCGCCACCGGCTCCAGGCTGGCTTCGCTGCCCGGCGCCGACGAAGCCCCGTCGCGCCTGCACGGCGACCTGTGGGCCGGCAACCGCGTGGTCGACACCGCGGGCCGCAACTGGTTGATCGACCCGGCGTGCCACGGTGGCCACCGCGAGTTCGACCTGGCCATGATGCGCCTGTTCGGCGGGTTCGGCCCCGACGCGTTCGCCGCCTACCAGGAGATCCCCCCCCCCGCCCCCGGCTGGGAGGACCGGGTGTCCCTGCCCCAGATCGCCCCGCTGGTGGTGCACGCCGTGAAGTTCGGTGCCAGCTACGTCCCCGCCGCCACGAGGGCCATCGAGACCTGGTCCTGACCGGGCGGGCCGGCGGGGCCACAAGAGTCGGCGACCGGGGCGATCCCGTAGCCTCCGCCCGTGGATCGAGAGACAGGGACCAGGCGGCCAGACCGATTCGCACGGGTGCTCCGCGTGCTGGTGGCATCGCTGGCCGTACTGACGGTCCCGTCGCTGGCAGCGTGCGGCGACGGGGGCGACCCGGTGCGGTCCGCCGACCCCACCACCACCGCCCCGTCAGCGTCGGAGACCCCGTCCGGCCCGACCACGGCGACCGGGACCACCGACCCGGCGGGCCTTCCGGTCGGCGAGGGCGACAGCCCCTACTGGGTGGCCCACGACCTGCCCGACGGCCACGAGCTCATGGCGGCCGACGTGCGCCAGGACCCCGCCCTCGGGTCGGACCCGGCACCCATCACCGGGTACGGGCCGACGGGGCGCAGCCGAGACGATGCCGACCTGTGGGTGACTGCCATGGAATGGGACGCCCCCGCGAACTTCTGGGAAGGGGCCGACGACGAGGCGGAACGCGACGACTCGTTCCACCAGGTCACCATCCGGGGCCGGCGGGGCATGCAGTACCCGCTGAGCGGTGACGGACGCGACTACGGCACGGTCCTGGTGTGGGAGGAGCGGCCCGGGCTCTGGCTCCAGGTCGAGGCCGCCGAGCCGCTGACCGAGGACGACGCCTACGCGGTGGCCGACGGGCTGCAGCCCTTCCCCGAGGACCAGTGGGGCGCCCTGGTGACCGGCCTGGACCAGACCTGGCACGTGGAACCCGGCACCCTCGAGGTCGCCACCGTCCGCCCGGCGGGTGAGACCGAAGACGGTGATCGGACCCTCCGCCTCGACGCCCTCGAACCCGAGGGGTGGCACGACGTCCCGGTCGAGCGCCGCCTGCCGTGCGTCCGCCTCACCGTCGGCGACGCCTCCCTGGCCGAGGCGGCGTGCGACGGCACCCGGTGGTACGTGGTCGGCGGCCGGGTGTACCTGGTGGGCGTGGTCGGTGCCCTGCTCGATGGCGCCACCGTCCAGCTGTCGGCCTCGGGCCGCACCATCGACGCACTGGTGTACCCAGACCCGGATGGCCACGACGTCACCTACTGGGTGGCCGCGCTCGGCGAGGCGGGGTGCAGCGAGTACCTCGTGACCTTCCACCACACCGCCGACCAGCCCGAGGGCGACGAACCGGGGCAGCGGATGAACGGCGGCCCCGAGGCCGGCTGCGGCCGCATCGGCCTGCCGGGCGAGCCCGTGATCGATGGTCTCCCGCCCGATTCCGCCACCGTCCCCGCCGGCTGACCGTGGGCGGTCGCCGGGGCGGGCTCAGGTGAGGCCGGCGCGGCGTTCGGCGGCTTCGACGGCGTTGCGGAAGAGCATGGCGATGGTGGTGGGGCCGACCCCGCCCACCCGGGGTGTGATGGCGCCGGCCACCTCCTCGCAGCGTTCGTCGACGTCGGGCAGCAGCTTGCGGCCCTCGTAGCGCACGCCACCACCCACCACCACGGCACCGGGGCTGATGTGTTCAGGCTGGAGGATGCCCGGCACGCCCGCGGCGGCAATCACGATGCCGGCGCGGCGGGTGTAGTCGGCCCAGTCCGGCACACCGGTGTGCACCACGGTGACCGCGGCGTTGGCGGTGGGCCGCTTCTGCGAGAGGAGCAGGGCGAGCGGACGGCCGAGGGTGGTGCCCCGGCCCAGGATGCACACCTCGTGGCCCGAGACCGGGATCTCGTAGTGGGCCAGCAGGGCCTCGATCCCCGCCGGGGTGCACGGCACCGGCCCGGGCATGCCCAGTGCCAGGCGACCCATGTTCACGGGGTGGAGGCCGTCGACGTCCTTGTCGGGATCGAGCGCCAACAGTGCGGCGTCGAAGTCGATGTGCGGCGGCGTGGGGTGCTGGATCAGCACGGCATCGACGTCGCTGGCGTCGTTCATCTGGCCGATGGCCTCGAGCACGTCGGCCTGGGTGGCGTCGTCGGGCAGGTGCAGGTGCGGTGAGGTGAAGCCGAGCGACGCCGCCTTCTCCATCTTCATGCGGATGTAGCCGGCGCTGGCCGAGTCGCCGCCCACCAGGATCGTGCCCAGCCCGGGCGTGTGGCCGGCCGCCACCAGCGCGTCGATGCGGGGAGCCAGGTCGGCGAACACCGCCTCGGCCACCGGTGCCCCGGGCATCATCCGTGCTGCCATGTCGGTCCTCCAGTCCGGCCGTCACCGGCCCACGCGTGCCCCCATGGTGGACACCAGCAACCCCACGGCGAAAGTCCGACCCGTTCGCCCCGCCTCCGGATCGCCCGTGCAACCGGGCCGCCACCAGCTGCCCCGGTGCACATGCGACCGACGTCGGGACGGCGCCGGTCAGTCGTCCGTACATATGGGCGGCCTCCAGCCACCCTGGTGCACCGACGATTGTCCGCGTCAGCGGGTGAGGACCGGGGCGGGGACGACCCCGGTCACCGGGTCGACCGCGGCGGCACCCTCCAGCGGGTGGAGGAGGTGGTGGGCGGCCGCGGCGATGCGGTCGGCCCAGATGCGGTACACCTGCGGGCCGGGGTGGAAGCGGTCGGCGCACAGCAGCTCGCGCCCGGCCGCCCGGCTGAGGTCGGCGGGCATGGTGGCCACGTCGACCGACACGGCGTGGGGGTGGCGGTCGACGACCCGGCGGCGGGCGGCGTCGAAGTAGTCGGCCCGCAGGCCTGCCAACCAGCGCAACGGCTGACCGATGCGGTCGGCCATGGTGATGTCGGGCATGGACATCACCACGGTGGGGGTGGGTGCCGCGGCCATGAGGATGGCGTCGAGCTCACGGGCGTAGCGGCGACGGGAGGTGCGGGAGGCCACGTCGTTGGCGCCCACGCTCAACACCACCAGGTCGTCGCCGCCGAGCTTGGGCGCCTGGTCGCGCAGCACGTCGCCCGCCTTGGAGCCCGGTACGGCCAGCACCCGCAGCTCCACCGGCCGCTGCAGGAGGCGGGCCACCACCAGGGCCGGCGTGTCGTCGACGTGGTCGGCGCCGATGCCGGCCGCCAGGCTGTCGCCCACCCAGGTGACCCGCAGCGCGGGCACGCCATCCGAGTCCGGGCCGTGCCCCACCAGCGCGTCGGTGGCCACCACGGTGGGTGCCACGCCCGGGTGCCGGCTGGCCCGCCGGGCCTGGACGGCACAGATGGCGAAGCAGGCCCCGCCCACCACCGGGCCCACGCCCACACCCAGGGCGATGCCCGCCACGGCCCACGGCGCGGAGCGGGGGCGACCGGTGGCGACGGGAGCGGGGTGCTGCATGGTGTTGCCTCGGGGGAACGGCGGTGCCTTCGCCCGCAACGCGCAGGCTCAGAAGGGATCGGCGCAAGGAGCCGCTCCCTTGACCCCCAGCCTACGGCGCACCGCGGAGCACCACCCCCGTGGGCACAGGGCACGCGCTCGCTCGGTGCGGCGGCTCCACCGGGTGCGGTCGGTGTCGCTCCGGATCCACCCCGGCCGGTCGGACCGCTCTGGCCCGCGCTGGGCTGGGCGCCCGGCACGCTGTGGCTAGGTGACGTTCTGTCCGGTACGGCTCGCCGCCTCACGCTGACCTGGTCATGTGCTCGCTGGGTCCCGCGGCTCTGCTGCGGCCTCCCACCAGGCGCCCACACCACTCCCAGCCGCGCTGGGCGGCGCGCCCGTGCCCGTTGCCACCGGCCTCACGACCTGCCCGGTACGGCTGGCCGCGTCACGCTGACCTGGTCACGTGCTCGCTGGGTCCCGCGGCTCTGCTGCGGCCTCCCACCAGGCGCCCACACCACTCCCAGCCGCGCTGGGCGGGGCGCCCGTGCCCGTTGCCACCGGCCTCACGACTTCGCCGGTACGGCTCGCCGCCTCACGCTGACCTGCTCACGCGCTCGCTCGGTGCGGCGGCCTTGCCGGGCGCGATCGGTGTCGCTCCGACGTTGCACCGCTAGGGGGTCAGTGCTTGAACTGGCGCTCTCCGGTGAAGAGCATGGCGACGCCGAGCTCGTTCGCCTTGGCGATGGTGGCTTCGTCCTTGACGGAACCGCCGGGCTGGACGATCACGGCCACGCCGGCGGCGGCGGCGGCCTCGATGCCGTCGGGGAAGGGGTAGAAGGCGTCGCTGGCGCAGGCGCCGCCGGCGGCGCGGCCGGCGGCCTTCTCGGCGGCGATCTGGCCGGCCTCCACCCGGTTCTGCTGGCCGGCGCCGATGCCCCAGGCCACGCCGTCCTTCACCAGGACGATCGAGTTGGACGTGACGGCGGCGCAGATGCGGAAGGCCAGGGCGGCGTCGGCCCGCTCGGCGTCGGTGGGCTGGCGCTCGGTGACCGCCCGCCACTCGGCGGGCGGGGTGACCAGGCGGTGGGGCTCCTGCACCAGCCAACCGCCCGAGATCGGGCGCAGGTGGCGGGTTGCGGCGGTGGGGGCCACCGCCTCCAGCAGCCGGGTGTTCTTGCGCTTGGCCTGGAGGCGCTCCACCACGCCCGGGCCGTAGCCGGGGGCGATCACCACGTCGGCCTGGGCGGCGGCCACCATGGCCTCGACCGTGGCGTCGTCGACCGGCTGGTTCAGGGCGACGATGCCGCCGAAGGCGGAGCGGGGGTCGCAGTCGAAGGCCTTGGCGTAGGCGTCGGCCAGGGAATCGGCCACCGCGGCGCCGCACGGGTTGGCGTGCTTGATGATGGCCACCGCGGGGCGGGCCGGGCTGACCGTGCCGCCGAGCGACCCGAGGTCGTGGGCCAGCAGCCAGGCGGCGTCGGCGTCGAACAGGTTGAGGTAGCTGAGGGCCATGCCGCCGTGCTGGGTGGTGGTGGCCCACCACGGCTCCGCGCCCTGGTCGCGGTAGAGGGCGGCGGCCTGGTGGGGGTTCTCGCCGTAGCGGAGCGTGCGGTCCTCCCGGGTGGCGGCCACGTGCAGGGTGGGGGGCAGCAGGTCGCCGGCCTCGGCGTCGAACCAGGCCACCACGCCGGCGTCGTAGGCGGCGGTGTGGGCGAAGGCGGTGCGGGCCAGGCGGCGGCGGGTGTCGGCCGACAGGGCGCCGTGGTCCCGGATCTCCTCCAGCACCGCGGGGTACTCGGCCGGGTCCACCACCACGCCGAGCTGGGCGTGGTTCTTGGCCGCGGCCCGGGTCATGGCAGGCCCGCCGATGTCGATCAGGTCCTCGGCCGTGTCGCCGCCGTGGGTGAAGGCGGCCGGGTCGGAACCGAACGGGTACAGGTTGGTGACCACCAGGTCGATGGGCTCGATGCCGTGGGCCTCCATGTCGGCCACGTGGTCGGCCTTGGTGCGGTCGGCCAGGATCCCACCGTGCAGCTTGGGGTGCAGGGTCATGACCCGGTGCCCGAGGATGGCGGGGAATCCGGTGAGGGTCTCGGTGTCGGTGACGGTGAGGCCCGCCTCGCGCAGGGCCGCGGCGGTGCCGCCGCTGGACACCAGGTCCCAGCCCAGCTCGGCCAGCCCGGAGGCCAGCTCGACGATGCCGGACTTGTCGTACACGGAGAACAGCGCCCTCATGGTTGGGGGTCCCTTCGGGTCTGGGTGGTTCGGTTCAGATCGGGTGCGGCCAGGCCGGGAGCGGCCGGGTCGGGCGAGGCCAGGCCGGAGGCGGCCGGACCGGAGGAAGAGGTCGGGCGGGCCGGGGTCACACCAGCACCGTGCCGCGCTCGAGGATGGCCAGGATCGTCTCGGGGTAGATGCGGCGCTCCACGGCCTTGATGCGCTCGTGGAGCGAGCCCTCGGTGTCGTCGGCCAGGACCGGCACGGCCTCCTGGGCCAGGATCGGCCCGGTGTCCACGTCGAGCCCGGCCACGTGCACGGTGCAGCCCGAGACCTTCACCCCGTGGGCCAGGGCGTCGCGCACCGCGTGCCAGCCGGGGAACGAGGGCAGCAGCGCCGGGTGGGTGTTGAGGATCCGGTCGGGGAAGGCCCGGTGCATGGGCTCGGTGAGGATGGTGCCGAAGCCGGCCATGACCACCAGGTCGACCTGGTGGCCGGTGAGCACGTCGGCGAGCCGCTGGGAGTAGGCATCGCGGTCGAAGTCGGGACCGAAGCTCGTGCGCTCCACCAGCTCGGCCGGAATGCCACGGTCGGTGGCCAGGCCCAGGCCCCGGCAGGGCCGGTCGGCGGCCACCACGGCGACGGGCACGCCCGCGTCGAGCATGGCGGTGAGGATGCTCCCCGTTCCCGACACCAGCACCGCGATGCGCACGTGGACCGACGCTACCGATCGCGCCGCGCCGCCCCCCAACCGACACCGCTTCGTAGGGCGGGGTTCACCGACCGGCCACACACGGTGAAGTACGTTGGCGGGCACAGCGCGTATCGCAGCAGCAGACGCCACAGGAGGCGGGTCCATGGATCTCAGCAAGCTCTCTACCGGAGACAAGGTGATCGCCGGCTCCGGCATCGCCCTGTTCGTCTTCTCGTTCTTCCCGTGGTTCAAGTGGGAGTTCGGCGGCTACAGCGCCAGCCAGAGCGGCTGGGACTACTTCTTCACCGGCATCGTTCCGGTGCTGTTCGGGCTGATCCTGGTGGGCTACGTGCTGGTCACCAAGGTGCTCGACGGCGTCACCCTCCCCGACCTGCCCGTGCCCTACCCGCTGGTGGTGCTGGGCCTGGGCGGCGCCGCCGCCCTGCTGGTGGTCCTCCGCCTGCTGATCGGCGCCGACGACGCCGGCACCGACGTGCTCGACCGGGGCATCGGCATCTTCCTCTCCACCATCGCGGCGCTCGGCCTGGGCGGCGGGGCCTTCCTCAAGTTCCAGGAAGAGGGCGGCGAGCTCCCCAAGAGCGGTGGCTCGGGCGGCCAGACCGGCAGCCAGCCCCCCACCCCGTTCTGACCCCCACGGCGTCCTGACCGATCCGGGCCCCGGCCCGGGGTCACCCGAACGCACGGTGCCCGCCCCTCGGGGCGGGCACCGTCGCGTTCAGGCCGGGTGGAACTGGCGGGCCCAGTGGCGGAACCGGGGGATGGGGCCGTCGCCCTTCACCAGCCGGGGTTGGTCCACGTAGCGCAGCCCCTCCCAAATCGGCACGTCCTGGCGGACCCCGCCCACCGCGCCGCGGTGCATGAAGTCGGCCACCTCGTCCACCGGCACGCCCGCCACCCGGTCGCCCTCGGCGGGCCGCTGCACGGTGGTGGCCACGGTGAAGTCGAGCGACCCGGCCGTGGTGGGGGTGGTGAGCAGCAGCACCCGGTAGCGCAGGCCCACGGCCTCGGCGGTGTTGAGCGAGTGGGCGTAGCCCAGCCCGTGGGCGTCGGTGTCGAAGAAGGTGGTGATCTCCGGCGGGCCCTCACGTAGGAAGTTGGGCGTGGCGAAGTGGAACTCGGAGTGGAACGACGGGCCCCGTTCCTCATAGCGGGTGCCCGACAGCGGGAAGCCATGGACCACGCCGAAGTGCACGGCATCGACCCCGTTCTCGTGCACGGTCTCCACGTGGGCGGCGATCGGGATGGTGGTGACGGTGATAGCGGTCCACCCGGCCAGGTCCAGGTCGGGGATGTCGAAGGTGGGTTCGCCACCGGCGGGGTGGTGCCAGGCGAAGAGGAACCCGAACCGTTCGATGGTGGGGTACGCCGGCCGGCGCCCTGCGGCGGCGGGGGCGCCCGGGGAACGCGCGGCCACACAGGTGCCCGCGGGCCCCCCGCGCCGGCGGGGGGACAGGCCGCGCC
>DAIMFV010000079.1:0-13698 GCA_036724365.1 Acidimicrobiales bacterium | reverse complement strand
CACCCAGCAGCCGCCGAGACGCCAAGCGCCAAGGCGGCGGGTCCGGCGGGTCTCGCAACGGCTCCGCCTCCAGCAGCGACGACGGTGACCCCGACCAATGCCCCTGACCCCGGCCCCGGCCCCAGCCCCGGCCCCCAGCCGAGTTCCCTGGTCACCCCCGCGATGACGCTGGTCAGGTACTCGGAGCTTCCAGCGGTTCGAGCACGACCACCGGGGTCTCGGTGGTTCGCCGGGCGGCGTAGCCATCCAGTTCGGGGTTCACGTCACGCCACTGCTGCCAGAGCCGCTCGCGCTCCTCCCCCGCCGCCGCTCGGGCGCGGACCGGGCGCGGTTCCTCACCCGAGAGCTTGATGACGGCGTCGGGATGGGCCTCGAGGTTCAGCCACCACGCCGGGTGGCCCTCGTCCCAGCCGTTCATGGCCATCACCGACAGGTTGGGGCCATCGTGCAGGTACCCCACGATCACGGTGCGGTCCGTGCCGGACCGGCGCCCCGTGGTGGTGAGCCGGGCCGCACCCCACCCCTTCTTGCTGGCCGGGGTCCACAGGAACCGGCCGCCGCTGACCCGGTGGAGGAGCCGGTGGCCCTTCCAGAAGGTGTGCACGAACCACGGCGGCGGCATCTTCGGCTCCGACTCGCTCTTGGCCATCGCGGGACCTCCTGGGGGGCGGACTGGCTCCGACCAGTGTCCCCCACCCCGGCCGTGGCCACCAGGGTGGTGACACCTGCAATGGGGTCAGGAACCCGTCGGACCGGACCGGGCGATGGCGGTGGCGTCGCCGCCGAGGTAGGCGTGCACCACCTGTTCGTCGGCGCAGACCGCAGCCGGCGTGCCGTCGGCGATCACCTTCCCCGCCTGCATGGCCACCAGCCGGTCGGCCACCGCGGCCAGGAAGGGCACATCGTGCTCGACCACCACCAGGCTCACGCCCGTGCGCGCCACCAGGTCGGTCAGGACCCGGGGCAGCTCCTCGACCTCCCGTTGGGCCAGGCCCGCCGACGGCTCGTCGAGCAACAGCAGTCGGGGCCCGAGTGACACGGCCGCCGCCAGCTCGCAGATCCGGCGGGTGCCGGTGGACAGCTCGCCGACGCGGGCGTCGGCGTAGGGCTCCAGTCCGACCGCGTCCAGCACGGCATCGACGCGGGTGGCCCGCTCGCGTTCGCGGCGACGCGCCCCCGGCGTTCCCAGCAGTGCCGCCGCGGTGGGCGTGGGCAACCGGTGCTGCTGGGCCAGGAGCAGCACCTGGCGCACCGTGAGCGACGGGAACAGCCGGGCGTCCTGGAAGGAGCGGACCAGGCCGTGACCGACCCGGGCCTGTGGGGTCAGACCGTCGAGACACCGGCCGGCGAGCTCGACGGCGCCCACGGAGGGGCGCACGTGCCCGCTGACCGCCTCCAGCAGGGTGGTCTTGCCGGCGCCGTTGGGGCCGAGCAGACCCACCACCTCACCCTGGGCCACCTCCAGGCTCACGTCGTCGACGGCCACGATGCCGCCGAAGCGGACGGTCACGCCTTCCACCCGCAGACACGGCGACCCACGCTCGGGGGTGTAGGTCGGCGCCAGGTCACCCGCCACCGCGGCGAGAGCCGCCGCCCCACCAGCGCCGGCATCGGCGGCCGCGACCGGGCCGGGGGCATCGTCACCCTCACCCTCACCCTCACCCACACCGGCCCCGGCGAGGCGGCGGGCCAGGGCGTCGCGGACGGCGGCGAGGGGCTGGATGAGACCGCCGGGCAGGAACAGCACGACGGCGAGGAGCCCGATGGAGGAGGTGAGCAGCCGGAGTTGGGGGATGCTGACCAGCCGGTCGATGCCGAAGATGGTGAAGGCGGCGACGACGGTGCCGGCCACCGACCCGAGCCCGCCGATCACAGCCACCGAGAGCATGCGGAGGCCGTCGGCCACCGCGAAGTTCTCGGGCCCGAAGTTCTCGATGGCGGCGCCGTACAGACCGCCCGTGGCCGACGCCATGGCGCCGGCCACGGCGAAGGCCAGCACCTTGGTCCGGGTCGGCCCCAGTCCGAGAGCGGCGGCCTGCCGCTCGTTGTCCCGGACGGCCACCATGGCGCGCCCCACCGGTCCGCCCACGAGGGCGCGCGTGGCGGCGATCGACACCACGAGCACGGCCAGGACCAGCAGGTAGTAGGCGTGCTGGTCGCCGAAGTCGACGCCAGCCAGCTCCGGCCTGGTCATGGTCACACCCGAGCCGAGCATCCAGGTCCGGGGCAGCAGCCACCGGGGTGTGACCAGGGCGAAGGCCAGGGTGGTGACGGCCAGGAACAGCCCCGGCCGGCGCAGGGCGGGCAGGCCCACGGCCACGGTGAGGGCGGCACCGACCACCGCGGCGGCCACCAGGCCCACGACGAACGGCAGGTCGTGGGAGCGCGACACCTGGTAGGCCACGGCCGCGCCCACCCCGAGAAACGCCACCTGGCCCAGCGACACCTGTCCGGCCGCCCCGGTGAGCACGGTGATCGACAGCGCCAGGATGACGAAGCAGCCCACCCCGACCAGGGTGAGGGTGCGGGCGTTGCTGAGCGCGAGGGGAAGGGCCGCGGTGAGCGCCACCAGGACGACTCCGCCCACGACGGTGGCCCGCCTCACCCGGGGATCTCGGCGCAACACCGGGGCGAGCGGGCGGGCGCCCATGGCCGCCAGCCCGAGGCGGTCGTGGCGGCCGCGCCCCACCGGACCAGCGGGCTGCACGACGAAGGCGACGAGGACGACCGCGAGCAGGGGCAGCTCAACCGCGCCCGAGGCGTCGGGCCAGTTCCAGAACACCACCTGCTCCAGGACGCCGATGGCGACACCCGCCAGGCAGGCCACGCCGATGCTGGCCATGCGGGCCACCACGGCGGCGGCCAGGGCGCGCACCAACAGGTCGGGACTGAAGGCGTCGGACAGCACGAGCCCCCGGTCGGGGGCCAGGGCGCCGGCGGTCACCCCGGCCAGCCCTCCGGCCAGGGCCCACACCCCGGTGGTGACCAGGCCGACCGAGACGCCGGCGAGGTTGGCGGCGTCTCGGTTCTCCGACGCGGCCCGCACCACCATGCCGAGGTCGGTGAACCGGAGGAGGGCGGCCACGGCGATCAGGGCGGGTGGAACGAGGAGGAGCACGAGCTGCTGGCCGGTGGAGAGCACGAGGCCGCCACCGCCCACCGTTCGGGCCGCGTCGATCGGCGACGGGAAGCCGTTCACCCGGTCCGGGGTGTGGTCGGTGACCAGGTAGGTGACCAGCACGAGGAGCTGGGCCAACCCGACGGTGGCCACCAGCACGGTGAGGTGGGGTGCGTCGGCCAGGCGCCGCATCACCGTCATCTCCACCAGGGCGGCGATGCCGGCCGAGGCGGCGACGCCGACCAGAAAGGCCAGGGGCCACGGGAGCCCGAACTGGTTCACGAGGTAGGCGAGCACGGCGGCGCCCGCCGATCGGATCTGGACGTGGGCCAGGTTCACCACCGGCTGGGCGCGGTGCACCAGAACCAGTCCGGTGGCGAGGGGGGCGTAGGCCAGCCCCCCCACCGCCCCGACCGCCACCGTCTCGACGGGCACCTCGAACGCCACGAGCATCACGCCATCCCGAGGAGGGTGGGAGCGTCGGCCCGACCGCCCAGGAACACGGCCCGGAACAGGTCGGGCTGCCCGGCCAGGTCGGCGGCCGGGCCCGAGTGGCGGATGCGGCCCCGTTCCAGCACGTGGGCGGTGTGGGCGAGCGACAGGGCCACGTTCACCGACTGCTCGACCACCACCACGGTGACGCCGTCGTCGTTGAGCTCCCGCACCACGGCGAGGAGGCGCTGGACCACGGCGGGAGCCAGACCGAGCGACAGCTCGTCGACCAACAGCAGCCGGGGTCGACCCACCAGGGTCCGACCCAGGGCCAGCATCTGCTGGAGCCCACCCGACAACGTGCCGGCCGGCAGGTCCAGGTGGGGCACGAGCTCGGGGAAGCGGTCGAGCACCTCGTCGACGCGGCAGGCCATGGCCTGGCGGTCCCGGCGCGCCGACCGGGGTCCCACCCGCAGGTTCTCCTCCACGGTGAGGGTGGGGAACGTGGCCCGGCCCCCCTCCACCAGGGAGAGGCCGTCGGCCACCCGGTCGTGGGGCAGCGCCTCGGTGACGTCCACGTCGAACAGCCGGACCCGGCCCCGCTGGGCGATCTCGAGGCCGGCGACCACCCGCAGCAGGGTGGACTTGCCCGCCCCGTTGGTGCCGAGGAGGGCGGCGATCTCACCCTCGGCCACCGACAACTCGATCCCGGTGAGGATCGGGACCGGGCCGTAGGCGAAGTCGAGGCCGGCCACCTCCAGCACCGGGGCGACCACCGCCGCGGGCCGCTCCAGCCGACGGTCCTGGTCGGCCAGCTCACGCTCAACCGCGGCCATGTCCTCCAGCACCGTGGAGCCCGACGACGCCATGATCAGCCCGCCGACCAGCCCGAACGGGAGCAGGGCGAGCATGCCGGCCCGGATGCCGGCGGCGTCGGCGATCAGCCCCACCAGCAGCCCGCCGCCGATGCCGCCGAAGAGGGCGACGTAGAGCCCGAGCATGGAGAACATCAGCGGGCGCAGGTGCGGCGGGCTGATGGCACTCAGGGTGACGTTGAGCGGCGAGGCCACGATGGAGACGGCCACGGTGGCCAGCCAGAGGATGGCCACCATGGGCACCACCGAGGGCATCAACACTGCGGCCCCCACGAACAGGCCGAAGGTGCCGATGCCGAGCCCGGCCATCCGCACGGCGCGCACCGGATCCGACGCGAAGGCCCGCTCCCCCACCCGACCCCCGATCACGGTGCCCACCAGACCGGCCGTGGCCAAGATGGCCGCGATCACCCCGCGGCCGCCCTCGCCCACCCCGTAGACCTCGTCCCAGAGGATCGATCCGAACACCGCGACACCGATGAGCGAGAAGCCGAGCACGCCGATGCCCACCAGCTGGCGCTGGAAGGTGGGGATGCGGATGACCCGTCGCAACGACCGCCGGAAGTCCTGGTGGACCACGCTGTCGGGATCGGCGGCGTGGGAACCCTCGTAGCTGGCCACGGCCCGGCGATCGGGGTCCTGCAGCCGCCGGGCGGCCACCAGCGCCACGAAGGTGGGGAAGGCGAGGATCACCATGGCCCACCGCCAGGCCCCGTCGCCGGCCACGGCCACGCCCACCGCCCCCGCCAGCAGGGGCCCGATCACCCCGCCCACGGGGTTGGCCGAGCCGTAGGCGGCGAGGACGCGGCTCCAGGCGTGCGAGGGGTAGATGTCGGTGAGCAGCGACTTGCCCACCGGCTCCACCGCGGCCTTGCCCAGCCCGGTGCCGATGCGCATGGCCACGAACCACGGCAGTCGGACCACGGCTGCGGTGAGCATCTGGAAGACCGCCCAGATCACCGCCGACCAGCGCAGGATCCGGACCCGGCTGCCCCGCACGGCGAGGTACCCGATGGGCACCGACAGCACGAGGACCACGGCGACCTGCAGACCCACGATGAGGCCGAGGACGGTGTTGGAGATGTCGAACTCGTCGCGGATGGCCGGGGCCATCACCGCGAACACGGCGCGGTCCAGTTCGTCGACGAAGTTGAGGGCGAACAGGGCAGCCAGCGGGTAGCGGCCGGTCTCGGTCACCACCCGCCGCAGCGACGGTCCGTCCGGCGGGGCCGACAGCCCCCGCCAGCTCGCCCTCACCACGTCCCCCGGCGGAAGCCCTCGATGCGGCGGTAGCAGCCCAGGTCGCCCACGCAGTTCGCCTGGAAGCGCACGGCGGCGAACTCGTCGGCGCCGTCGAACTTGTCGGGCTCGAACGTGAACGACGGCGTGGTGGTGACCCGGTGGGTCCACAGTCCCGTGTCATCCACGGCGGCCAGCAGCGACGCGCCCGTGGGGTTGGGCCCCGCCCGCCGGGCCGCGTCGGTGAACAGGGCCACCTGCTGGCAGGCCAGCAGCATCATCCCCACCTCGATGGCGTCGGCCCGACTCGGGTCCGAGACGTCCCGGGCGATGGTGCGCCCGTCGGCGGTGTAGGCGGCGAGGCACTCCTGGGCGGCGTCGGTGTCGGGGACGCCGTCCACCAGCACCGCGCCGGTCAGCGCCGAGGTGATGCCAACGGTTCCCGCCCACTGCTCGGCCGGGTAGTAGCCGACGTCGTCTCGGGCCAGGCTCCCGAAGTCGCTGGCCGAGAACCGGGGCTGGAAGCCGATGTTCGCCAGTTCGCCGAGGACGAGGGAGAACAGGATGTTCCCCGCCACCGGCAGCACCAGTTCCACGTCGGTGGCGGCGAGGCGGTTGGCCACCCGGCCGGCCGAGGCGATGGCTCCGTCGACGTCGCTCAGGTTGAGCACGGCCACCTCCACGTTGCGGAACCCGATCTCACGGAGGTACGGCACGAACACGTCCTGCACCAGCGGGGTGTCCTCGGGGACGTCGGCGTAGCCCACGCCGATGCGGGTGTCGACGGTGGCCGTGCCCGACTCGAGCAGCCAGTCGGCCCAGTTCTTGAGGGTGCGGTCCTTGTTCATGGCGGTCTGGCGCACCCAGCCGGCGTCTCGCCCGTAGAGCACGTCGACCGACGAGGAGTTGGGCGTGATGGTGGGGATCTCACGCTGGCCCATGCAGACCTCGCCGTCGCCGTAGAGGCCGCCGAGGGGCAGGGCGGCGAAGACCAGGTCGTCCTCGGCAGCCTGCAGGCAGGCGGCCTGCATGCTGGCCGGGTCGATGGGACTGAACTCGATGTAGCGGGGCTCGAGCCGTCGCCCGTTGATGCCGCCGTTGGCGTTGACCTCGTCGATGAAGGGCTGCACCACCTCGGCGGTGGGGCGCCCGGTGTAGGTCAGGCCGGCGGCGTCGCTGAGGAAGTCGGCCGACGGGTGCAGGAAGGCGATGCGCATGGCCTCGGGCGTGACGCCGCGGTCCGAGGCGGTGCGGTCGGCGAGCGGGACCTCGACGCTGCCGACCGGTTCCCGGGCGCCGGTGACCGCCTCCACGTCGACCGCGTCCTCGGCGGCGATCTCCTCCGCCGCCTCACGCGCCGCGGGATGCACGGGCTCGCCGTCGACCGCCACGAAGGTGACCGCACCCAGCCACAGCGCGGTGATCGCGGCGAAGCCGACCACCGCCCGGCGGCGAGACCGACCGACCCGCCGGCGGGGAGCGGGGGCGGGTACCGGATTCCCAGGTACCGGGCCCTCAGGCACCGGGCTCCCAGGCGCCGGGTTCGCCGCCCCGGAGCACCAGGGGCTGGCGTACCGCGTCGTTGCAGCGGGTGCGGCCCGAGGGTGGACCGGCCGTCCAGTCGCCCTCCAGCCGTTCGGCGCCGTCGGGCGCATACTGGACGATGTAGGCCTTGCGGACGGCGCCGGTCACGTTCGGCCCGGTGAGGTGCGGCGTGAGCGACGAGAACACCACCGCGCCGCCGGCCGCCACCGGGGCGGGGACCACCCCGTCGGGATCGGTCAGGCACTCCCAGCCGAGGGGATCCACGTAGTGGTGGCGCAGCGTGCCCCGCCGGTGGAGGCCGGGCACCACCTGCGGGCAGCCGTTGTCCACGGTGGCGTCGGTGAGGGCCAGCCAGATGGTGAGGTACTGCTGGGGCTCCACGAAGGCGTAGCCGTTGTCCTGGTGCCACGGGAAGCGACGGGGCTTCTCGGGCTTCTTGTAGACGGCCTGGTCCCAGTAGAGCCGGGCGTCGGGGCCCACCAGGTCGGCCACCACGCCCACCAGGTTCGGGTGCGACACCAGCCGGCGCAGGACCGCGGACCGGGCTGCCAGGTGGATGCTGAACGTGATGGCGCCGGCCTCGGCGATGGCCAACCGCCCGCCGTCGAGGGTGGCGAGGAACGCCTCGGTCTCGGCGTCGAAGCCGTCGATGGCGGCGGTGGCCTCGGCCAGGAGATCCGGGGGCACCAGGTCGGGGAGCACCACGTAGCCGTCCCGGTCGAACGCCGCCACCTGCTCGGGGGTGAGGGTCGACGACGGGCCGGCGTGGTCGGTCCAGGTGAACCCGCTCGACCACGGGTGCGACTCGAGTGCTGGCATCGGGTCCCCCTGCTCGTGACCGCCGGCTGTCCCCCGCACCGGACGGTACCGGCTCGCCCCCGGCCGGGCCCGGGATCAGTGCGGATCAGTGGTAGCGCTCGGGCTTGCCGATGCGCACGTCGACCCCCTCGGAGAAGTGCACCAGCGGGGATCCTTCGGGGCGGGGCAGGCCGGCGGCCTGCAACAGACCGTCGTCCACCTCCCGGGCCTCGGCCCGACGCAGCGACCACGGTTCGTGCCAGGCCCGGGCGAAGCGGTGCCGTTGGCCTGACGAGCTGAACAGCACCCACCGGGCGGTGAGGAAGTGGTCGAGGTCGGCCAGGTCCCGGGTCTCGTAGGGCTCACCCACCGCCACGCGGACGTGGCTGGTCACGCCCCGGGGTCCCGGCCAGCGGCGCCGGCAGTGGTAGGTGACCTCGTCACCCGAACGGTCCAGCGACATGGCGGACCAGAAGTACGGGAGCCGGTAGGTGGTGCGGGCCACGGCCATGGCCCCGAAGCGGGCGGCGTCGAGCGACAGGAACCAGATCCCGGTTCGACCCTCTCGGTCTCGCACGTAGGTGCGCACGTTGGTCTCGCAGAAGTTCGACGCCCACGGCGCCCGGAGCCCGCCGGCGGTGGACACCCGCATGAAGAAGGGGACCAGCCCCACCCAGGCCCGGCCGTCGACGGGCTCGACCGACAGCCAGTCGGGCAACAGGCGCTGCACCACGTCGGGCTCGAACGACCAGTGCAGGAACGTCAGGGTCTCCCACCGGTTGCCCATGACCGGGTCGTCGACCTCGAACGGGCAGACCGGGCTGGATTCCACGACGACTTCCTAGCGGGTCCGCCCCGACCGGGCGGGCCGGAACGCTCGGGACTCGTAGGGTGCGCGCCATGTGGCCGCGGGTGGACGGGATGCGGGCGTTCGGGCTGGCGACGCCGGGGCCGTTCCGCGACGAGCTCACCGCGCTGGTGCTGGCCGGGACCAAGCAGGCCACCGCGGGCCTGCTCGCCGTTGACTACGAGCCCGACGACGAGGAGATCGACCGCGTCGGCGAACGCCAGGTCCTGCTCGACAGCGCCGACCTCCCGGTCGCCGTGCTCGAGGTGACGCGCGTCGAGGTCCACCCGTTCGACCAGGTGCCCTTCGAGTTCGCCGCCGCCGAGGGAGAGGGCTTCACCTCGGTCGAGGACTGGCAGACCGGCCACCGGGCGTTCTACGCCGAACTGGGCCACGAGGTCCGCGCCGACGAGCCGGTGGTGTGCGCCTGGTTCCAGGTGATCGAGCGCCTCGATCCCACCTGAGGGGGCGCGGCCGGACACCCCCCGTAGGGTCAGCCGATGCCCCGGACCGGGTCAGCCGGTCCGGGGGTGGGCCTCGAAGAAGTCGAGCGCCAGGTCGGTGGCCGAGATGCTGGTGGTCATGTTGCCGGCGACCTGGGCCAGGTCCAGACCGGCGGCCGACACCAGCGCCTGGTCCTGGCCGATCTCGGCCAGGCGCCCCATGTCCACGTAGTCGAGCATCCCCGGCCAGGTGTGGCCGCCACCGATCACCCGGTAGAGCTGCACGTCCACGCCGGGCTCGCACCCGCTCCACACCGTGTGGTCGATGTCGTCGCGGACGCGGGTGGTGACCGCCGTCGGGTCGCAACCGGCGGCCGTGGCCAGGTCCGCCATGCGATCGGGGACCGGGACCAGGTCGCTGGGTTGACGGGCGGTGGCCCCGCCCTCGAAGGGGACGATGGGATCGGCGTCGCCGTGGAACGCCAGGACGGGCACGGGGCCCGGGTCGTCACATTCGGCGGCCAGGTTCACGCCCGCGATCGGCGCGATGGAGGCGATCAGGTCCGGCCGGGCGCAGGCCATGGTGGTGGCCATGGCTGCGCCCATCGAGTTGCCGGTGAGGTGGACCCGCGCCGGGTCCACGCACAGGTCGGTCACGGCGGTCTCGATCAGGTCGGTCAGGAAGGCCACGTCGTCCACCGCTCCGTCTGGCTCGGTACTCTGCGCGTTCCAGTAGGCCGCCTCGAGCACCGCGCCACCGATGGGCACCGTCGCCGTCACGCCCTGCGGGGTCAGGACCACGAAGCCCCGGGCGCCGGCCCGCTCGGGCATGGCGGAGAACAGGCTCTGCTCGTCGATGCCGGAGGAGAAGCCGTGCAGATCGATGACGAGCGGCAGCCGGGCTCCGTCACTGATCTGGGCTGGCAGCACCCGCTGCACGCTCCGGGTGACCCCACCCGACGCCACCTCCAGCACCTCGGTGCCGGGTCCGATCCCGGCGGCCGGTTCACACCGGTCGTCGTCGGCGCCCGCCGGGTCGGTGGCCGCGGTGCCGGCACCGACCCCCGTCGTGGTGGCGGTCTCCTCGGGAGCAGAGGCGTCCCCGCCGTCGTCGTCGCTGCACCCCGACGACAGCACCAGGAACACCACGAGCACGGCCATCAGACGGGGAGCGCAACGCACCGCCGGCAGACTACCGAGGCCGGACCGCCACCCCGGCCCGAGTCTCCGGCGCCGCTCCGGGTCCTGGGCTACTCGCTCCAGATGACGCCGAGCCCGGCCTCGTCGATGGCCTCGTCGGTGAGGGTGGCGTCGCGCAAGTGGGTGTCGTGGGGGTGGTCGGGGTCGTCGACGCCGGCGTCGCGGTGCACGCCCACCACCAGGGCGGCCAGGGCCAGCGCCATGCCCACCGCCACCACCAGGGACATGGCCACGGCGTCGTTGCCGAGCACGCCCACCACCGGGGCCGCCACCGCCCCGATGCCGAAGCGGACCGCGCCGAGCAGCGCCGCCGCGGTGCCGGCGGCCTCGCCGTGCAGCGACAGGGCGATGGCCGGTGCCGTGGGCATGGCCACGCCGGTGAGGCCGAGGGTGATCCAGAGCGGGACGAGCACGCCAGGGAGGCCGCCGATCCCGGCGACCGACACCACCAGCAGCACGGCACTGGACGCCGCGGCGGCCGCGAGCGAGCCGAACAGGATCTGGCGCAGCTCGAAGCGGCGCAGGAGCCGGGCGCTGAGCTGGGTGCCGGCGATCAACCAGACCGAACCGGCCCCGAACACCAACCCGAACTCCTGCTCGTTCAGACCGAACTGGTCCTGCATCACGAACGACGAGCCCGACACGTAGGCGAACATCGACGCCATGGAGAACCCGGCCACCAGCACCAGCGCGAAGAACGTGCGGTCCGCCAGCAGCATCCGGTAGGTGCGGCTGATGTCGGGGATGGTGGCCTGGCGGCGGCGCTCCGGCGGGAGGGTCTCGGGGAGGCCGACGTACACGACCACCATGAGGATCACCCCCACCGCGCCGAGCACGGCGAACAGGCCCCGCCAGTCGGTGACGGCGAGCACGAACCCCCCGAGGGTGGGGGCCAGGATCGGCGCGACGCCGAGCACGAGCATCAGCCGGGAGATGAGGAGGGCTGCGGCGCGACCCGAGTAGAGATCCCGCACCACGGCCATGGTGACCACTGCGGTGGCCGCGACGCCGGCGCCCTGGAGCACCCGGGCCGCACCGAGGAAGGCGATGGACGGTGCGAGGAAGCACAGCACCGACGCCACCACGTGCACCGCGGTGCCGTAGAACATCGGGCGCCGCCGGCCGAGGGCATCGGACAGCGGCCCGACCACCAGTTGGCCGATCGCCAGGCCGATCAGCGTGCCCGTGAGGGTGAGCTGCACCGCGGAGGCGGTGGTGCCCAGGTCGGCCTCGATGTTGGGCAGGCCGGGCAGGTACAGGTCGATGGTGAGCGGACCGAGGGCCACGAACGCCCCCAACATGAGCACCTGCTTGAGCGAGGGCGACCCACCCACCTCGAACGCCCCGAGCGGGCGCGCCGCCTCCACCGGAGCAGCACCATCCACAGCGGTCAGGGAAGCGGGCGGCTCGTCCATGGGTGGCGCCAACCCTACGGACGCCACCCCCACGACCCCCACCGCGTTGTCGTCAGCCAACGCAGCCGGACAGGCAGCAGGCCGATCACCGTCCCGCCAGTTCGGCGACGATCGGTGCCGCGTCTCGCAGGTGGTCCTCGAACACCACCCAGTGGGAGACGCCGAACCTCTCCCGGTGACCGCGGACGGAGTCGACGATCGCCGCCGTGGACCCCACCCAGGTCCTGGGGTCCGCCAGCAACCGCTCCGGCGACAGTCCGCTTGCCCTCGCCAGCCGATCCACCGCGCCTCGCTGGTGGTCGGTCACCACGACCGGAGGGTTCACCTCCATGCTTATCTCGACCTCGCTGAGGCGACCGCCCGCCGCCACCGAGATCCATCCGATCTGTTCGGCAACCGCTTCGTCGGGTCGTTGGCGCGGAGGTCGGCCCCCGAAGGAGACCGTCGAGAAGCTCCGGTTCACGCTCACCATGTCCGCCTTCTCGCCGGCGAAGGTCAACATCTTCCGCCCAGCGGCGCCGATCAAGAGCGGCGGGTGGGGCCGCTGGACGGGCTCCGGCCCGCCGATCAGGTCCCTGGTGCGGTAGTGCCGGGCTTCGTGGGTGACCGGTGCCCCTGCGAACATCCGCTGCATCAGCTCCACCGCTTCGAACAGGCGAGCGGCCCGCACCGCCGGACGGTCGAAGGGCAGCCCGAGGGCCCGGTAGCCCGGCGGGAACCAGCCCGCGCCCATCCCCCATTCCAGGCGCCCCTCCGAGAGGACGTCGATCGTGGCGAGCTCCTTGGCGAGCACCGCCGGATGCCGTAGATCGTTGTTGGCGACGAGCATGCCGAGACGGAGGGTCGTCGTGTGCGTGGCGGCGGCAGCGAGCGCCGCGAGGGGACCCATCTGCGGCATGCAGAAGTCCGGGAGGTAGAGGGATGCGTAACCGAGCGCCTCCACCTCGCCGCACAACCGCCGCCAGGACCGGGCATCGTGCAGACGGGCCGCCACCACCGCGAAGCGAAACGGCCGCGCTGGCGGCGCCGAACCACCGAGCGCGCCCGTCGTCACCTCTCGCGACCGACACGGGTGGGATGGGCGATCTCCGCGGCCACCTCGGCGAAGGCGCCGGCCGCCCGCTCCACCACGGCGTCCACGTGTTCGTCCGTGAGGGCCGCGCACATGTACCACGCCTGCGTCGGGTGGATGCGAACGCCGCGCCGCGCCATCCCGGCGGCCCAGATGTGGTTGAGATATCGGTCCCAGTCGTCGCCCTCGATGCTGATCATGGCCATCGTGGGAGTACCCGTCACCTCGATCGCCACGCCAGCGGCGGCGGCGGCCGCCACCAGGCCGGTGGCCAGTCGGCCGCCGCTGGTCGTCATCGCCTCGAAGGCGCCCTCGAGGTCGAAGGCACGAAAGGTGGCCAGGCACGCGGCCTGCGCGACGGCGCTGCCGAAGAAGGTGCCGAGGTAGCCGACCTGGTCCGCTGAGTCACGCAACGCTGCGGAACCGCCACAGACCGACAAGGCCCGACCGTTCGCGAGGGCTTTGGCAAAGCACACGAGATCCGGTTCGAGCCCGATCGCGGCGTGAGAGCTGCCGCCGGGGTGCATGCGCATGCCGCCGCGCACATCGTCGAGCACGACGACCGCGCCCGCCCGCCGCGCCTGGCTGTGGACCGCAGCCACGAACGCCTCGGTGGGGATCGCCGGCGTCTCGAAGTAGCCCTGGTGGAAGGGTGTGAGCATGATGGCGGCGACATCGCCGTCGGCGGCATCGACCGCCGCAGCCAAGCTCTCG